>NZ_JBEPKL010000013.1:0-104531 GCF_040544655.1 Sphingomonas sp. 1185
AGGCCTGCGAGCGAGGCGATCTTGCGACGGCACAGCGTGCCCAGTTCGGGAAGTTCACCGAGCAGGGTTGCCAGGACGGTGGGTCCGATGCCGGGAACGGCCATCAGCAGCCGGGCCTGTTCGGACAGGGCGTGATCCTGGGCGATGAAGCCTGCGATCTGGCGGTCGAGCTGGGCAATCTGCTGGCCGAGCAGGTCGATCATGGCCTCGATGGCTTGCGCGATATCGGGCTGACCTGCGCTATGGCGATGCAGCTTTTCGGCTTTTCGCATGTCGACCAACTGCCTGCGGCGGCGCAGGAAATCGGCCAAGTGCGAACGGGCCGGGCGGAGCGGGATGGTGGCGGGCAGGTTCAGCGCCGCGCCCATCTGCGCCAGAACACGGGCGTCGACGCGGTCGGTCTTGGCCAGCGTGCCGGTGGCCCGGGCGAACTCGCGCGCTTGGCGCGGATTGACGCGTGAGAAGGGATGGCTGCGGGTCGCAAGCGCCGCGATCAACTCGCCGTCGCAGCCGCTGGTGGCTTCGAAGACGACACGGACATCATGGTCGAGCGTGTCGAGCCAGGCGGCGATGGCATCCGGTGTATTGGCGATCTGCCCGATCCGACCGGATGGCAGTTCGCAAATGTCGATGAGAGCACGCGAAAGGTCGCAGCCGATGACGGCTTGTGGCATGGTATAGGCTCCTGTCCATGTCGTGCGGGATCAGCAGTCCCAAGCAACTGTTCAGGGTTGTGACCAACGCGGAAGGGACCCTTGTTCCCTATCGGGCTCCAGACCCTCGGGGGGACGGGCTCCCTTCCGCACACCTTCATACCAGCATCACATCAGACAAGGGGGGCAAAGGTGCTTCGCAGAGCCCATCACCTCACTGGCACAGTCTCACCGCCACCCTGTCGAGCGCGCGGTCGTGACTCGCCGTCTCGCCCGCGCTCAGGAACCCCTGTCGGGCCACGAAGCGATCAGCGTCGTGGCGAACCCGCTCGACATCGTGCCACAGGGCCTGCGCCTCGGCCTGCGACAGGCGGCGCGCCTTGCGGGCATTGCCGATGTCCGCCTCCAGGATATTGGCGCGCATCGCGACATGCGCCTGGCGCGGATCGCGGACCTTGCCGCCGGTGGGCGCGCGCAGGCGGTGTTGCTGCGCCAGGTCGCAGCCGGGATAGTCGCGGCCCATCGGCCGGGCCGAGACGGGCAGCGCGGCCATAACCGTTGACAGCGTCGCCAGGAGCAGGGTTCTGCCGGTCATCATATCTCTCCCATCGGATGATGCGGGGATTCTACGCGCGGGCGGCTTGCCCGCTCCCGACCGGGGCGTGACATTCCCGTCAGCCGGGCGGTTTCGGCACCCCCGGACCGGCGGCGTGCGGGGGTGCGCGAAAGGGTCCAGCCGCCTCCCATTTCGCTTCCCCTTGGGGGCCGGAATTCCTATATACTCGCTATGGCAGATACCCCCCAGACGAATGAGTACGGCGCCTCCTCGATCAAGGTGCTGAAGGGCCTCGACGCGGTGCGCAAGCGGCCGGGCATGTATATCGGCGACACCGACGACGGCTCCGGCCTGCACCATATGGTGTTCGAGGTCAGCGACAATGCGATCGACGAAGCGCTGGCGGGGCATTGCGACCGCATCGACATCCAGCTGAACGCCGACGGCTCGGTCAGTGTCACCGACAATGGCCGCGGCATCCCGACCGGCATCCACCCCGAAGAGGGCGTGTCGGCCGCTGAGGTCATCATGACCCAGCTCCACGCGGGCGGTAAGTTCGAGAACACCAGCGACGACAATGCGTACAAGGTCTCGGGCGGCCTGCACGGCGTCGGCGTGTCGGTGGTCAACGCGCTGTCCGAGTTCCTCGACCTGACCATCTGGCGCGACGGCGAGGAGCATTATATGCGTTTCGCGCACGGCGATGCGGTTGCGCCGCTGAAGGTCGTCGGCAAGGCCGAGCCGGGGCAGAAGGGCACCCGCGTCACCTTCCTGCCTTCCCCCGCCACCTTCAAGATCACCGAGTTCGACTTCGACAAGCTGGAGCATCGCTATCGCGAGCTGGCGTTCCTGAATTCGGGCGTCCGCCTGTTCCTGACCGATGCGCGCCATGACGAGCCCAAGACGGTCGAGCTCTATTACGAGGGTGGCATCGCCGCCTTCGTGAAGTGGCTGGACCGCTCCAAGTCGCCGCTCTTCCCCGAACCTATCGCCATTCATGGCCAGCGCGATGCGATCGGCATGGACGTCGCGCTGGAGTGGAACGACAGCTATTACGAGAACGTCCTGGCGTTCACCAACAACATCCCCCAGCGCGACGGCGGCACGCATATTGCGGCCTTCCGCGCTGCGCTGACCCGCACGCTCAACAATTATGCCGACAAGTCGGGTCTCCTGAAGAAGGAGAAGGTCACGCTAACCGGCGACGACATGCGCGAAGGTCTGACCGCGATCGTCTCGGTCAAGCTGCCCGATCCGAAGTTCAGCAGCCAGACCAAGGACAAGCTGGTCTCCTCCGAGGTGCGTCAGCCGCTGGAATCGCTGATCGCCGACAAGCTGGCCGACTGGCTGGAGGAAAATCCGCAGAACGCGCGCGCGATCGTCGCCAAGATCATCGACGCCGCCGCCGCGCGCGAGGCCGCCAAGCGCGCCCGCGAGCTGACCCGGCGCAAGGGCGTGATGGACATCGCCTCGCTCCCCGGCAAGCTGGCCGATTGCCAGGAGCGCGATCCCGCCAAGTCCGAACTCTTCCTGGTCGAGGGTGACTCGGCCGGTGGTTCGGCCAAGCAGGGGCGCAACCGCCACTTCCAGGCGATCCTGCCCTTGCGCGGCAAGATCCTGAACACCGAGCGTGCGCGGTTCGACCGCATGATCTCGTCCAAGGAGATCGGTACGCTCATCCAGGCGATGGGCACCGGCATCGGCCGCGACGATTTCAACGCGGACAAGCTGCGTTATCACAAGATCGTCATCATGACCGACGCAGACGTCGACGGCGCGCATATCCGCACGCTGCTGCTGACCTTCTTCTATCGCCAGATGCCCGAGCTGATCGAGCGCGGGCACCTCTATATCGCCCAGCCGCCGCTCTATAAGGCGACGAAGGGGCGGTCGGAGGTGTACCTGAAGGATGACACCGCGCTCGACGAATATCTGGTCGAGGCGGGTGTTTCGACCATGGTGCTGGAAGGGCCGGGCGGCGCGCGGTCGGGCAACGACCTGAAGGCGCTGGTCGATCATGCGCGGCGGATGCGGACCCTGATGCGCTACGTGCCGCGCCGCTATGACGCCGCGATCATCGAGGTGCTGGCGCTGGCGGGTGCGCTCGACCCCGTGCTGACCCGCGAGCAGCGCATGGCGACGGTGGTCGAAACCACGCGCCGTCTGGAGTCGGGCGATCACGAGGCGCGCTGGTCGGCGCGGCTGACCGAGGATGGCGGCGTCCATTTCGAGCGGCTGTGGCGCGGCGTGACCGATCACCACATCGTCGAGGCCAGCTTCATCGCCTCGGCCGAGGCGCGCAAGCTCCACACGCTGGCCGCCGAACAGGCCGAGAGCTTCGCGCAGGCGGGCAAGCTGGTGCCGCTGCGCAGCGCCGCGACCGAGCCCTCGGCCGATGTCGTGCCGACCGACGAAGAGGGCCACAGCACCACGCTGGCGCGCGGCGAAACCCGCGTGGCGCGGCCCAGCCAGTTGCTGGAGGCGATCCTGACCTCGGGCCGCAAGGGCCTGGCGATCCAGCGCTACAAGGGGCTGGGCGAGATGAATGCCGAGCAGCTGTGGGAAACCACGCTCGATCCGGCGGTCCGCTCGATGCTGCGCGTGACCTCGGACGATGTCGCGGCGGCGGACGAGGTGTTCAGCCGGTTGATGGGCGAAGTGGTCGAACCGCGACGCGAGTTCATCCAGGACAATGCGCTGAACGTGGCGAATCTGGACGTGTAATCGGGACTATCCATTCCCCCGCTCCGTTCAGCCTGAGCGAAGTCGAAGGCCACGCGAATCCCTTGGGCTTCGACTACGCTCAGCCTGAACGGCGGTGGGGGATGACGGCATCAGAACATAGGAGAGAGCAGGCATGAAGGCGATCGCACTGGGACTGATGCTGGCGGCGGGGACGACCGTCGCGGTGGCGCAGCAAAAGCCTGCCGCGTCCGCCAAGCCTGCCGCCGTCCCGGCCTACATCACCGCCGCGCTCGCCGATCCGGCGCGGGCCGAGCAGGCGGGCGACGATGCGCGGCGCCAGGCGGCCGCCGTCCTCGCTTTCTCGGGCGTGAAGCCGGGCGATACGGTGATCGATTACCTGCCGGGCAAGGGCTATTGGACCCGTATCCTGTCGGGCATCGTCGGGCCGAAGGGGCATGTCTATGCCTATTGGCCCGCCGCCGCGCAGCGTTACGCCGAAAAGTCGCTGGGCGCGATCCAGGCGCTGAACCTGCCCAACGCCACCGTGCAGGTGCAGGCGGTGAACATCCCCGCTTCGGACAAACCGGTCGACCTGTTCTGGACCGTCCAGAATTACCATGACGTCGCCAACAAGGATGCGGGCGAGCCTGCGCTGCGCGCCTTCGACCAAGCGGTGTTCAAGCTGCTCAAGTCGGGCGGCACCTATGTCATCATCGATCATGCCGATACGGTGGGCAAGGGGCTGGCCGACACCAATACGACGCACCGGATCGACCCCGACTATGTGAAGCGCCAGGTCCAATCGGTCGGCTTCCGCTTCGTCGGCGAGAGCCGCGTCCTGCGCAACCCCGATGACGACCATAGCAAGAACGTCTTCGACCCCGCCATTCGCGGGCGCACCGACCAGTTCGTCTACAAGTTCCGCAAGCCCTGAACCGGGCGGCGCGCCAGGGCTGACGGCGGATTGGGGGAAGGGGGGCGTGGCCTTCGACTGCGCTCAGGCTGAACGGAGTTTGGGTTTCGCCGCATCTGTTCCTCCGACCCGTTCAGCCCGAGCGACGTCGAAGGCCAAGGGCCGGACCCGCTAGACCGCCATCCGCAACACCGCCCGGACCCCGGCATGGTTCGGGTCGTAATCCAGCGTCGTCTGCAGGCTCTGCGCCATCGCGCGGATCAGCTTGGCGCCCAGCCCAGTGCCCTGCGGCTTCTGGTCCACCGCCATGCCGCAGCCGTCATCCTCGACCACCAGTTCGCAGCCCTGCTCGACGCGGGTCAGGAAGATGCGCACCTCGCCCGCGCGATCGGGATAGGCATATTTGCAGGCATTGGTGACCAGCTCGGTCACGATCACCCCGATCGACACCGCGCGGTCGGTCTTCACCCGGATCGGCTCGGCGGACAGGGTCAAAGTGCGCGGACAGCTATGGTGCGACCAACTCTCGCCCAGTTCCTCGACGAGCGCGCCCAGATAGTCGCGCAGGTCGACCTGGTCGACATCATTGGCGGTGTAGAGCCTCCGATGCACCTGCGCGATCGCCCGGATGCGGCGCTGCGTATCCTCCAGCGCCTCGCGCGCTTGCGCATCCGTCAGGCTGCCCTTCTGCAACCCGATCATCGCCGACACCAGCTGTAACGAATTGGCGACGCGGTGATTGACCTCGCTCAGCATCGCCTCCAGCCGGGCATTGGAGGCGCGCAGTTCGGCCTCGGCCACGGCCTTGGCGCGTTCCAGCCGGGTGCGGTCGAGCACCTGCGCGAAGCTGGCGGCGAGCAGCGCGAAGAAATCCTCGCCGACCGTCTTCACCACATAGTCCGCCGCCCCGGCCTTCAGCGCGGCGACCGCGATCCGCCCCTCGTCCGAGCCCGTCACATAGACGACCGGCGGCGGATCGGGCAGCGCGGTGATCGCGGCCAGCGTTTCCAGCCCGTCCATGCCGGGCATATAATGGTCGACCGCGACCAGATCGAAATCGCCCGCCGCCGCCAGCGCGACGCCCTCGTCCCCCGATGCCGCACACGACACCGCATAGCCGTGCCGCCCGAGCGCGCGCGACACCAGCCGACGCAGCGCATCGTCGTCGTCGATATAGAGGATGCGGGGCGGGCCGCCGGTCGTCATGGGCAAGCGGGCGATCAGCCCTCGACCTCGGGCACCTGGATCACCGACAGGAACAGGCCCAGCTGGCGGATCGCCTGGGCGAAATTCTCATAATTCACCGGCTTGGTGATATAGACGTTGCAGCCCAGGTCGTAGCAGCGCTGGATCTCGACCTTGTCATCGGTGGTGGTCAGCACGACGACCGGGGTGCGCTTGAGCGGGCTGGCCTCCGCCTTGATCTTGGCCAGGATGTCGGTGCCGCTCATGTCGGGCAGGTTCAGGTCGAGCAGGACCAGCGCCGGGCCGTTCTTCGCCGGGCCGTCGGGCGCGTTGAACAGATAGTCGAGCGCGCTGGTGCCGTCGGTATAATGGCGGATGTCGTTCAGAATGCCCGCGCGGCGGATATTCTTCTCGATCAGGCGGGCATGGCCTTCGTCGTCCTCGATCATGACGATGCCGACAGAGCGATGGTCGTTCATTCAGGCGCTTTCGATGGAAAGGGTGGCTGGTAGCGACAGGAAGAAGGTCGCGCCTTCACCCAGTTGAGATTCGACGGAAATCGTACCGCCCAGGCGATAGGCGAGCGCGCGGACATGGGCCAGGCCGATGCCCTCGCCCGGCTGGTCCTGCTGGCCCGAGCGGCGGAACAGGTCGAAGATGCGCTGGTGATCGCGCGGGTCGATGCCGCGCCCATTGTCGCGCACCGCGACGATCACCCGGCCGCGCGTCTCCTCGGCGGAGACATGCACCTCGGCGGGGCGGGTCGGGTGGCGGTATTTGGTCGCATTCTCGATCAGGTTGGACAGGATCTGCTCCAGCGCGATCCGGTCGCTGACCACCACCGGCATCGGCCGGGCGATGGTGACGGTGACGCCGCGATCGTCGATCACGTGGCGGATCGAGTCGGTGATCTGTTCGGCCAGCTGGTCGAGCGCGATCATCTCGGGCGCGAGGACCCGGCGTCCTTCGCGGCTGAGCTTCAGGATGGCGTTGATCAGCCGGTCCATCTTGGCGGTCGAGGTGCGGATGAAGCCGATCGCCTCGGGCAAGTCCTCGCGCGCGGCGAGGCGGGCTTCCTCGGTCACGATCTGCGGCGCCTCCGCCTCGGCGCGGTCGATCAGCGCGGCCAGCGGCTGGGTGGCGGCGGACAGCTCGGCGGTGAAGCCCATCACGTTGACCAGCGGCGAGCGCAGGTCGTGGCTGACGATATAGGCGAAGCGCTGGATCTCCTCGTTCGCCAGCGCCAGGTCTGCGGTGCGTTCCTTGACCTGTTCCTCCAGCGTGGCGTTGAGGTCGGCCAGCTCGGCGCGCGACCGGGTCAGGTCGCGGGTGTAGCGGCGCACGGTCAGGAACGAGACGACCGCGACCAGCACCAGCAACAGCCCCGCGACACCGACCACGGCGGAAAACAGGCGGCGGCTGGCGGTCTGTTCGCCGTCGCGCAGGCGGAGCAGGCGGCGCTCCTCATGGCCCATCCGGTTGAACATCACGCGCAGCTTCTGCATCCGCTGCAACCCGCTGTCGGCGCGGAAATGGCGCAACGCCTCGGCCCCCAGCCCGTCCTGGACCAGCGTGTTGGTCGCACGCTGGGCGGCGTCCAGCTCGGCCAGGCGGCGCTCGACCGCGCGCATCGGGATCGCCTGGGCGGGGTTGTCGGCGGTCAGGCGCTTGAGGTCGGCCAGGCGCGGAATCAGCTGGTCATGCGCCTGGTCGAAGCTGGCCAGAAAGGCCGGCGTTCCCGCCAGCATATAGCCGCGCCGCGCGGTTTCCTTCTGTTCGGCCAGGCGCCGCACTTCGGTCAGGACGCTTTCGACCTGATAGGTGTGGACCACCCAGTCGCCATGCCGATTGGTCTGGCGAATGGCATAGCCCGCCGCGATCGCCGCCATGATCAGCGCGATGAACCCCGTCACCATCGCGGCGATCAGGATGCGGCCGATCGGATTATCGGCGCTCGGCTTGGGAGATCCCTCCTGCATGACGCGACGCCTTATCGGAGGAATGTCGTGGATACCAGAGAAGTTGCGCTGCCGTTACAGCAGCATTTGCTGCGGGCTGGGGCGGCCGACATGACCGCCGCCCTGCCGCCGCGCCATCTCGGTTTCGGCGGTGAAGCGGACATCGGGGTCGCGGTCGGTCAGGAACCCGATCAGCGAATCCTCGTCGATCTCGCGCCAGTCCTTGCCGCGATCGGGGCCATAGCGGACGCGCGGCAACAGGCCGGGGCTGCGCGACCATTCCAGCAGCTGCGCCAGGCCCGCCTCGTTCAGCTGATCGCGCAGATGGTGCGCGGTGACATAGGCGTCGGGAAAGGCGCGGTGGATGGGCAGGCCGCGCTCATGCACCAGCCCGGCGGGCTTGCGCCAGTAACGCAGGACCTGGTTGGAGAAGCTGGGGCTGTCGGGCCACAGGCGCAGCGCGCATTTCCAGGTGCAGATCCAGTCGGCGGACTGGGTCATGGCGGGGGTGCAATATTGCTGCTCGAAATCGGCGCGGTGCGCCGCCAGCGCCAGGCGACGCGGCCAGGGGTCGAGCACGCGCCGCGCGACATCGTGCCACCAGGGGGCGTCGGCGACCTGCTCGTCCAGGATATGGTGGATCGCCTGGGTGATCGGCGGAATCGGGCGGCCGGGATTGACCAGGATATTGCCGCCTTCGCCCTCCAGCTCCCAACGGCCGTCCTTGCCCAGCGCCACGTCCTGCCACCCGATCTCGCACACGCCGTGGGTGGGCGGGGCCTGTCCGGTCGTCTCCAGGTCGATGACACGGATAATCTGGGGCTGGGGACGCTGCATGGCCCCTATGTGGGCGTTCGGGGCGCGAAAAGCGAGGGGCTTGTCCCCCCTGCTATCCCATCAGGGCGCGGTCGCGCAGGCCGCGCCAGACATGCAGCGCCTGCACCGTCTCGGCCACGTCGTGCACGCGGATCAGCTGCACCCCCGCCTCCGCCCCCTTCAGCGCCAGCGCCAGCGAGCCGCCGAGCCGGGCATCGACCGGGGCTTCGTTCGACAGCGCACCGATCATCCGCTTGCGGCTGGCGCCCAGCATGATCGGACAGCCCAGGCCGTGGAAAAGGGTCAGGCCGTTGATCAGCGCGAGATTGTCGGCCAGCGACTTGCCAAAGCCGATGCCCGGATCGACCATGATCCGCGACCGATCGACCCCGGCGGCCACCACCGCCGCGACCCGCGCCTCCAGCCAGTCGAACACGTCCGTCAGCACATCGTCGTAACCGACCCAGCCATGCCCGCCCTTATCGGGGTCGGGGGAGTGCATCAGGATCACAGGGCAGCCCGCCTTCGCCACCACCTCCAGCGCGCGGTCGTCCCACAGGAGCGCGGCGACATCGTTGACGATGCCCGCACCCGCCGCGAGCGCCGCCTCCATGACGCCGGCCTTGCGCGTGTCGATCGACACCAATGCGCCGCCGCGCGCCAGCCGTTCGATGACGGGGGCGGTGCGGGCGATCTCGTCGCCTTCCCACACGGTGGCCGCGCCGGGGCGGGTGGACTCGCCGCCCAGGTCGATCACGCTCGCACCCATCGCCGCCATCGCCATGCCGCTATCGGCGGCGGCGGCGGGGTCGCCGACATGCTTGCCGCCGTCGGAGAAGCTGTCGGGGGTGACGTTCAGGATGGCGGCGACCTGAGGCTGGTCGAAACGCAGCGTGCGCGGCCCCATCACCCAGGGCGCACGGGGAGCGGTGAAGGCGGCGTGGAGGGATTGCGCGCGAGGCTGGCCGCCCAATTCCGCTGCGAAGCGCGCGACAGGGACGATGCGACGGCTGGTTCCTTCGCGGACCTCATAGGCCGAGAACCACTGCATTCCGCCCGCCAGACGCAGGGCGCTGCCGTTTTCCAGGCCCACAGGGGTATCGACGAACTGGATGGGGCGCAGGTGCATGATCTTGTCCTAAAATCCTCCCCGGCACGGGGAGGTGGCAGGGCGAAGCCCTGACGGAGGGGGGGCCACATAGGTCGTCCCGTGCGGCGATCCCCCTCCACCACCGCTTTGCGGTGGTCCCCCTCCCCGTGCCGGGGAGGATCGTTTTACGGCTGCGTCGCCAGCAGCCAGGTCTGGCGCATCGCGTCGATCGGCTTCAGCGCGCCTTCCAGTTCGTAATGCCAGAAGGTCCAGCCATTGCAGGTCGGCCGGTTCTGAAGCAGCGAGCCCAGCCGGTGGATCGACCCCGCCTGCCCGCAATCGGACAGCAGCGAGCCGTCCGCGCGGACCGTCGCGCGCCATTTGCGCTTGGCATCCATCAGCGGCATGCCGGGCATCAGATAGCCATTTTCGACCAGCGTGCCGAACGCCACCTTGGGCTGGGCCTTGGGGCTCTGCATCGTCGCCAATGCGCTTTCGTCGAGCGGCAGCGCGGCCTCGATCCGCTCGATCGCGGCGGCGCAGTAGGTCGGCTCGCGCTCGATCCCGATCCAGCGGCGGCCCAGCCGCTTGGCCACCGCGCCGGTCGTGCCGGTGCCGAAGAACGGGTCCGCGATCACGTCGCCGGGCCGGGTGCAGGCCAGCAGGATGCGATAGAGCAAAGCCTCGGGCTTCTGGGTCGGGTGGACCTTGTGCCCGTCCTTCTTCAACCGCTCCTGACCGCCGCAGATCGGGAATTCCCAGTCCGAGCGCATCTGGATCTCGTCGTTCAGCGTCTTCATCGAGCGATAGTTGAAGGTGTATTTGGCCTTCTCGCCCTTCGATGCCCAAATCAGCGTTTCGTGCGCGTTGGTGAAGCGGGTGCCCTTGAAATTGGGCATGGGGTTGGACTTGCGCCAGATGATGTCGTTGAGGATCCAGAAGCCCAGATCCTGCACCGCGGTCCCGACGCGGAAGATGTTGTGATAGCTGCCGATGACCCAGAGCGAGCCATTGTCCTTGAGGACGCGGTAGCATTCCGCCAGCCAGGCGCGGGTGAAGGCGTCATAGGCGGCGAAGGTGTCGAACTTGTCCCAGGCGTCGGTGACGGCGTCGACATGGCTGCCATCGGGGCGGAACAGCTCGCCGCCGAGCTGGAGGTTATAGGGGGGGTCGGCGAACACCATGTCGACCGACTTGTCGGGCAGCGAGCGGAGTGCCGCGATACAGTCGCCCATCAGGATCTGGTCGAGCGGCAGGTCGCTTTCGCGGTGCGCCGATACCGGCCGCGTCCCGATCGGCTTTGCCACCGTCTGGATCACCCCCATGCTATGTTCCTTCTACCCTCGAACCCTCGCATCCACCCGGAATGAGTCACACGTCAAGAGGCGATTCGCATGCGCGACTCGCGTGATTCCGCCAGATTCGGCGACGTGTTGCGATTTCGTGGCAGATATTGGGGGTGTGGATAACTTCGCCCCCAAGGGACGGGGTGTGGCGATTGCGACTCGGGTCGTCCTCAAAATCCTCGCCCTGTCCGATCGCGGGATCAAAGGTCCAGATAACATTGCGCCACGGGGGCGAAGCTGCGGCGGTGGAGCGGCGAGGGGCCATGTTCGCGCAGCGCCGCCAGATGCGTCGCCGAGCCATACCCCTTGTTGCTGTGCCAGCCATAAGCGGGCCATTGCTCGGCCGCCGCGATCATCATCTCGTCGCGGACATGCTTGGCCACGATCGAGGCCGCGCCGATCGCCAGCGACTTGGCATCGCCCCCGACGATCGCGGTGGCGGCATAGCCCCATTTGGGCAGGCGGTTGCCGTCGACCAGCACATGCGCGGGGTGGCCGCCCAGCGTCTCGACCACCGCGTCGACCGCCAGCGTCATCGCCTTCATCGTCGCCCAATAGATGTTGAGCCGGTCGATCTCCTCGGGATGGACGATCCCCACGCCGACCACCGCGCAGGCGCGGATCTCGGCACAGAGGCGCGCGCGGGTCTTCTCGGTCAGCTTCTTAGAATCGTTGATGCCGCCGGGGCAGTCCCGCTCGGGAAGGATGACGGCGGCCGCGACCACCGGCCCCGCCAGCGGCCCGCGCCCCGCCTCGTCCACGCCGCACAGGGGCATGGGAAAGCTGTGATCGACCATGGCGGGGGCTTTATCGTGGCGCGAGCGGGATAGGAAGATGCCCATTCCTCCCCTTGCAGGGGAGGAATGGGGCTACCCCCAACGCGCCGCAAAGGCGGCGGCGTCCCAGCCTTCGCGGCTGATCGCGGCGAGCAGGTGATAGAAGGGAACCATGCCCAGCCCATGTCCCATCGGGCCATGACCCTGACCCAGCCCCGGTGCGGCGGCGAGCGCGGCCTGGACGAAGGCGATGGCGCGGTCGACCGAATCCGCCAGCGCCATGCCCTGGCCCAGCCCGGTCGCGATCGCGCTGGCCAGGGTACAGCCGGTGCCATGGGTCGAGCGCGTGTCGAGCCGGGGATGCTGCCAGCGTTGCTCGCCGCCGGGCGCGACCAGCCGATCCTCGATCACCGGGCCCTCGCCATGGCCGCCCTTGACCAGCAGCGCGCGCGTCTGGTGCCGGACCATCGCCTCGCCCCCCAGCGCGGCGAGTTCGGGCAGGTTGGGGGTGGTCAGCGCGGCCAGCCCCAGAAAGCGGCGAAAGGCGGCGATGACATCGGCATCGGCCAGCACCGACCCGCTGGTCGCGATCATCACGGGGTCGAACACGACCGGAAGGTCCAGCGTCTCCAGCCGGTCGGCCAGCGCATGCGCGGTCTCGGCCGATCCGATCATACCGATCTTGACCGCGTCTGCGCCGATATCGGCCAGCACGCTGTCGATCTGCGCCATCACCATCGCGGTCGGCACCGGGTGGACCGCCTGCACGCCCAGCGTGTTCTGCGCGGTGAGGGCAGTGATCGCGGTCATCGGATGGCCGCCGAGCATCGCCACCGTCTTGATGTCCGCCTGTATCCCGGCGCCCCCGCCTGAATCGGAACCGGCGACGATCAGGATGCGGGGCGGGGGCGTGACGCTCATATTTTTTCGTCATGCCCGCCGGGCGTGCGGCGGGCAAGCGTCGGTGCGCCGCACGACGCCCCGCCGCGCTCGGCGCCGGGGGATAAATAAAGGCGGAAGAACGGCTTGGCGTCGTTTCGACGGCCTTCCGGAAGGCCGGCGACTCTGTGGCCGGTTCGTGACGTTTGGTTTCCGGCGGGCCGCGCCCCTTTCCCCGCGGCGGCGCTCGCTTATTTCGGACGCGCATCCATTCGGCGCATTATCGCGTTGCAGCGCATCGTGGATGACAAGGGAGACCTGATTTGATCGTTGATGCCGTACCACGCACCCGCATCATCATTTCCGAGGTATGGCGTCCCCTGCTGGCGCTGTTCATCTGGGACGTGATCGTCACGGTCGCCTATTATGTCCTGCCGTTCAAGGCGCCGTCGCTGCCGCTGACCTTGTTCGGCACCGCGCTCGCGCTGTTCCTGGGGTTTCGCACCAACTCGGCCTATCAGCGCTGGTGGGAGGGGCGGCAGCTCTGGGGCCTGATGATCAACGCCTCGCGCAACATCGCACGCAGCGCGCGCAACTTCCTGCCCGATCCCGAGGCGCACGACATGAAGCGATCGATCGTGCTGCGCCAGATCGCCTATGTGAACGCCCTGCGCTGCCAGTTGCGCAAGCAGCCGGTCGATACCGAGGTGCTGCGCTTCCTGTCGCGCGGCGAGGCGGAGCCCGCGCTGGCGCGGACCAACACCGCCAACGGGCTGCTCGACGGCACCGGCCGCCGGATCGACGATGCCCGCCGCAAGGGCTGGATCGACACCATTCAGCAGACCCAGATGGAATCGGTGCTGGTCGACATCGCCAATTCGCAGGGCGGCATGGAGCGGCTGAAGAACACCCCGCTGCCCAACCAGTATCGCTTCATCCCGGCCTTCTTCACCCGGCTGTTCTGCGTGCTGCTGCCGATCGGGCTGGTCGAGACGCTGGGCTTCGCCACGCCGGTCGGCTCGTCGATCGCGGGGCTGATGTTCCTGGCCGCGTTGCAGATCGGCGACGATCTGGTCGATCCCTTTTCCGACACGGTCCACGACCTGCCGCTGAGCGCAATGTGCCGGACGATCGAGATCGACCTGCTGCAGGCGATCGGCGACCCCGCACCCGAACCGATGAAGCCGGTCGACGGCGTGCTCTGGTAAGATTCCTGCCGTCCTCCTCCGGCCGCGCCGGGGGAGGGGTCAGGCGGCGTTGTCGATGCCCAGCTCGCCCAGCTTGCGATAGAGCGTCGAGCGCCCAATCCCCAGCCGCCGCGCGACCTCGGTCATGCGGCCGCGATAATGGCCGATCGCCAGGCGGATGACATCGGCCTCGATATCCTCCAGCGGGCGCAGATTGCCGTCGGGGCGGAACAGGTTGATCCCGCCATTGTGCATCCCGTTCGCTGCGCCAGTCGTCGCCGAGGGCCGGTCGCCGAGCGAGGCGATCTGCGGGAAATCCGAGGCGTTGAGCACATCGCCCTCGCACAGCACGGCGGCGCGGAAGAGCGCGTTCTGCAACTGGCGGACATTGCCCGGCCAGTCATAGCGGCGCAGCAGGTCGAGCGCATCCTCGGTAATGCCCAGCCAGCGCAGCCCCGGCTGCTGCGCGATCCGGTCGAGCAGATGCCTTGCCAGCGCGGGCACGTCGTCCGCGCGGTCGCGCAGCGGCGGGATCGCGACATGAACGGTGTTGAGCTTGTAATAAAGGTCCTCGCGGAACCGCCCCGCCTCGACCGCTTCCAGCAGGCGTCCGTCGGAGGCGGCGATGACGCGGACATCGACCTCGCGCGCGTGGCGGGCGCCCAGCGGCACGATCGCCCCGGTGTGGAGCATGTCGAGCAGCCGCGCCTGCGTGTCGAGCGGCATGCCCGAAATCTCGTCGAGGAACAGGGTCGATCCGTCCGCCTCGACCATCTTGCCGATCCGCCGCTCGAACGCGCCGGCAAAGGCGCCTTCCTCATGGCCGAAGATGATGCTGTCGAGCTGGTTGGCGGGGGTGGCGGCGCAGTTGACGCGCAGCATCGGCCGATCGGCGCGGGGGGAGGCGGCATGGATCGCCTCGGCCAGCGATTCCTTGCCGACGCCGCCTTCGCCCTCCAGCAGCACCGACACGCGCGCGCGCGCGGCCTTGGCGGCGACGGCCAGCGCGGCGCGGAACTCCGGCGCGTCGCCGACGATATCCTCAAAGGCGAGCAGCGCGGGGATCTTCTCGGTCAGCGGGCGAAGCTCGCCGCTGGTCTGCGCGGCGACCGCCGCCTCCAGCGCGCCGAGCAGGCGCTCGGGGGCCAGCGGCTTGACCAGGAAGTCGGTCGCACCCGCGCGCATCGCCGCCACAGCCTGTGCCACCGAGTCATTGGCAGTCAGCATCAGGATGGGCAGTTCGGGGCGAAGCGCATGGCAATCGGCGATCAGGGCGGTTGCGTCCGCGCCGGGTGCCCAATGGTCGATCAGCACGGCGTCCAGCTCGCGCCCCTGTACCGAACCCAGGACGGAGGCCGCCATATCGGCATCGGTCGCGAACAGCGTACGCCAGCCGCCGCGCTGCGCCAGAGCGGCGATCAGTCGCCGTTGCGCAGGTTCGTCGTCGATCAGCAGCAGCAAACGTTGGCCGTTGCGCGTCATAAACCGTCCCGTAGTCCCCGTTGCCCCCTGGATGGCGCAACTTTGTTAAAATCTGCGTTAATTCGGGACAATGTCCGAAACACGACGCAAAGGCACGTCTTATATTGCGACCCAAGCGTTCGATTTTGCGCCGTTACGACCCGTGGGCCATTTCGGGGTTGATCCGCCTGTGCCGGTGAATAAGCTCCTGATCCGGTGAATGCGGAAGGACCCACTTTCGCATGCCGACAGCAAGGGTGAGGATCATGGCGGCCAACGAGACCGGCACCGGCGACATGAAGGCGCATGTCGCGACCTATGATCGGATGATCGGAATGCTGAAATGGGGATCGATCGGCGTCGCCATTCTGGTGGCGATCGTCCTCTGGCTGATCGCGTGATGTGATGGGCGTGCATATCGCGGTGCTGCGGGAGACGGCCGGGGACGAGAGCCGCGTCGCTGCCACGCCGGAGACGGTGCGCAAGCTGACCGCGCTGGGCGCGACGCTGGCGGTCGAACGCGGCGCGGGGCAGGCGGCGGGGATCGCCGATGGCGATTACGAACAGGCGGGCGCGACCGTCGCCGAACGCGGCGAGGTGCTGGCGGGGGCGGGGATCGTCCTGGCGATCCAGGCGCCCGAGGCCGAGGGGCTGCGCGGGGTGGGCGAGGGCGCCTGGGTGGTCGCGGCCTTCGATCCGTTCCGGCGGCACGAGACGGTCGCGGGCTATGCCGCCGCCGGGCTGGAGGCGCTGGCGATGGACCTGATGCCGCGCATCACCCGCGCCCAGTCGATGGACATATTGTCGTCCCAGTCCAATCTGGCCGGGTACAAGGCGGTGCTGGAGGCGGCGAACGCGTATGGCCGCGCCCTGCCGATGATGATGACGGCGGCGGGGACGATCCCGGCGGCGCGCGTCTTCGTGATGGGGGTGGGGGTCGCGGGGCTCCAGGCGATCGCGACCGCGCGGCGGCTGGGCGCGCAGGTGTCGGCCACCGATGTCCGCTCGGCGACGAAGGAACAGATCCAGTCGCTGGGTGCCAAGCCGATCTTCGTCGAGGGCGTGGCGGGGATCGAGGGCGAGGGCACCGGCGGCTATGCGGGCGAGACCAGCGAGGAATATCGCAAGGCGCAAGGCCAACTGGTCGCCGGGCATATCGCCAGGCAGGACATCGTCATCACCACCGCGCTGATCCCCGGCCGCCCCGCGCCGCGGCTGGTGACGGATGCGCAGGTCGCGACGATGCGGCCGGGCAGCGTCATCGTCGACCTGGCGGTCGAGGCGGGCGGCAATGTCGAGGGCGCGGTGGCGGGCGAGGTGGTGACGCGCCACGGCGTCACGATCATCGGCCACCGCAACATGCCCGGCCGCCTGGGCGCCGACGCCTCGGCGCTGTTCGCGCGCAACCTGCACAATTTCCTGGCCGCCTTCTGGGACAAGGACGCCGGACGCCCGGTGCTCGACGCCGAGATCGGCGATGCGATCCGGCTGACACGGGGTGGGCAGGTGGTGAACCCGAGGTTGGCATCATGATCCTCCCCGGAACGGGGAGGGGGACCGGCGAAGCCGGTGGAGGGGGGCGGCGGCAAATACTCCGCCCCGAAGTATCGCTGGCACGGAAATTACGGCGGACAATGACGCTTCCCGAGGTCATGCTCTGGCAGCAACTGCACAGTTCACCTGGCGGGCTAAGGTTCCGCCGACAGCATCCGGTCGGATGTTACGTCGCCGACTTTTTCTGCGCAAAATCGCGTCTGATCATCGAAGTCGACGGAGCGGTGCACGGCGTGGAAACGCGCCCGATCCGCGACAGCGCACGCGATCGATATTTGAACGACAACGGGTATTGGGTGCTCCGGATCGGAGCCGCCGAGATCCTGCGCGATGTCGAGGCGGTCGCCGCTTCGATCGTCTCGCTGGCGGCGGCCCCCCTCCACCACTCGCCTGCGGCGAGCGGTCCCCCTCCCCGTTCCGGGGAGGAATAAGATGGACTTCGTATCGATCCTGTCGATCTTCGTGCTGGCGTGTTTCGTCGGCTATTATGTCGTCTGGTCGGTGACGCCCGCGCTCCACACGCCGTTGATGGCGGTGACCAACGCCATTTCCTCGGTCATCATCGTCGGGGCACTGATCGCGTCTGCCGCATCCTCTGGGGCGACGGGATCGGGCGTGGCCAAGTGGCTGGGGCTGGGTGCCGTGGTGCTGGCCAGCATCAACATCTTCGGCGGCTTCGCGGTGACGCAGCGGATGCTCGCCATGTACCGCAAGAAGGAGAAGCGCTCGTGATCGCCCCCGTGCCGCCCGCGCCGCTCACCCCTGCGGTCGAGGCCATTGCCGCGAACCCCTGGGTTTCGCTTGCCTATCTGGTGGCGGGGGTGTGCTTCATCCTGGCGCTGCGCGGGCTGTCGAGCCCGACGACCAGCCAGCGGGGCAATCGCTTCGGCATGATCGGCATGGCGATTGCCGTCGTCACGACGCTGGTGACGCATGTGCCATCGATCGGCTCCGGTTGGACGACGGCATGTGAAATCGGAGAGGCAATTTGCCCCTTTGGTTCTCAGATTGATTGGGTTGCCGTTCTCGAAATTCTTGCTGCCATCGGCCTGGGTGCGGCGATCGGCATCACCACCGCGCGGCGCATCGCGATGACCGCGATGCCGCAGCTGGTCGCCGCCTTCCACTCGCTCGTCGGACTCGCCGCCGTCGCGGTCGCCTGTGCCGCCTTCCTGAACCCGGTCGCCTTCGACATCGCCGACATGGTCGTCCCGATGATTGGCCAGCCCTTCGCCAGCATCCATGTCGTCAGCCGGGTGGAAATGGCGCTGGGCGTGGCGATCGGTGCGATCACCTTTTCCGGCTCGGTGATCGCCTTCCTCAAGCTCAACGGCAATATGGGCGGCAAGCCGATCCTGCTGCCGGGTCGTCATGCGCTGAATGCGGGGCTTCTGGGCGCGATCGTCATCCTGGTGGCGATGTTCACGCGCGACCAGGCACCGTGGATCTTCTGGACGATCACGCTCCTGTCCTTCGTCATCGGCTTTCTGCTGATCGTGCCCATCGGCGGCGCGGACATGCCGGTCGTGGTGTCGATGCTGAACAGCTATTCGGGCTGGGCCGCCGCCGCGATGGGCTTCACCCTGCACAATACGGCGATGATCGTGACCGGCGCGCTGGTGGGCAGTTCGGGCGCGATCCTGTCCTATATCATGTGCCGGGCGATGAACCGCAGCTTCGTCAGCGTGATCGCGGGCGGCTTCGGCGCGAGCGATGCGGGGGGCGGGGCTGCGGCGGCGATCGACCGGCCCTGGAAGCGCGGCAGCGCGGAGGACGCGGCCTTTCTGATGAGCCAGGCCGAACAGGTGGTCATCGTCCCCGGCTATGGCATGGCGGTGGCGCAGGCGCAGCATGTCCTGCGCGAGATGGGCGACCTGCTCAAGAAGGAGGGCGTGCGCGTCAAATATGCCATCCACCCGGTCGCGGGGCGGATGCCCGGCCATATGAACGTCCTGCTGGCCGAGGCGAACGTGCCCTATGACGAGGTGTTCGAGCTGGAGGACATCAATGCCGAGTTCGCGCAGACCGACGTGGCCTTCGTCATCGGCGCCAATGACGTGACCAATCCGGCGGCCAAGACCGACAAGTCCTCGCCCATCTACGGCATGCCGGTGCTCGACGTGGAAAAGGCCAAGACGGTGTTGTTCATCAAGCGATCGATGGGCGGCGTCGGCTATGCGGGTGTCGATAACGAGCTATTTTATCGCGACAACACCATGATGCTGCTGGCGGACGCGAAGAAGATGGTTGAAGAGATCGTCAAGGCGCTCGGCTGAGCGTCCGATTCGGACTGACGTCGACTCCCGGACGTCATCCCGGTCGCAGCGACGATGGCGATGGCGGGGCGACGGCTCCGCCGGGCCGGTCATGCTGCGACCGTGATCGAAAGCCCGCCATGGCGGGCGGCGGGGAGCAGGTGTGGAACAGCTAGACCCTTATGGGGACGGATTTCCGGTCGTCGTCATCAGCGCGCCCGCGCTGAGCGGTGCGGCGGGGCAGGCGGTGCGGCAGGCCGGCGGGCGGGTGATGCGCGCGATCGACTGGCCCGCGGTCGCCGAGGAGATCGGGCGGCAGGCGGGGCGGCCGCTGCTGATGATCGACACGCACGGCGCGGAGGCGATGGAGGTGGCGCTGGCGCGGATCGACGCGGTGGCGACCGCGCTCGACCTGCCGGTGCTGGTCAGCCTGCCGACCGCCGATATCGATCTGGTCGCGGCCATGCTGCTCGGCCCGCGCGTCGTGATGCTGTGCGACGCGAGCGAGCTGGAGCTGGTCGCCGCGCTGGCGGTGGCGGGGGCGACCAATGGCGGCGCGTCGATGCTGCACGGCCATGTCCATGAGGGCGAATCCGAACGGCTGCGCCAGCTCAACGCCGAGGTCGCCCGGATCGCCGAGGTGCTGGCGCGGCTGTCGGTGCAGGGCGAGGAGGAGGGGCGCGGCGGAGTCGGCGACCGGCATCAGAGTTTCCATGCCGCCACCGCGCGCGCCCAGCCGGGCGATGCCGAGATCGTCCGCCGGATGATCCGCGCGCGGCGGCTGCGCGACGGGCTGTTCGGAGCGGGACTGTTCGAGGAACCCGCCTGGGACATGCTGCTCGATCTCTATGCCGCGCATCTGGAGGGGCACCGCGTGTCGGTGTCCAGCCTGTGCATCGCCGCCGCCGTCGCGCCGACCACCGCGCTGCGCTGGATCGGCAAGATGACCGAGGCAGGGCTGTTCGCGCGCCAGCCCGATCCCGCCGATCGCCGCCGCGCCTTCATGATGCTGACCGACCGCGCGCTGGAGGGGATGCGCGCCTATCTGGCGGCGCTGCGGCGGCTGGGCTGAGCCTAGCCCGCCAGCGCCCAGCGGATCGCGCCGCCCAGTCGCCGTGTGCCCGCCCGGATGGCGGGGCGCATCGCGACCGCGCCGTCCAGGCCATGCAGCCGCGCCGCCCAGTCGGGCAGCAGCGCGATACCCGCCTGGGTCAGCCAGTTGCTGACCGGCGCGAGCGCGGGGCTGGGGGCGGGCTGGTTCAACAGGGTGCGCGCGACCGTCCTGGTCCGCGCATCGACGCGCAGCTCACCGCGCACCGAGGCGAGGAACCGGGCCAGCTGGTGCCGGTCCTCGGGTACGTCCGTCGCCCCCAGTCGGCGCGCGATCTGCGCCATCTCGGCCAGATAGCGGTCGGCCTGTTCATCGGAGAAATCGGGGTCGCGATAGGTGCGGTGCGCGCGCAGGAAGCTGTCGACCTCGGCGGCATGCACGAAGGTCAACAGGTGCGGATCGTTGGCGGCATAGGGGGTGCCGTCGGGCAGCGTGCCCTTCACCCGGTCATGGACGTGGCGCACCCGCGCGATCATCTGCTCGGCCGCCTCGGTCGCGCCATAGGTGGTGACCGAGATGAACCCGGCGGTCCGCCGCAGCCGCCCCGCCATGTCGCGGCGGAAATCGCTATGGTCCCAGACCCCGGCCAGCGCGGCGGGATGGAGCATCTGGATCAGCAGCGAGGCGATGCCGCCCGCCATCATCGCGGTGAAATCGCCATGCACCGCCCAGGTCGCCGAGCCGGGGCCGAACAGCCCGTCATCGCCCGGCGGCCGGGTCAGGTCGAGTTCGCGACTGCCGACGACGTCGCGGATCTGGTCGGCAATCTGGCGGCGGACGGGGAGCATGGCGGGATAACGCGTCGGCGGGACGTTGCGTTGCGTGCGAGCGAGGGGGCATCGGGATGGTCGATGCTTGCCGCGCGTGTTTTCCCGTGGCCTTCGACTTCGCTCAGGCCGAACGGAGCGGGGGGATTTGTCCTTGGCGAGATGTTGGCCCGTCCATGCTCCCCGCACGATTTGCCCGTTCGTCCCCTACCCCAAACTCCGTTCAGCCTGAGCGAAGTCGAAGGCCACGCCCGACACCCGCGCCCCTCACCCCCGCCGGGCCGCCTCCCACGCCGTGCGCTCGTCGGGGAAATGCCGCTCCACCACCAGGTCGCTGGCGGTTTCGCTCGCCAGGTCGACTGCGACCGAGCCCGCCCATTCATAGGTCGCATTGCCCGACAGCGTGACCATGCCATCCGCCTGCGCGAAGGCGCGGACCAGCCCGCCCCGGTTGAACACCACGGTCGGCACGTCCCAGCCGATCCGCCCGGTCAGGCATGCGGCATAGGTGGATGCCGCCATCGCGCTGCCGCAGCTGTCGGTCAGGCCCACCCCGCGCTCGAAGGTCCGGACGAACAGCGACGGCCCGCGCACCTCCACGAAGGAGACATTGGCGCGGTGGGGCAGCCAGTCGGGCGCGGCCTCGCAAATGCCGCCCAGACGGACCAGCTCGGCCTCGTCCACCGCGTCGACGAAATGGACGAGATGCGGATTGGGCATGGTGACCGCGGTGAAGCGCCGCCCGGCATCGAGCATGGGCAGCACCGCCTCGACCAGCCGGTCGGGCGCGCCATGGATCGGCCAGGCGGCAGTCGAAAGCCCGGCGGGCCCGGCGGTCTCGCGCACCGTATAGACGCCCGGCGCCAGATCGGCGTCATGGACCGCATCGGCGTGCGAGGTCTTGAGCCGCACCGTCGCGGCCTCGATCCCCAGCGCCTCGAACCCGGCGCGCGCGACGCAGCGGACGCCGTTCAGGCAGGTCTCGGCCTCGCTGCCGTCGCTGTTGCGCATCACCATGCCAAAGGCGGCGCGGTCGTCGCCGGGGACCAGCAGCAGCAAGCCATCGCCCCCAACCGGCCCCGCGCGGTTCGCCAGCGCGCGCGCGACCGCGGCCCATTCCGCTTCGCTGAGCGTCAGGGCGCGTGCGTCGATCATCGGGAAATCATTGCCCGAACCATGGCATTTGACGATCTCGAACCGCATGGGCGATAACTCCGACAGAATATGGCTCGGCGCTTAGCCCAGCCGGACGGGCTCCGCCAGCAGCGCGGGCGCCGGACCGGCTGACCGCCGGCAGGGATTGGAGGGGCACAGGGACATGATCACCGCGATCCGGGAAGTGCGGCGGGCCAAGGGCATGACGCTGGACGATGTCGCGCGCGCCTGTTGCCCGCCGACCACGCCGCAGACGATCGGACGGCTGGAGATGGGGACGCGGACCGTGTCGCTGCCCTGGCTCAACCGCATCGCCGCCGCGCTGGGCTGCACCACCGCCGATCTGGTCACGCTGCCGGTGCGCGAGACGCTGCCGGTGGCGGCGCTGCTGGGGCCGCGCGGGGCGGTGGCACCGCGCAGCGCGCGCGCCGTCTCGCCGCCCTGTGCGACGCCGGGGATGATCGCCGTCACCGTCACCGGCGCGGTCGGCGATTACCGGGCGGGCGATGAACTCTGGTGCGAACCGCTGGCGCCCGATAGGTTCGCCGACGCCATGAATCGCGATATCCTCGTGCCGCGCCCCGTCGGCGGCTATGTCTTTGCCCGGCTGGCGGCGGTGGGGGACGACACGCTCCGCCTACTGCCGCTCGAACCCGGTGCCGCCGGCGTGACGGTGGCGGCACCCGCCTGGATCGCGCGGGTGGCGCGGCTGGTGCGCACGCTGTGATCCGGCTCGCCCCGATCCTGGCGCTCGCCCTGGCGATTCCGGCGGCGGCGCAGCAGACCGCCCCCGCCGCACCGGCCCCGCCGGTGGTCGAGAAGCCCGAGCTGGTCCGCGCCTATCCACACGACACGACCGCCTTTACCGAAGGGCTGCTGATCGCCGACGGCACGATGTACGAAAGCACGGGGCGCGAGGGGCAGAGCGTGATCCGCCAGGTCGACCTGGCCACCGGCAAGACCCAGCGCCAGGCGACCGTCCCCGACGGCCTGTTCGGCGAGGGCATCGTCGCCTGGGGCCAGGAACTGCGCAGCGTCACCTGGCATGGCGGGCGGGGTTTCCGCTGGAGCCGCCCGGCGCTCAAGCGGGTCGGCGAATGGCGCTATGAGGGCGAGGGCTGGGCGATGACCGATGACGGGCATCGGATCATCCTGTCGGACGGCACGCCGCGCCTGCGCTTCCTCGATCCCGCGACGATGAAGGTCGCGCGCACGCTGGACGTGACGGTGAACGGACGGCCGCTCAAGAACCTGAACGAGCTGGAATATATCGACGGGCAGATCTGGGCCAATGTCTGGATGACCCGCTATATCGTGCGGATCGATCCCGCCTCGGGGCAGGTGGTCGGGGTTATCGATCTGGGTGACCTGATCGCGCGGGTCGGGCTGACCGATCCCGACTCGGTGGCCAACGGCATCGCCTTCGACCGGGTGAAGCACCGCATCTTCGTCACCGGCAAGAACTGGCCCGAGCTGTTCGAGATCCGCCTGCCCGCGCCTGCACCCGCCCGCTGAGGCGGGCGACGTTCCGTCGCGCCTCGCATATCCTTGGCGCCATTATATTTTCCCGATGGTGGGGCCGGATACGGATGCGGACTTGCGCGTTTACGCAGCGGTAATATGCAAAAATAACATGAGTTATGAATTGCGTGTTCGGCCCGATCCGGCCATAAGAGGGTGAGCCCTGTGCCCGCGCGGACGGATCATGGGACGAAGGAATAAGGAGCAACGTTTCTTGCCGACCAGCACGCGTTTTGTCGTTTCGCTGCATATGCTTGCGCTCATGGCCGACCATGGCGATACGCCCCTGCGCTCGGAAGACATCGCGCTCAGTGTCAATTCCAACGCGGCGGTGGTCCGCGCGCTGCTGCTCCGACTGGCGAGCGCCGGGCTGACCCGGTCGCAACTGGGCAATCGCGGCGGCGCGATGCTGGCCCGGCGATCGGCGGAAATCCGGCTGGTCGATGTCTATCAGGCGGTGGAGGATCGAAACTTCTTCGCCTTTCACCGCCAGCCGCCCGAGGGCGACGGGCTGATCGACCGGCATATCACCGCCAGCCTGGAATCGATGCTGACCCCGGTGCGCGAGGCGCTGGAGGACAAGCTGGCCGAACTGACGCTCGACGATGTGCTGGACGACATCCGCGCCCGCGATCAGGCGGTGCCGTTGCGGCTTTCGGCCTGACGCAGAGCCGATCGACATTCAGCATTGCTTCTTCTTCCCTCTCCCCTGGACAGGGGAGAGGGTTAGCGAAGCTTGCCAGCCTGCTGGCTAGCGCAGCTTGGGTGAGGGGTTGAGCGAGCCCAAAGGCTCGCGCGCTCGCAAAGCGAGCGCCCACCCCTCACCCAGCTCCGACTAAGCCTTTGCTTTCGCAAAGACCAAGTCTGCGCAACCCTCTCCCCTCTACGAGGGGCGAGGGAAGGAAAGGCAATCCTGAATGGCGATCGGCGCTAGACCAGCTTCAGATCGCTCGCGCGGGTGCCGGGGAACAGGGTCGCCAGGCGTTCGCCCGACAGGCCGAACTGGTGGCCGACCAGCCCGCCGATCAACGCGCGGTAATCGGTCAGCACCGGCAGGTCGCGATTCTGGTTCAGCGTGGCGGCGGACAGCGCGACCTGATCGCCCGCCATCCGGCCGCCGGACACGCCGCCGCCCAGCACCCAATAGATACTGCCATGGCCGTGATCGGTGCCCCGATCGCCATTCTCGCGGAAGGTGCGGCCGAATTCGGACACCACGACGACCGTCGTCGTGCGCCATGCCTCGGGCCCGATCGCCTGCACGAATCCGGCCAGCCCGCGGCCCAGTTCGCCGATCCGGTCGGCCAGATAGCCGGTCGCGCCGCCCTGGTTCACATGCGTGTCCCAGCCGCCGACATCGACAAAGGCCAGGTTGAACCGATCGCGCATCAGCGTCCCGATCCGCTGAGCCGACAGGGCAAACCCCTTGGGCGACACCGCGCCGCGGCTGGCGGCCTTCATCTCCTGGTCGAGCGTCCGGTAAACGGTGTCGCGCACCGCAAAGCCTTCGCTGACCGAACGGGCGAGTTCGGGATGACCGGCATACATGCTCTGAATTAGTGCGGCCTGGCGCTGGTCGATCGGCTTGCCGACATTGGCGAGCGCAAGATTGGGGATCGGGTCCTCGCCGCCGCGAAAGCAGAGCGGCAGCTGGTCGGTGAAGGCGATCGGCCGCTCGCCCGTGCCGAGGATATCCGCCAGCCGCGCCATGAAGCCCGAGCCATAATCGCGATGCCCGCCGACCGGCTGGCCCAGCTCGATCGTGTCCTGGGTCTCGAAATGGCTGCGGCTCATATCGTCGGTGCCCGCGAACGGCACGAAGGCGATCTGTCGCGCCTGCCATAGCGGCAGGATCGTGTCCTTCAGCGCCGGGTGGAGCGCCCAGTCGGCGTCCAGCGGCAGCGGCGCATGGGGATCGGCCGGATCGGGCCGCGCCAGCGCGATCGTCGGGCGCGACTGGCGATAGAAGTCGCTGCCGCTGGGGCTGATGATGTTCACCGCGTCATAGGCGCCGCGCAGGAACACGACCAGCAAGCGGCTGCCCGCCTGCGGCGCGGCGAAGGCGCGGCCCGCGACGACCATCGGCGCCATGGCGGCGGCACCCTTCAACAGATCGCGGCGATGCAGGGGTGGGATCGTCATGCCATCCTCCTATCGATGCATGAATTCGGGCGAGGAGAAATAGAGCGCGTTCCATTCGGCGGGCGAGCGTGCCTGCGCCAGCGCGGCCAGGGTCGGCTTGCCCAGCGTCGCCATCCGCGCGGTCAGGACGGGCGAATCCTTCAGTATGGGCGGCGGGGCCGGTGGCGGCGGGGTGCCGGGTGCGGCGTCGGGCGACTGGAACAGCCGCGCCGCGCCGCCGCCGATCTGGCGTGCGATATCGAACCGCGTCGCCATCTGCCCCGGTGCCGACCAGCCCGCGCTGGTCAGGTCATAGCCGTCGGGGGTCTCATGATCGTACAGCCCTTCGCCCATCTGGCGGATCCAGCCGACGACCGGCTGCGGATTGGCGATCACCCGGTCGCCATAGGCCAGCCGGACGGCCGACAGCGTATAGTCGACCGGATCCTTGAACCCCCGGCCAGACGCCGCCGCGAATTCGCGCGACCGGATCATCGTCTTCAGGACGGCGGCAATGTCGCCATGCGTCCGTCGAAAGGTCGCCGCCATCCGTTCGACCAAAGCGGGCGGGGGCGTGTCGCCGGTGAAATAGGTCGCCATCTTCTGCGCGATGTGATGCGCGGTCGCCGGGCTGTCGGCGATCAGGTCGAGCGCCTGCTCCACCTCGGCAAAGCCCGATCCTTTGATCTCATGGCCCAGGAAATGCTTGGTCCCGAAATCGTGGCGGGCCGGGTTGAACTCGAACAGCCCGGCCCGGAGATAGAGCGGCTGGAGCTCGGGCTTCAGCCTGGGGGCATCGGGTTTCTGGTCGACGCCGACCCCGGTCAGGATGCGCGCCAGTTCCTGCACATCGGCCTGGGTATAGCCCGAGCCGACGCCCATGGAGTGAAGTTCCATGATCTCGCGCGCGTAATTCTCGTTGATCTTGCCACGCGCATTCTGGTCATTGTCCAGATAGCGCAGCATCGCCGGATGGCGCAGCGTCGCCTCCAGCAGGTCGCGGAACCGGCCCAGCGCATGGGCGCGGATCGTGTCCTCATAATCGCCGACCATCGCCCGAATGTCGCGCTTGCCCGCCTGGACGTTGAAATGGTTGAACCAGAACCAGGTCATCCGCTCGCGCAACGGATCGGGCGCATAGAGGGCGCGCAGCACGAAACGCTGCCGCGCCTCGTCGGCGAGCGCATTCATCGCCTTTTGATAGACCTCGCGCGCGGCCTTTTTGCGGTCGGGATCGGTCAGCAGATTGGCGTCACGTTGCAGCGCGTCGGTCTCGACGACCAGCGCGGCGACGGGTTCCTTCGAGATACGCATGGCATCGATCTGCGCCTGCACCGCCGGGGGGAGGGGGGCGGGGGACGGATCCAACTGTCCGCGCAGCCAGGTGTCGCTGCCCGGCGCCGGGCCCGTATCGGGCGCGGCCGACGGGCCCCAGCCGAGCCGCTCGGCCCAGGCTGCGTCGCGCGCCGGATCGGCGGCATGGGCCGGGATCGCGGTCATCAGGACCGGGGCTATCATCAACAGGCTCGCGGTTCGCGTCATGCACCGCTTCTTCCGTTCCCGCCACACGCCGACGCGGCGCAGGCTTCATCGGAGGGTAAAGTGGCGGATGATGGCTGAACCCCGCCTTGCCCCGAGATGAAAAGGGCGTCAGCGGCCGGACACTTTTTCCTCCCCTGTAAGGGGAGGAATGAGATGTCATTGCGGCAGCGTGCAGCCGACCGGCTGGGTCACCGGGTTGCAGCGTTCCATCACCCCGCCGGGCAGGGTGACGGTGAAGCCCTTGCTCCAGGGGCGACGCGGCGCGCCGGGATAATAGTCGGTCGACACCGCCTGCGCGCCGCTGTCGATCGCGGCCTGCTGGCGACCATGGTCGTTCGACCGCGCCTCGACCGTGTCGGCGTCGGTGCGGGTGCGGACGATGAAGCCCTGCTTCACCCATTCGCGAATCTTCGCGCCATCGGTGCGCGGATCGCCGACGATCTCGACCGAAGCCTCGGGCTGGTCGGTGTCGTACCAGCCGAAGATCGCCCGCCCCTTCAGCGAGGGATGCCCGGCGCGATAGCGGTCGGACACGTCGCTGGTGGTGTCGAGCACGAAATAGATCTTGCCGCGCGCCTGCTCCAGCGTCGGCCAGCCCTTGGTGGTCACCGCCTCGCGCAGCGTGGCCGCATTCCCGCGGACATCGTCCGGCGTGATGATCCGCTCCGGCTTCAGCACGTCGCGAATCTCGCCGTCCAGCGCATCGAGCAGCGGCGCGGTCAGCGGGAGGGGATCGGTGACGCCGGGCTTGTTGATCGGCCGGTCGGCGGCGTTGATCGTGACCATGATCGGCAGGTGGCGCGGATGCGCGCGCGACCAGGCGTCGATCTGGCCGATGCACTGCTTGAAGGTGCCGCAGGAGCGGTAATCGACTTCCGGAATATGGAAGACCTTGAAGCCCGGCTTCATCATCGCAGACATGTCGAAGCCGGTCCGCTCGCCCGCCGCACGCGCCAGTTTCTCGCCCATCGGATGCGCGAAGCGGCCCCCTTCGGGATCGGCGAAGATGTCGATCTCCAGCTGGCGCACGCCCCGGTCGAGCTGCTGCGCCAGCGTCAGATGGTCATAGTCGAGCGCGGCGGCGAGTTTGGGGTCGCGGCGTTCGAGTTCGGCGAAGCCGGCGGGCGCGATCCGCTGCTTGTAGCTGTTGTGCGATCCGACGACCTGGATGTCGTTCATCCGAAGCGGCCGCTGCGGCGCCGGGGCGGCGGCGGTCGCGAGGACCGCCGCCAGGGTGAGGATGCGCTTCATCAGAATTCCGCCCGCACGCCGAACAGGATCGTCCGGCCATAATAGTTGATCTCGCCGAAGCGCAGGCTGTTGTCGTTATAGGTATCCTGATGCGCGCCCGCGATGTTGATGCCTTCCAGGCTGAGCGTCAGATTGTCGGCGGCGCGCACCGACAGCTGGCCGTCGAGCGAACCGAAGGCCGCGACATAGGTCGGCGCCTGCACCGTGCTGCCCGTGCTCGACAGATATTTGTCGCGCCAGACATAGGAGAGGCGCGCCGACAGCGGCCCCTTGTCGTAGAAGCCGACCAGGTTGAAGCTGTTCTTTGACAGGCCGATCAGCTGGTCCTTGATGGTGCGCGAACCGGCGGTGTAGTCGGCCTTCACTTCCGTATGGGTATAGGAGCCCTGCACGCCGAAGCCGTCGAACGGCTGGGGCAGGAAGGTGAAGACCTGACTGTACGCGGCTTCGGCACCATAGACCTTGGCATTGCCGCCATTGACCGAGCTGGACAGGCGGACGGTGCCGCGACCCGGAATGTTGATCTCGGTATTCGACTGGGTGATGTAATCGTCCATCGCCTTGTAGAAGACCGCGCCCGACAGCATCCCCGACGGTGCGAAATACCATTCCAGCGATCCGTCGAACTGGGTCGCGAGGAATGGCACCAGCTGCGGGTTGCCGCCGCTGGCGGTGGCCGCGTCGGTCGACACGGTGATGCGCGGGGCGGTGTCGGTGACGTTGGGGCGGGTCAGCACCCGGCTGGCGGCCAGGCGACCGACCAGCTTGGGCGTCAGGTCGGCGCGCAGGTTGAAGCTGGGGAGGACGTTGTTGAACGTCTTCGGGTAGCTGACCGGCGTGGCGGTGTTGCCGCTGGTCAGCGTGCCGCTCGCCACCTGATCGGTGTGGACATAGCGGACGCCCAGATTGCCGGTGACGGGCACCGAACCGGCGTCGAACTGGTAATCGGCGCGGACATAGGCGGCGGCGATCTTTTCCGAGACGACGAAGGACGAGCGCAGGTCGCCATTGGTCAGCGGCTGGCCCTGGATGGCGGGGGTGAAGAAATTGCCGACATAGGCGTCGGTCACCGGCACCAGCCAGTTGCGGAAGGCATTGCCCGACACGCCCGACAGGAAATCGCCGTACGGCACCTGCTGATAGGCGCCCGCGCCCAGGCTGGTCAGCGGCTGGTTGGTCGCGGTGTCGATCAGGTAATCGCGGCGGAAATAGTCGCGCTTGCGCCAGTGATATTCGCCGCCCGCCGCCAGCTTCGACAGGAAGCCGTCGAAATCATGCCCGATGTCCAGGCGCGAGTAGAAGTCCCAGTCCTTGCTGTCCTTGGGCGCGATGTTGAACTGGTACAGCTTGTAATTGGCGGGGTTGGTGACGTCGACTGGCGTGGTGAAGGTCGGCATGTTCTGATAGCCGCGGCTGGCGTCATAGCTTAGCGGCGCGATGAAATAGGCGCGGCTGCGCACCGTGCCGGTCTTGTAGTCGGGGTGATAGCTGTGCGCGGCCGACCAGTTGACGTTGGCGGTGACGTGCCAGCGATCCGGGTTCCACGTCTGCTTCAGCCCGATGGTGATCAGGTCGTGGCGGTTGAGGCTGTATTCGCGCGACGCCATGAAGCGGGCATTGGCGATGGTCGCCTTGGTGATCGTGTCGCCGACGACGGTATAGCCGGGCTGGAGCACGGTCGAGGGCTGCTTCAGGCCGCCGATCGTGACGTTGGCGTCGTCCGGATAGATGTCGAGGCCGAACTCGTCATAGGCGACGTCGAGCCGCGTCGCGACGACGTCGAGCGTCGTCTGAAGCTCGGGCGTGGGCTGCCACTGCGCCGAGACGATACCTGAGATACGCTTGCGATCCTCGATCTCGACGGTGGGGCGGGTGCGGGTCGGCGAATAGAGCCCCGCCGGGGCGCCGCCGCGCGCCGCATCGGTATAGCGGTTGAGCAGCCAGCCAAAATTCATGAAGCGGTCGTTGCGGACCGTCTTGGCCCAATATTGCGCGCCCGCCAGGATGCCGAAGGTGCCGTCGCTGTTCTTCGCGCTGGTCAGCACGGTGACGTTGGGGCGGACCTCCTTGGTCTGGCTGGTATAGGTGCCGCGCATGTTGATGGTCGTCTTGTTACCGACTTCCAGCGGGCGGAAGGTCTTGACGTCGATATTGCCGCCCAGCGCGCCCTCGCTCATGTCGGCGGTCGGGGTCTTCACCACGTCGATGCTGGAGGTGAACTCGGCAGGCAGCATCTCGAAGCGGAACTGGCGACCGGCCGCGCCGCCATTCTCGATCAGGTCGTTGAGCGCGATGGTGCGGCCGTTCATCAGCGTGTTCTGGAACTGCGGCCCCAGGCCACGGACGCTGACATACAGGCCCTCGCCGCGCGGGCGGGTGATGGCGACGCCGGGGACCAGCTGAAGCGCCTCGGCGACATTCTGGGTCGGGAACTTGCCGATATCGGTCGAGCTGATCGAGTCGACGCCGTAGGCGGCGCGGCGCTTGGTCTCGATGCCCGCCGCCAGGCTGCGCGCATAGGTGCCGTTGACGACGATCTCGTCATTCTGACCGGCGGCATCGCCGTCCTGCGCGGCCTGCGGCGCGGCGGCGGTGGTCGCGGCGGTTTCCTGCGCGGCGGCGGTCAGCGGGCCGGTCACGAGGATGAGCGAGGCCGAAGCCTTCAGCAGGCTGCGCAACGTAAGCATGATATGATTCCCCCATCGGCCTTGCTGCCGGTTCGGCGGCGGCGTTAGGAGGCGTGCATGTCAGCTTGACGAAAGGTTGATGACATTCCGGTGAAACGCGGTGAGTGGATCACCAAGCGATCACTTCCCGGTCATTTCGCCGCAGTCCGGCGCAGTGGCGATCCGCCCTATGGCGCCGGCTTCTGCGCGGGGTGGGGGGCTCCGCTGACCTGCGGCGAGATCCGGCCGATGGTGCGCGCGGTGCGGTCGGGATCGCGCAGCAGGATGCGGCCCGATTTCCACATCAGCTCGCCGTCGCGCCGCGCCTGCTGGATCATGCGGTTGACATGGACCGGGGTCAGGCCGAGCGCATCGGCCAGCATCTCCTGGGTCAGCGGCATCTCGAAACTGCCGCCCACGGTCAGCCCCGCCAGCGACAGCCGCTCGTAGATTTCGAGGAGGAAGTCGCCGATCCGCTCCTGCGCGTTCAGGCGGCCGAGCTGGACGACATGGCCGAGCAGATAGGCCTCCTCCAGCGCCTCGCCGATGGCATAGGCCTGGGCCAGTCCCGATCCGGGCGGCGCGGCGGGGGCGGGGCAGACCACGCATTCGGTGATCGCGACGACGGTGGCCGAGGCGAGGGGCATGGGATGATGCGCGCGCCCGATCACGTCGCCGGGCAGATAGAAGCTCATGAACTGCCGCCGCCCGTCGGGCAGGATGCGAACCCGCGCCGCCCAGCCCTGGAGCAGCAGCATCGGCTCGGCGACCGGGCGTCCGATCGTCAGGAAGGTGTGGCGGACCGGATAGCTGGTGGGATCGGCGGCGGCGCGGCGGAGCAGCGCCAGATCGGCCTCATCCAGCGGGGTGAGCGCCGACAATCGGCGGAGCGCCGCCGTCGACAGCGTGTCTTCGGGGGGCGGGATCATCGCTTCGGCGCGAAGGGAGGTCGAAGTCATGCGCATCCTTTGTCGGGTATCAGCGCCCCGATCGCGCGGATGACGCGATCGGCGTGGAATGGCTTGGCGACGATCGACGCGGACCGATAGGGGGCGGGGAGCGCCCATTCGTCATAGCCGGTGAGAAAGGCCCAGGGCACGTCGCGCGCCGACAGCCGGTCGGCGATGGCGAAGGCGCGCGATCCGGCCAGGTTGACGTCGAGCACGGCGGCGTCGAGCGCCTCGTTCTCGGCGAGCGCCAGCCCCTGTTCGAGGGTCGCGACCGGGCCGATCACGATCGCATCCGCCGCACGCAACGCCCGCTCCAGGTCGCGGGCGATGAAATATTCGTCCTCGACCACGAGGATCCGTTTCTCGGCGAGTGGCGAATGGCTCATCCCTCGGCGCTCCGGTTCGATAGCCCGGCATCGTCGCCCGGCAAAGGCAGCGACATCACACACAGGACACCGCCGCCGCGAAATTCCAGACTGGTCCGCGCGCCCAGCCCATAGGGCAGCGCCTCGCGGATCAGCTCGGTCCCGAATCCCTGGCGTACAGGCGGGACCGGCATCGCTGGTACACCCGTTTCATCCCATTTTACAATCAGTTCGCATTTGCGGTCTGATTTAGGTTCGATTTTCCATGTAATCGACAGCCGCCCGCCCGCATGGCGCAGCGCCCCGTATTTGAGTGCGTTGGTCGTCAATTCGTGAATCGCGAGCCCGACCGACTCGGCGGTATCGGCGGCCAGCGCCACGTCCGGCCCCCCGATCGCGAGCCGCTCGTCCTCGATCGCGCCCACCCCCAGCAGCTCGTCGCGGATCAGGTTTTCCAGGTCGACCCGGCCCGACCGCGTCTGCGTCGCCACCACCTGGGTGCGCGCCAGCGAGTCGAGGCGGCCGCGGAAATGGTCCGAAATCTCGTCGATCGGGCCGCCGCTCTCGACCGTGCGGGTGAAGATCGAACGGACGATGGTCAGGATGTTGCGCACCCGGTGCTGCAACTCGGCCACCAGCGTCTCCTGCCGTTCGCGCAGGCGGCGCAGGTCGTCGATGTCGGTCGAGGTGCCGAACCATTCGACGACCGCGCCATGATCGTCATGGACCGGGGTCGCGCGGGTCTTGAACCAGCGATAGCGCCCGCTCTGTCCCTGGCGCAGCCGTCCCTCCATCGCCAGGTCGCCGCGATCGCTGGCCTCGGCCCAGAAGCGCCGCGCCGCCTCGCGATCGTCGGGATGGACCGCGACCAGCCAGCCATGGCCCAGGCTCTCCTCGACCGACAGGCCGGTCATCGCGACCCATTGCGGGCTGGCCCAGGTCCATTGCCCGTCGCGCGTCGCGGTCCAGACCAGTTGCGGAATCCCGCCGATCAGGGTCAGCAGCCGCCGCTGGCTGGCGCGCGAGGCGACCTCGGCCCGCTTGCGCAGCAGCGCCTGGACGATGGCGGGGGCCAGTTCCTCGGCGATGGCGCGCTCGCGCTCGGTAAAGCCGGTCGGGTGGTTGCCCAGCGCGAACATCGCGAAGGTCTCGCCGTCGCGGCGCAGCGGCACCCCCAGGAAATTGTGCAGCGCCGGATGCCCGTCGGGCAGGCCGATCCGCGACGGATGGCTGGTCGGGTCGTTCACGATCAGGCTGCGGTCCTGAAGGATGACCTGTCCGAAAATGCCGTGGATCTTCATGCCGTTGGGCAATTGCCGCTGGCTGAAATCGGGATCGTCGCCGCTATAGGAGCGCCAGCCGCGCTCGCTGATCGCGATATGGTCCAGCCGGTCGTGCGAGGTGCGACGCTCGCCGAAGAAGCTGAACGCCGCGCCGGTCAGGTCCTCGGCCACCTCCAGGCACAGCCGGCCCAGTTCCTCCTCGGTCGAGGCGCGCAACGCTTCCTGGAGGATGCGGTTGATCCCGGCCAGCACATGCGCGTCACGCGACATCGATCCCGGCGGCGAGGCCGGCGGCCATGCATGTCCGTCGAGAGGGGCCAGATCGGTCATCGTCCAAAAAATCCTGAATGTCCCGAACGATCCCGGCCGGGCTGGGCTCCCCGGTACACACGATTTCGGAGCAAGTGGCAAATGCGGGGAGGGGGAGCTATGACCCGGCCCGTCTGCAACTGCTGGCCCTGTCCATGTCCCGTCCGATGCTGCCCCTTCGCCTTGTCATCCGGCCCGTCGCGATCCTCGCGGCGATGCTGACGATGATTGCCATGCCGGCGCTGGCGGCGCCGATCGCCGCGCAGGGCGACCCGATGACGGTGGCGACGGCGCGCATCGTCCAGGCCGAACAGGATGTCCGCGCGGTCGACCAGGGGCTCGACGCGCAGCTCGACGACGACGCCCGCCAGGACCTGCGCGACAAGGCGCAGGGCGCGCAGGACGCGACGACCCAGGCGGTGAACGCGCTGACCGAGCAGCTGGCGCTGGTCAATGCCCGGATCACCGGGCTGGGCGCGGTGACGCCGGGCGAGGTCGAGGCGCCCGAGCTGCGCGCCCAGCGCAAGAGCCTGAACGCGCTGCGCTCGACCCTGGATGCCGCGATCAAGCGTGGACGGCTGGCCGGGGTCGAGGCGGGGCAGCTGATCGACGAGATCGACCGCAGCAAGGCCGAACAGTTCAGCCAGAAACTATCCTCCAAGGTGCCGTCGCCGCTCAGCCCCAGCTTCTGGAAGGTCGTGCTGGACCAGACGCCGCGCGACCTGCGCCGGGTCGCGCTGTTCCTGCAACAGGGGCATGAACAGATTGCGCGCCAGTGGCGCGGCGGCATCCCCTGGCATGCGATGCTGGGCTTCGCGCTCGCCGTCATCCTGCTCGGCCCCGTTCGGCTGGGCGCCCACCGGCTGGCGCAGCGGCGGCTGATCGCGGAGGCCCCGCCCAGCCGGGTGCGGCGTTCGGCCAACACCTTCTGGCGGGTCGCGGTGGGGACGCTGAGCCCGCTGATGGCGGCGTTCGTGTTCGTGCAGGGGCTGCGCTGGTCGGGGCTGTTGCCGGAACGCTGGACCGGGCTGCTCGACGGGTTCGTCTTCGCCTCGGGCGTGGGCGGCTTCACCGCGGCGGTGACGGGGGCGATCCTGATGCGCAGCCAGCCGTCCTGGCGGATCGCGCCGATCGACGACGAGACCGCCACCCGCCTGCGTCCGCTATCCTGGTTGCTGACGCTGATGACCTTCACCACCGCGATGGTCGCGTCGTTCGAGGGCGCGATCGGCAGCAGCCGCAGCGCGGTGATCGCGACCCAGGCGGTCGAGGCGCTGCTCCACCTGATGCTGATCGCGGCGACGCTGGTCGTGCTGGGACGACTGCGCGCCGCCCGCGCCGAACGCGAGGACAGCACCAGCGCGGGGGTCAGCGCGGGGTTGAGCGTCGTCACGCTGCTCGCCTGGATCGCGGTGGCGGTCGCCGGGCTGGCGCTGGCCATCGGCTATATCTGGTTCAGCTGGTTTGTCGCGGTGATGATCGGCTGGACCGTGCTGCTCGGCTCGGCCCTGTACCTGATGCTGGTCGCCGCCGACGACATCGCCACCAGCGTCTTCGTGCGCGACAGCAAGGTCGGCGTCACCCTGACCCGCGCGCTGGGCGTGCGCGGCAGCATGGTCGACCAGTTCGGCCTGGCCCTGTCGGGCATCCTGCGGCTGGTGCTGGTGCTGGTGGCGCTGGGCGTACTGCTGCGGCCATTCGGGGCGAGCGGCGATCCGGGGGCGATCTTCGACCAGCTGGCGCTGTTCACCGACGGGATCAAGGTCGGCAATGTCTGGATCTCGCCGGGGGCGATCCTGCGCGGGCTGGCGGTGCTGTTCGTCGGGCTGGGGCTGGTGCGCGTCTTCATGCGCTGGCTGGAGCATCGTTACCTGCCCGCGACCGACCTCGACGGATCGGGGCGCAATTCGGTCAGCCTGGTCGCGCGCTATATCGGCATCGCGCTGGCGGTGATCTGGGCGCTGGCGTCGCTGGGCATCGGGGTGGAGCGGATCGCGCTGCTGCTGTCGGCATTGTCGGTCGGCATCGGTTTCGGCCTTCAGGCGATCACCCAGAATTTCGTCTCGGGCCTGATCCTGCTCGCCGAGCGGCCGATCAAGATCGGCGACCTGATCCGCGTCGGCACCGATGAGGGCGACGTCAAGCGGATCAGCGTGCGGTCGACCGAGATCGAGCTGGCCGACCATTCCACCCTGATCGTCCCCAATTCCGAGTTGATCACCAAGTCGGTGCTCAACAAGACGCTGGCCGGGCCGCTGGGGCGGATCCAGATCCAGTTCTCGGTCCCGATCGAGGAGGATGCGGATGCGGTCCGCGCCATCGTGCTCGACTGTTTCGCCGCCGAGGCGGCGGTGCTGGCCGACCCGGCGCCCAAGGCCTTTATCGATTCGATCGTCGACGGACGCATCCATTTCAACTGCTTTGCGCATGTGGAAAGTCCGCGCGCGGCCTATGGTACGCGCAGCGCGGTCCTCTTCGCGCTCCTGGCGGCGCTCCGCGCCCGGGGGATCGAGATCGGCACCCTGCCGCAGAAGATGGAACTGGTCCGCCATGGCGGAACGGCGACCCCGCCCGCCCCGCCCACGCCGTCACGGGCCGGTCCAGATGAAACGAAAATGAATTGAGGAAGTATGGGCTGGTCATGAAAAGGTAACACCAGCTTCGCGGAGCATCCCTATCCGCGCGGCCAGCGACGACCGGAAGGTCGGTCGGGGGATAGGGATAACAGACCATGAAGACCGATTTCATTCGCGCGACGCTGCTGGGCGGCACCGCGTTTCTGGCGATGGCGGCCGCACCCGCCTTTGCCGCCGACACCAAGCCCGCCGATCCGGCGCCCGCGGCCAAGCCCGCCGATCCCACCCCCGCGGCGGCCGATCCGGCGGACGAGCCGGGCCAGCTGAAGGAGATCGTGGTCACCGCCACCAAGCGCGAGACCAGCCTCCAGAAGACGCCGATCGCGATCTCGGTCCTCGACCCGACCGTCCTGAAGGACCGTCACGTCCAGAGCCTGCTCGACCTGGCCGACGGCACCGTGCCGTCGCTCCGCGTCGCCACCTTCGAGGCGCGCCAGTCGGCGCTGACCGTCGGCATCCGTGGCATCGTCCCCTTCGACCAGAACCAGACCGCGCGCGACACCGGCGTCGGCGTCTATATCGACGGCGTGTATCTGGGCCGTTCGCAGGGCCTGAACGCCGCGTTGTTCGACATCGAGCGCGTCGAGGTGCTGCGCGGGCCGCAGGGCACGCTGTTCGGCCGCAACACCGAGGGCGGCGCGCTGTCGATCGTCACCGCCAAGCCGACCGGCAAGTTCGGCGGCGCGGTGACCGCCGGCATCGGCAATTACGGCGCCTATAACAGCGCGGTGCACCTGAACCTGCCCGAGTGGCACAACATCTCGATCAAGCTGGACGGCGTGCTCCAGCACCAGAACGCGTTCGTGACCAACCCGCTGCCCGGCGCCGCCGGCTGGGGCTATTTCAACCGCGTCGGCGGCCATGCCGCCGCGCTGTGGAAGCCGGTCGACGGCTTCTCGGTCGAGCTGTCCTACGACCAGGCCAAGGACCAGAACACGCCCTTCTACAGCCAGCTGGTCAACTACAACCCCAAGGGCCTGCCGGTCGCGACGATCGCGCAGATCAACGCCAATGGCGGCAAGCTGCCCTCGGGCACCATCGCGCCGCTGTCGCCGCTGGTCGTGGTGTCGGGCGACAACCGCATGAAGGCCGCCGATATCGGCGTGCCGCAGGCGCTGAGCACCGACCGCACGCACGGCTTCTCGGCCAAGCTGAACTATGACGTCATGCCGGGCCTGGAGCTGCGTTCGATCACCGCATGGCGCGGCGTCGACACCGATCAGTGGGACAATTCGGGCGGCGCGCACCGCACCGTCTTCCTGCCGAACGGCAAGTTCAGCCGTTACAGCCTGTCGTTCATGCAGCAGCACCAGTTCAGCCAGGAATTCCAGGCGGTGGGCAGCCTGCCGCAGTTCGATTACGTTGCGGGCCTCTATTACTTCACCGAGAATGCGCGTGAAGTCGCCGCGACCCCGTCGACCAATCAGTGGAATGCCGACGGCTCGGGCTACACCATCCTGTCGCAGACCGCGCTGGGCACCATCACCTCGGGCAACCAGGGCTGGGCGCCGGGTTCGTTCTTCCTCCAGCGCGGCAGCTTCGCGCGCGCCTATAGCTATGCCGCCTTCGCGCAGGGCACCTATACCCCGGCGGGCTTCGATGCGTTCCACCTGACCGTCGGCGGTCGCTACACCCACGACAAGCGCAACGGCACGCTGTATCTGGTGCAGGGCAAGTCGACCAACTTCCCCTTCACCTTCGACAACAACCGGTTCGATCCGATGGTGACGGCGGCGTTCGACGCCAGCGACACGATCCATCTCTATGCCAAATACTCGACCGGCTACCGCGCGGGCGGCGCGAACGCGCGGTCGCAGACCTTCACCGCCTTCGGTCCCGAAGCCGTGAAGTCCTATGAGATCGGGTCGAAGATGGACCTGTTCCAGCACCGCGTCCGCCTGAACCTGGCCGGTTACATCATGGACCGCACGGGCACGCAGATCGACTTCGACAATGTCGACACCAACCCGTCGAGCCCGACCTACAACCTGCACACCGAGGAGACTCGCAACGCGCCGGGCACCTCCAAGATTCGCGGGATCGAGGCGGACCTGACCACCAACCCGGTCGAGGGCATGACGCTCGGCGCGTCCTATGCGTACACCTACACCAACGTACCGGCGACGCCGAACCCGTTCCTGAACAACGCGCTGACCCAGGTCTTCGTGGTGTTCACGCCGCGTAACGCCGCCTCGGCCTATGTCGATTACGAGGTGCCGCTGGCGGGTTCGGAGGCCAAGGTCCGCTTCCACCTGGACGGCAACTATGCCGACCCGGTCTACAGCTTTCAGAACGAGACGACGCGCACCGACAAGAGCTTCGTCATGAACGGCCGCATCGCGCTGGCCGATCTGCCGCTGACCGAGAACGGCACCAAGATGACCGTGTCGCTGTGGAGCCGCAACCTCCTCAACAACACCTATATCTACCGCCGTTCGGCCGCGAATGCGGCGACGCTGGGCGATTATGCGAACTTCAACCCGCCGCGCACCATCGGCCTGGAGGGCACGGTCCGCTTCTGATCCGTTCGATACCCTTACCCTCGACTATGGGGCCGTCCTTCGGGGCGGCCCCTTTTTTTGAAGTAGGGCCTAGGGCCGATCGGCATTCAGCGACGCCTTTCCGTCCCTCGCCCCTCGCAGAGGGGAGAGGGTTGCGCAGACTTGGCCTTTGCGAGAGCAAAGGCTTAGTCGGAGCTGGGTGAGGGGTGGATGCGCGAAGCGTGCGAGCCTTTGGGCTCGCTGTACCCCTCACCCAAGCTGCGCTAGCCAGCAGGCTGGCAAGCTTCGCTAACCCTCTCCCCTGTCCAGGGGAGAGGGAAAGAAGAGGCAATCTCGAATGTCGATCCGCCCTAGCGGCACCGGCCCGCGAGTTTCCAGACGCGCTCTCAGGCGATGGGCAACCACATCGACACGACCAGACCCGGTCCGGCATCGCCCAGCTCCAGCCGCCCGCGATGCAGCCGCGCGATGGCATCGACCAGCGGCAGCCCCAGGCCATGCCCCGCCTGCGCCCGCGAACCGTCCAGCCGCCCGAAGCGCCGCAGCGCCAGCGCCCGGTCCTCGGGGCGGATGCCGGGGCCGTCATCGGCGATGCGCAGCACCGGGCCGGGGTCCAGCCGGACGCGGATCGTGCCATGGGGTGCGCCATATTTTATCGCATTGCCGATCAGGTTGACCATCGCCTGGATCAGCAGCTGCCGGTCGCCGACGAACCCTGCCGGGCGCGCGGCGATCTCGACCGTCAGCCTGTGCCCGGCTTCCTCGGCGACCGGGATCATCATCGTCGCGCTATCCTCGACCAAGGCGGCCAGGTCGATCGCGGCAAAGCCCGCCTGGCGGTGGCCCGCCTCGATCTCGGCGATGCGCAGCAGCGCGGCGAACATGGCGAGCAGCGCGTCGCATTGCGCCAGCGCGGCGGTCGCCCGCCCGGCCTGGACGGGGTCGGCGGCGTCCTCGACCATCTCCGCCAGTTGCGCGCGCAGCCGCGACAACGGGGTGCGCAGGTCATGGGCGATGTCGTTGGACACGCCGCGCAATCCCTCCATCAGCTCGCCGATCCGGTCGAGCATCCGGTTGAAGGCGTCGGCCTGACGGTCGAACTCGTCCGCCGATCCGGTCACCGGGACGCGGTGGCGGACATTCCCTGCGATGATCGCATCGACGGTGCGGCGCAGATCGCGGATCCGCCGCCCGACCAGCAGCGAAAAGGCCAGCCCCCCGCCCAGCACGATCAGCACGATCGAGCCGAACCCGACCAGATAGATGCGCGTCCGCGTCGCGCGATAGCTGTCGAACGGTTCGGTCTCGACCGCCACGACCAGGCGGCGTCCCTCGCCCGCATCGCGGACCAGCGCGCGGCCATGCGACAGCCCGGCGATGCCGTCATGCTGGCGCAGGTTGGATCGCCCGATCGGCAGCGCGCGGCTGAGCGTGATGTTGCCGCCCAGCGTATGGCCGTCGGGGGCGATCAGCGACAGGCCGATATCGCCCGTATCCCGCTGTCGCGACAGGGCGGCGATGCGCGCCAGCAATATGGGGGTGGGGATCACCCCTTCGCCCGGATCGCGCTCCAGCACCAGATCGCCCGCAATGTCGATCCGGCGGTCGACCAGTTCCGCCACCGCGACCCGACTGGCCGCGAAAATCGATACGCCGGTGCCCAGCGTCGCGACCAGGAACAGCAGCAGGACGCCGATGGTCAGCCCGCGCAGCGACAGCCGCCGGATCGCGCGTTCGATCATGGCCGCATCGAATAGCCGATCCCGCGCACCGTCTCGATCGGGTCGCTGCCGCCCTGTTCGGTCAGCTTGATGCGCAGGCGGCGGATATAGACGTCGACGATGTTCGTCTCCGGCTCGAAATCATAGCCCCAGACCCGCTCGATCAGCATGGCGCGGGTCAGCACCTCGCCCGCATGGCGCGCCAGTTCGGCCAGCAGCTTCAGCTCCAGATTGGCCAGCGTCACCGGCTGTCCGCCGCGCCACGCGCGAAAGCTGGTCGGGCTGACCACGATGTCTCCGGCGCGGATCGTGTCGCTCTCGCTCGTCGTCCAGCGGCGGCCGCGCAGCACCGCGCCCAGCCGCGCGTTCAGCTCCTGCGCATCGACCGGCTTGACGACATAGTCGTCCGCCCCCGCCTCCAGCCCCTCGACCTTGTCCGAGGCCATGGACAAGGCGGTCAGCATGATGACCGGCACGGTGATCCCGCGCGCGCGCATCGTCTCCACCACCGACAGCCCGTCGAGCCGGGGCATCATCCGGTCGAGGATCACCGCGTCATATTGTTCGCGGTCGAGCGCGGCGAGCGCCTGTCGTCCGTCGCCGACATGCTCGACCCGGTGATCCAGCGCATGCAGCGCCCGGACCAGATGGTCCGCATATTCGACATCGTCCTCGACGAGGAGCAGGTGCAGGCTCATTCGAGTCTTTCCAAAAACCAGACGGGTTTTTGCCCTATCGAGCAAAATTGTGCTGGCAAGATCGTCCCGTCCGTATCGCTGTGGAACAGGCGGGACAAAGGCGGCGCGCTCCGTCATATCGCCGCGCGTCCCCCGCGCGTACGAGCTGGACTAACACAGGCGAACCATGCCCGCCGGACGGGGCGTCATGGGGCCGCGGGGGACAACGGGGAAATCATGGCGACGACACCGATCAACGTGGATGGCGACCTGTCCGACTGGAACGCGGCCGACCGCATCGATACCGGGCTGGGCGAGGGCTATTCCATCTATGCCAGGAGCGACGGCAGCGACTTCGTCTTCGCGATGACCGCGCCGATGGCGATCGGGGCCAACACCACCGCCTGGTTCAACACCGACCGCAACGCCGCGACCGGATATCAGGTGTTCGGCTTTGCGGGGGGCGCCGAATATAACGTCAACTTCAACGCCGACGGCACCGTCTCGCTCTATCAGGGCGGGGCGGGCGAGACGCTGGTGATGGCGGGGTTGCAGGCGGCGTGGTCGGCGGACCGCAAGACGGTCGAATTCCGCGTGCCCAAGGCCGCGATTGGCGATCCGCAGGCGATCGACACCCTCTATGACGTGAACGACCAGGTCTTCCTGCCAGGCAATTATTCGGCCAAGCCCTTCACCGTCTTCAACGACACCGGCATCGTCGCCGACCCCTCGCACCGCATCGCCATCGTCTGGTCCGAGACGACGGCCAACGCCTATTTCAGCAAGACCGCCTATTCGCAGCTGTTCATGGCCGCGCAGAGCCAGGCAATGCAGGCGGGCACCCCCTTCGACATTATCACCGAAGACGACCTGACCAACCTGTCGACGCTGGCCAAGTACGACTCGATCGTCTTCCCGTCCTTCCGCAACGTCCAGGCGGACAAGGTGGACGCCATCGCCCACACGCTGGAACAGGCGACCAGGCAGTTCGGCATCGGCCTGATCGCGGCGGGCGAGTTCATGACCAACGCCGCCGACGGCACCGCGCTGGCGGGCGACAGCTATGCCCGGATGAAGCTGCTGTTCGACGCGACCCGCGTGACCGGCGGCTGGCCCGCCGACGTGACGATCAAGGCGGCGGACGCGAACCACAGCGTCCTCGACGGCTATGCCACCGGCGAGACGATCCGCGACTATAAGGGCGTCGGCTGGAACGCCTTCACCAGCGTCAGCGGCACCGGCGAGACGATCGCGACCCAGACCGTGAACGGCCAGGACTATGCCGCCGCCATCGCGACCAGGACCGGCGGCCGCAACGTCATCTTCTCGACCGAAGCGGCGATGGCCGACGACAATCTGCTGCAAAAGGCGATCAGCTATTCGGTGAACGGCTCGGCCAGCACCGGCGGGCTGAAGGTCGGGCTCCAGATGACCCGCGACGCCGGGCTGTTCGCTGCCCGTGTCGACATGGACCAGAGCCAATATTCGGACGAGGTGAAGCCCGAGGACGGCTCGGCCGGCATCTATTCCAAGCTGCTGCCCATCCTCGACCAGTGGAAGTCGCTCTATAATTTCGTCGGCAGCTATTACGTCAATATCGGCAACGACCCGGCGCAGCAGCGTTCGACAGACTGGTCGGTCTCCGCGCCGATCTATGCCAGGATGATGGCGGCGGGCAACGAGATCGGGCTGCACAGCTATACCCATCCCGAGGACACCAATGTCCTGACCGCCGAACAGATCGCCTATGAGTTCGGGGCCGAGCGCGCCGAGCTGGAAAAGCAGATGAGCGCCTATCTGGGCCGCCAGGTGTCGCTGGGCGGCGCGGCGGTGCCCGGCGCGCCCGAGACGATCGCGATCAGCCAGGAGATCATGAAGCATGTCTCCTATCTGTCGGGCGGCTATACCGGCGTCGGCGCGGGCTATCCCAACGCCTTCGGCTATCAGACGCCGGGCAATGCGGCGGACGGCAAGGTCTATCTGGCGCCGAACACCATGTTCGACTTCTCGCTGATCGAATTCCAGAAGAAGACGGTCGCCGAAGCGGAGGCGGAGTGGGCCAGGGAGCTGGCCTCGCTGACCTCGCATGCCGATGCGCCGGTCATCGTGTGGCCGTGGCATGACTACGGCCCCGCCATGTGGACCGGCGATGCCGCGCAGGCGAGCCCCTATGTCACGTCGATGTTCACCAACTTCATCGCCAAGGCGGCCGCCGCCGGGGTCGAGTTCGTGACGCTGGCCGATCTGGCGGGCCGCATCTCGGCCTTCCACAAGGCGTCGATCACGACCAGCGTGTCGGGCGACACGATCACCGCCACCGTCTCCTCGACCGAGGGGCTGGGCACCTTCGCGCTCGACGTCGACGGGCAGAAGGCGGGGCAGGTCATCAAGGGCGTGGCGGGCTGGTACGCCTATGACGCCGACAAGGTGTTCCTGCCCAAGTCGGGCGGCACCTATACCATCACCATGGGCCAGGCGGCGGACGATGTGACCCACATCACCGACCTGCCGATGCGCGCCTCGCTGATTTCGCTGAGCGGCGACGGGCACGACCTGAGCTTCTCGGTCGAGGGCGAGGGCAAGGTCGTGATCGACCTGAAGGCGCCGGGCACCGACTGGACCACCGTCAAGGGCGCGACCGTGACCAGCCTGGTCGGCGAGATACTGACGCTCGATATAGGGTCGATCGGCCCGCATGACGTGACCATCGGTCATGTCGCCAATAGCGGCCCGACCATCACCGCGTTCGGCGGTGCCGATACGGCCAGGCTGTCGATCGCCGAGAACGGCACCGCAGTCGCGACGATCACCGCGACCGATGCCGACATTCCGCTGGGCGACAGCGTGCATTATGCCATCGCGCAGGGCGGCGACGGCGCGGCCTTCACCATCGACGCGACGACCGGCGTGCTGAAGTTCGTGAATGCGCCGGATTATGAGAATCCGACCGACGCGAACCACGACAATGTCTATGACGTCACCGTGCTGGCGATCGATTCGAAGGGCGCGGTCGACACCCAGACGCTGTCGGTCGGCGTCACCGACGTGGTGGGCATCACCAAGACGGGCACGATCTTCAACGACACGATCAACGGCACGGGCGAACAGGACGTGCTGGACGGCGGCTGGGGCAATGACGTGCTCAACGGGCTGGGTGGGAATGACAAGCTGGTCGGCGGGCTGGGCAATGACAGGCTCAATGGCGGCGATGGCGACGACCTGCTGATCGGCGGCTGGGGCAAGGACGTCCTGACCGGCGGTGCGGGCAAGGACGTGTTCCGCTTCGAATCGATGATGGACAGCCTGGCCTTGTCACAGCGCGACGTCATCACCGATTTCCGTTCGGGCGAGGACAAGATCGACCTGTCGGCGATCGATGCCAACATCTCGCTGTTCGCCAGGGGGGATCAGGCCTTCACCCTGCTGACCACGCCGGGGGCCAGGTTCACCGGCGCGGCCCAGCTTCGCTTCAGCTACCAGATGATCGACGGCAAGGAATATACCATCGTCGAGGGCAATACCGACGCGCTCGCGCTGGCCGATTTCTCGATCGCGCTGCTTGGCCATCACAGCCTGACCGCGAACGACTTTTATTTATAATTGAAGACTAAAGCCGCCATCATGGCGGGCATAGGTTTCCAACTGGCCAGGATGGCGCGCGAGGGCGGGGTCGGCGGTATCGCCGGCGCCGCGCTTCACGGCGCCGTCATCAGCGCGGGGCCATGGCTGATCACCGCGATCGCGGTGGCGCTGCTCCAGCATTGGGCGCCGCAGGCGATCGGGGCGGCCGATGCGCGCATGGTGCGCACCGTCCTGATCTATGGTTTCAGCCTGTCGGCGCTGACCGCCGGGCCGATCGCGATCCTGGCGACGCGGCTGGTCGCCGACCGGCTGTTCGCGCGCGATGCCGGGGGCGTGCCGGGCATCCTGCTGGTCGCGCTGGCGGCCGGGGGCGGGGCGGCGATGGTCATGGGCGCGGTGGTCTTTGGCGGGCTGGCCGGGCTGCCGCTCGGCCAGGCGGCGCTGGCCAGCCTGCTGCTCGCCTGGCTGACCCAGATCTGGATCGCCGCGCCGATGCTGACCGCGCTGCGCCATTATCGCGCGGTGCCGGTCGCCTATCTGATCGGGATCGGCGTCGTCGCGCTCCTGCTGGCCGCCTGGCCCGCGCCGAACGGGACGATCGTGCTGGCCGGGGTCACCGGGGGCACGGGGGTGACGCTGGGCGCGATCATGCTGCTGCTTCGTCGCTATTTCACCGCGCCGCCGGTCATGCCCTCGCGCGAGCTGATCGCATGGCGGCTGGCGCTGATCGTGGCGGCGGCGGGGCTGGCGGGAGCGGTGGCGCTGTGGATCGACAAATGGCTGCTCTGGGGCGGACCGGCCAGCGTCGCGATGCTGGGGCGGTTGCGGCTGAACCCAATCAACGATGCGGGCAGCTTCCTGGGCCTGCTGACGCTGGTGCCCGGCCTGACCCTGTTGCTGATCGTCAGCGAGACGCGGTTCGACCAGGCGTTCGGCAATCTGATGGCGCGGTGCACCGGCACCTCGACTCTGGCGCGGATCGAGGAGGCGCGGGCCGAACTGATCGAGACGCTGTTCGACGGCCTGCGCCTGCTGGTGCTGATCCAGGCGCTGGTCGCCGCGCTGGCCTGGGTGCTGGCGGTGCCGCTGTTCGAACTGATCGGTGCGGACCCGCGCGGCATCTTCGCCTTTCGCCACAGCGCGGCGGGGGCGGTGTTCCATCTGGTCGCGATCGGCGCGACCATCGTCCTGTCCTATTACGACCTGTTCGCGCGGGTGGTGCTGATCTGGACCAGCTTCGCGCTGGCGAGCGCGCTGGCGGTCTGGCTGCAATGGGATGCGGGCTATGCCGCTTTCGGCTGGGGCTATATGGCCGGGGCGATCGTCGCGGCGTCGGTCGGAATCGCGCTGGTCGCCGATGCCACGATCCGCCTGGTGTATCTGCTGTTCGTCGGTAACAACCCCGCCGTGGTCGGGTGCGAGGGACGGTGGGCGTGATGGACGGAATGGCGGCGATGGTGGGTCGGCGCGCGATGCTCGTGCTGGGGGCGGGCGCGCTGGGGCTGACGGTCGCCGGGCGGCAGGCCGGTCGGGGCGAGGGCGGCGTGCCCTGGCGCTGGGGCGTCGATTACGGGCCTGCGACCGATCCGGTGCTGGCCCGGCAGCTCGACCTGCTGGTGCTCGAGCCGGATCACCCCCGCGCGATCGACCGGCTGCGCGGTCCCGGCGGCCTGTTGCTCGGCTATGTCAGCCTGGGCGAGGTGCAGAAGGCACGCCCCTATTTCGCCGCGCTCGACCGTGCCGGAGCGCTGCGCGCGCCCAACCCGCATTGGCCGGAGGCGCGGCATGCCGATCTGCGCCATCCCGCCTGGCGTGCCGCGCTGCTCGATAGCGTCGTCCCGGCGATTCTGGCGCGCGGCTATGACGGAATCTTCATGGATACGCTCGACAATGCCGAGGCGATGGAACGGGCGGACCCGATAGGCGGCAAGGGCATGGTGGCGGCGGGCGCGGCGCTGGTCGCGGCGCTGCGCGCGCGCTTTCCGGAGATCCGGCTGATGCTGAACCGGGGCTATGCCGCCTTGCCCGAGGTCGCGCCGCATATCGACTATCTGCTGGGCGAATCCATGGCCTCGCGCTGGAGCTTCGCGGACAAGCGGTACGAGATGCTGTCGGACAGCGACTGGACCTGGCAGGCGGCGCGGCTGCGCGCCGCCAAGGCGCGCCATCCCGATCTGGTGCTCACCACGCTGGACTATTGGGACCCGGCGGACAGGCGCACCGTCGCGGCGCTCTATGCGCGCGAACGTGCGGCGGGATTCAGCCCCTATGTCGCGACGCTGGCGCTCGACCATCTGGTTGCGGAGCCGGCGGGATGAGGCGCCAGTCGTCGCAGCGCTGGATGGCGGTCGCGCTGCCCGTCGGGGCGGGTGTGTCGGTCCTGGCGCTCGGCCTGTTCCTGATGCCCAGCGCGCGCGAGGTGGAGCAGACCGCACGCCGCGCCGCACCGCCGCCCCCGCCGGTCGCATCGCCCGCGCCGACCCCCGCCCCCGCGCCGCCCCCGGTGCTACCCCATCCCGAACTGGCCGCCATGCTTCCGACCGCCGATGCCCCGACGCTCGCGCGGCTGACCCGGACGCTGATCGCGGCGGGCGTGGCGACCAGCAGCCTGCAGGTCGCCTATGACCTGGTCGCCGCCGGGCGTCCGGCGGTCGCCATCGCCTATCTGGCGGCGCGACCCGATGGCGCGACCCCCGCAACCTGGGCCTTTCGGGTCGAGACGCTGCGCAAGCTCGGCCGTCGCGTCGAGGCGGAGGCGCTGCTGGCCGAGGCGGTGCGCAGGCCCATCGGGGTCGCGCCGCCCGCGATCGTCGCGGCGGGCTATGCGCTCGACCGTCCCGACCTGCTGGTCGCCGCCGTCCGTTCGGGCGCGATCCCGCCGCCCGATGTCCGGCTGGCGCATGATCTGGCCCAGCGTGCCGAGGCACAGGGGCATGGCGACTGGATCGCGCAGCTCGACCAGGCGGGGGCGGCCGATTGGCGCGCGGCCGATCCCTGGCTGGCCCTGCGGGTCGCCCAGCGCACCGGCGACCGCGCCGCCGCCGAGCGTGCCATCGCGGCCTTGCCTGCCGCCGAGCGTGACGGCGCGCGGGCCGACTGGCTGACCCGCACCGGCGACCGGGCGGGGCTGCGCCGGATGCTGCTGGCGCGGGCGGCGCAGCCCGGTGCCGTCCTGCCCGACCTGGCCGAGCGGTTGCTGGCGCTGGGCGCGCGCGACGATGCGATCGCGCTGCTGCGCCGCACCGTCGCCGGACAATCGCCCGCCGCGCCCGAGGGGCAACGGCTGCTCTATCTGATGGGACCGCGCCCCGCCCCGGCGGATCGCGAGTGGTTGCGCCAACAGGCGCTCTCCGGCCCGGCGGACGAACAGGTCCGCTGGCTGGCCGCCTATGCCGAGCGCGACGCGCCCGCCGCCGCGCTGGCCTTTGTCCAGCGGCATCCGCTGGCGGCGCGGACCGATATCGCGATGCTTCGGCTGGGTCTGGCACAGGCGGCGGGGGAGCGCGGCGCGGCGCGTGCGGCAATGGCGACGCTGCTCGACGGACGGACGCTCGACCCGGCCACGCTGCGGCGGGTTTCGGCATGGGCCGGGGGGCTGGAGCCGACCCAGGCACGGGCGCTTGCAGAGCGGCGGGTCGCGGCCGGGATGGCGGGGCCGCGCGACCGGCTCGATCTGGCCTGGGCGGCGTGGAATGCGGGGGATGCGGCGCGCACCCGCGACATGCTGCGCGACCATCTGGCCGGGACGCCGGGCGATCTGTCGGCGCTGCGGCTGATGGCGGACGCGCAAGCTCGGCTGGGCGGCGCGGCGGCGGCGCGGCCCTGGCTGGAACGGGCGCTGGCGCAGGCCCCGGCCGGGCGGGTGCGGGCCGAACTGCTCGACCGGCTGGGCCGTCGTGGCGAGGCGCTGGCGCTGGTGACGGACCTGCGCCGCACCGCGCCGCGCGACACCGAACTGGCGGCGCTTCAGGCGCGGCTGCTGATCGCCTCGGGCCAGCCAGGGCGCGCGCGGGCGGTGCTGACGCCGTGATCGCGGACGACCTCGCGGCGAACGGCGGCGCGCCCGTGCCCCAGCTGGTGGTGCCCGACGCGGTCTTTGTCGATCGCCGCATCGTCGCGCCGGGCGAACCGCATCTGGTCTGGCCCGCCGGGGTCGCGCTGTCGCTGGAGCGGAGCGGGGGCGAGCTGGTCGTCCGCTATGACCGCCCGCCGAGCGAACAGGCGATCCGGGACTTTCGCGAGGCGGCGGGCGACATGCTGGGCGATCTGCGCTGGAATGACGTGACGCTGGTGCTGCGCCCGGCGGCGGGATGGCGGATGGATGCGCGGGTCGTCGGCCCGGTGCTGATCGTCGGCTTCGCGCTGGTCGCCGCCGACACCGACGACGCCCAGGCCGCGCCGGCCGACCCGGCGCGCGAGCTGGCCCATGCCGCGATCGAGGCCGATCTGGCGGCGGGCTATCCGGGGCGCGGGCGGCGTCAGGCCCAGGCGCTGCTCGCCCGCGATCCCGGCGATACCCGCGCCGCGCGCCTGCTGGCCGATGCGCGCGCGATCGATGGCGACGCGGCCGGCGCGGCGCGCGGCTATCGCGCCCTTGCTGCCGACGACAGGAGCGCCCGGCGGACCATCGCGGCGGGGGGCGGCACCGCCGCCATGGGGCTGGTCGCGCGCGAGGGCGGCGATCTGGGACAGGTCGAGGCCAGCCTGCGCGCCGATGTCCCCGTCGCCGATGCGGTCGCGATGGGCGGCGGCCTGCGGCACCTGCAAAGCCGGGTCGATACGCCCGAGGGGCGGCGGGACCGGGCAGCGACGGTGGCGGATGCCAGCCTGGCGGTCGCGCTGGGCGATGCGGCGCGGTTGCAGCTTCTGGCCTCCGCCGCGCTCGACGACGGCGTGACCGGCGGCGGCGCGCGGATCACCTATGGCCCCGCCGAGGCGCAATGGCGGCTGACCCTGACCCGCCACATGCCCGACTATGCCACCCCGGCGCAGGTGTTGGCGGGCGGCTATCTCTCGCGCGCGGCGCTGGGTGCGACCTATCGCCTCGGCTCGGGGCTGGTGGCGCAGGGCGAGGTGGGGCTCAACCGCTACGGCCTGGCCGGTGAACGCGCGGCGAGCGACACGGTGACGCTCTCCGCCGGGCTCGAATATCTGATCCGCCGCCGCTATCCGCTGCTCGGCCTCAGCTACCGGGTGGAGGCCGAATATGTCCGCCGCGCGCTGCTGGACGCGGACGGTGCGATGGCGATCCCGCTGGCGGATCGCGAAAATCACACGGTGCAGGCGATGCTGGGCGAGGCGCTGGGCGCGGTGCAACTGACCGGGCTGGCGGGATGGACGGTTGACCGTTTCGGCGGCGATGGCCCCAATGCCAGCCTGGCGCTCGCCGCGCCGATCGGGCTGGTCTGGCGCGTCGAGGCGTCGGGCGGGCTCACCTCGATCAGCCGACCGGGCTTTTCGGGGCAGCAGCTGTTCGGCCGCGCCGTCCTGACGCGCAGTCTGGGACGGCCCCGGTGAGCGCGGCGACGATCGAAGAGGCGCGCGATCCTGTCCGCCGACCCGGCTGGCGACGGGGGCTGCGCATCCTGGGCGAGATCGCGCTGGCGTTCGGCGCGCTCGCATTGCTCGACCATCTGCTGACCGGGGGGACGGGCTTTGCCGATGTGCGGCCCAGCCCCTATTGGATCCCGGTGCTGGTCATGGCGCTGGTCTATGGCACCGGGGCGGGGGTCGTCGCGGCGGCGACGGCCTCGGCGTTCTGGCTGGTCGCGGCGCATGGCGACGGGACCGAGCGCGACTATCTCGACATGCTGCTGCACCTGTCGCTGCCGCCCCTGCTCTGGGGCATCGTCGCGGTCGCGGTGGGCGAGGCGACGCTGGTCCGCAAGCGGCGCTATAGCCGGGCGGAGCGGCGCGCGGCCCAGGCGACGCGCGACATCGGGCGGCTGACCGACGCGCATGAGCGGCTGACGCGCACCAATCGCGCGCTGCAACGCCGGGTCGCCTCCGACCCGCGCACCATGGGCCATGTCGTCGCGGTCGCCACCCGGCTGGCGGCGAAGGATGCGGCGGAGCGGTGCGCGGCGATCGCGCAGCTGATCGCGCTGGCGGCGCGCAGCGAGGATTTCACCGTCTATCGGATCGTCGGCGACGGGGCGCTGGTCTGGCTGCGCGGCGCGGCGGTGCAGGGGCACAGCCCGGGTCGCCCCGACAGCCTGTCCCCCGCCATGGTGGAGCCACTCGCGGGGGACGACCGCATCCGCCATGTCGCGCGCCGCGCCGATCGCACCCGGCTGGCCGGTTTGGGCGTCGCGGCGGTGCCGTTGGCGGGCGAGCGCGGCGCCGTCATCGGCCTGCTGCTGTTCCACACCATCCCGATCGAGGCATTCAACGCGCATCGCATGGCCGAGCTGACCGAGATCGGCAGCTGGCTGGCCCCGCTGATGGACGGATCGGCGTGACCCGGCGTTACGCCGCGCTCGCCATTCTGGACCTGGCGTGGATCGTCCTCGTCATGGCCTTTATCCCGGCGGGCGGGGCGGCGGTGGCGGTCGCACTGCTCGGACATGCCGCGCTGAGCCTGATCACCTATGCCGTCTGGCTGCGGTCCGATCCGCATGGCGGCTATGCGGCGGCGATATTGGGGCTGGGCGGGCCGGTCGGGCTGATGCTGGGGCAGGGGCTGGGCCGGATGGGCGAGCGCTGGGCGACGGGCAGCGCGTGGCATGACCGGCTCGACCGCATGTTCGGCGCGCGTGCGGTGCCCGCGCGGCGGCGCGGCGCGGCGCTGGAAATGGCGCGGCTGCTCGACGGGCGGGTCTATCATCCCGCCCCCGAACGGCTCGATTCGCTGCATGGCGTCCTGCGCCATGGTCCGGTTGCCGTCCGTCGCCGCGCGCTGGAGACGGTGGTCCGTGCCTTCGAGCCGGGCCTGTCGCCGCTGGTCGCGCAGATGCTTGACGATCCCGACCAGACCATCCGCGCGCTCGCCGCCGCCGCCTCGGCCCGGATCGTCCAGAATCTGATCGAGCAGCGCGCCGTGCTGGAGGCGCGGGTGGCGGGGGGCGATAGCCAGGCAGCGGTGACGCTCGCCCGGTTGCTGGCCGAGCATGGCCGCGCCAACCGCCTGTTGTCGGATACCCAGCGCCAGCATCTGTGCGCGGATGCGGCCAGGCTGCTGCGCGCGCATGGCCTGGGTGCGGAGGCTGACGCGCTGGCGATCGAGGCGGCGTGGGCGGCGCAGGACTATGCCGCGATCGACCGGCTTCACGCGCTGGCATGCGAATCGGACGACGATGCCCTGTGGTGGCGGATGGAGGCGGCGCGATGACCCGCATGGGCGAGGCCGACGACTTGGACGCCGATGTCTGCCTGATCGTCGAGGGAGCCTACCCTTACGTCATCGGCGGCGTGTCTGGCTGGCTTCAGGACTTGATCACCCATCTGCCCGAGATCCGCTTCGCCGTGGTCGCGATCAAGGCGGGGCCCGCCGCGCTGCCGTTCCGGATCGCCCCGCCGCCCAATGTCGTGATGGTCCGCGAGATCGGCCTGGCCCCCGCCGCCGCCGCGCCGCGCGCCATCCCCAACCGGGTCGCGAGCCGGATCGCCGAGGCGCTGATGGCCTTTGTCGCGACCGGCGAGCGAGCGGCGATCGCCACGCTGCTCGACCTGTTCGCCGGGCTGGACCCGATGCCGGAGCCCGGCGACATATTGGCGCATCCCGCAACCTTCCAGCGGTTGCAGCGCCATTACCGCGCCATCCTGCCGCGCGCGTCCTTCCATCATTATTTCTGGGCGATGCGCACGCTGCTCGGCGGGCTGCTCGCGGTGCTGATCGCGCCCCTGCCGCGTGCGCGGGTCTATCACACCATCTCGACCGGCTTTGCGGGCCTGCTCGCGGCGCGCGCGGCGCAGGCGACGGGGCGGCCCGCCTTCATCACCGAACATGGCATCTATCTGCTCGAACGGCAGATCGAGGTGATGATGGCCGAGTGGATCGGCGACCAGATCGACACCGGGCTGGAGCTGGAGCGCAGCGTGCGCGACCTGCGCGACCTGTGGGTGCGCGCCTTCACCAGCTATGCCGAGGCTTGCTATGCCGCCTGCGACCCGATCGTCGCGCTCTATGGCGAGAACAACGCGGTACAGCGGCGGCTGGGGGCGGCGGCGGAGCGGGTGCGGGCGATCCCCAACGGCGTCGACGTGCGACGCTTCGCGCATCTGCCCGACCGGCGCGATCCCGCCCGGCCGGTCGTCGCGCTGCTCGGCCGGGTGGTGCCGATCAAGGACGTGAAGACCTATATCCGCGCCGCCGCCATCGTCCATGCCGCGCGCCCCGACATCCGCTTCGTCGTGCTGGGCCCGGAGGACGAGGACCCCGAATATGCCGCCGAATGCACCGCGCTGGTCGCCGAACTGGGGCTGGGCGAGGCGCTGAGCTTCGAGGGGCGGGTCCGTATCGAGGACTGGATGATGCGGATCGACCTGCTCGTCCTGACCAGCCTGTCCGAAGCGCAGCCGCTGGTCATCCTGGAGGGGGGCGCGTGCGGCATCCCGGTCGTCGCGCCCGATGTCGGCAGCTGCCGCGAGATGATCGAGGGGCGCGGCGGCGCGGATAGCGGCCATGGCGGCATCGTCACCCCGCTGGTCAACCCGGCCGCCACCGCGCAGGCGATCCGGCGGATCATGGACGATCCCGACCTGCGCACCCGGATGGGCGAGACGATGCGCGAGCGGGTGGTGCGCGATTACGACCATCCGGCGATCATCGGGGCCTATCGGCAGTTATACGGGGAGCTCGCGGCGCGCCTCTAAAAGGGGGAGGGGGACCATGCGCATTATGGTGCAGGGGTGTAATTCCATCGAGAGCGGGACACCCCTCCGTCAGGCCTTCGGCCTGCCACCTCCCCTTGCAGGGGAGGAATGGCGACATGGGCTCGGTCCTAGCGTGCCCCGCCGGTCACCACTGTGTCGCTGAGGTCGCCAAAGGAGGGTGCCGGAAGCACCGGCATCGGCGAGACCGGCAGTGATTGACCAAGCCCCGCCGGTGGCGCGGGCGTCGTGGGCGCGCGCAGCACTGGATCGGTCGCCGCCGCCAGCACGGGCGCGGGCTTTGCCGTAGCCGAGGGGCGCGCGGCGCGGTCGATCGGGGCGAGGATCGGGTCGAAGGGGCCGAAGACCTGCTTCTTCACCTGCCGGATAGGGGCCGAGGCGTCATAGGTCGGCACCCCGGTCTCGATCACCCCCGCCTGCAACCGGCCCAGCGTCGCCAGCAGCCGGGCCTGCGCGACATAGCCCGAATAGCGCGCATTGGTCTCGACGATCTGGGCGTTCAGCAGCCGCTGTTCCGAATCGAGCACCTCGAAATTGGACCGAAAGCCTTCCTGGAACCCGCGCCGAACGCCGGTCAGCGCGGCCTCGGCCGCCTGGGTGGCCAGCTGGCCCGAATCCTGTTGGGTCTGTGCCGCGACCGACTGGTTCCAGCTGTCCTGGACATTGGCGAGCGCCTGTCGCCGGGTGCTCTCCGCCTCGAAGCCCAGTTGCTGGCGTTCGGCGACGGCGGCTCGGATACGCGACCCGATCAGCCCGCCCGCCAGCAGCGGCATGGTGACGCTGACGCCCCCGGTCGCCTGTCCGCCCAGGTCGCGGACCTGATAGGAATAGGGGCTGGCATAGCCATAGCCGCCGGTCAGCGCGACGATCGGTGCGCGCTCGGCGCGCTGCGCGGCGATCCGGGCGTCGCCCGCGCGTGCGGCCATGATCGCCTGCCAGATGGCGGGGCTTTCCTTTTCGGCGATCTGGAAGGCGGCGTCGAGCGAGGCGGGGCTGCCCGGCAGGCGCGGCGGTGGCGCCAGGCGGCCGGGATTGCGCCCGACCAAAGCAGCGAAGCGCGCGCGGCTGGATTGCAGATTGGCCTCGGCCTGGGCCAGCTGCGCGCGGATGATCTCGCGCTGGGCGCGGGCCTGCGCGATGTCGGTGCGGGTCAGGTCGCCGCCGCGTTCGCGTGCGATCGCCTGGTCCACCTGTCGGCCATAGCTGTCGAGCGAGCGGGTCTGGATCGCCACCAGCGCCTGGTCGCGCAGGACCGAGGCATAGGCGTCGACCACCGCGAGCAATATCTCGTTCTCGGTCTCGCGCAGCCGCTCGCGCCCCGCCAGCACGGTCGCCTCGGCGGCGGACACCTGCGCGGCGGTCCGGCCACCATTCAGCAGGATCTGCGAGGCGGAGATGGTCGCCCCCATGGTCCGCAACCGCACCGTCCCGAACTGGTCGAGCAGGTTGCGCTGGTCCTGCTGGCGATACTGGAAGTTGACGTTCACCCCGACGCTCAGGCGGTAAGGCGAGCCCGCCTGGATGATCTGTTCGTCGAGCGCCCGCAGCTGCGCCCGCCCCGCCTCCAGCGTGGGATTGGTGCGATAGGCGTCGGCGATGGCGCGGTCGAGCGTGTCGGGATCGTACAGCTCCTGCGCGGCGGCCGGAGCGGCGGCCAGCATCAGCGGCAGGCAGGCGAGGCGGCGGAGCGCGTCAGCGTTCATGGAAGGACTTCGCAAAGGCCTCGGTCAGCGGATCGAGGAGATATTGCAGCGCGGTCCGCTTGCGCAGCGGCACGGTGACCGCGACCGGCACGCCCGCGCGGATGCCGGTATCGCCGCCGCGCACCGCCGCGATGCGGGCGATCTGGTCGCGCGGCACCGCGACCTCGGCGGAGAAATAGCTGCGGCCCGAGGATTCGTCGCGCAGCGCGTCGGCCGACACCGAATGGACCGTGCCGGTTAGGATCGGCAGCCCCCGGTCGTGGAGCGACAGGAACTTCACCTCGGCGGGCCGCCCTGCGACGACGCCGTCGATATCGCCGGGTGCGAAATTGGCGCGCACGATCAGCGGAGCGGCATCGGGCACGATGTCGAGGATCGGCTGCCCCGCCTGGATCACCCCGCCCACGGTAAAGACGCGCAGGCCGACGACCCGGCCCGAAACCGGCGCGCGGATTTCGGTACGCGCCAGCTGCTCGCGCGCGGAGGCCCATTTGGGCTGCACCTCGTTCAACTGGAACTGGGTGTCGCGCAGGCTGGCGGCGGCTTCCTCCACCTGGCGGCGGCGGGTCTGGACCATCTGCGCGCGGGTCTGGCCGATCTGTTCGCGCGCGGCGGCGGAGCGCGAGCTGTAATCGGCATCGGCCCCCTCGAGCTGCTGCATCGAGCGTTCGATCGAGCGGACCGTGTTGCGCGAGACATAGCCTTCATCGGCCAGCTTGCGCGTGCTCTCCAGCTGCTGGGCCAGGCTCTCGCGCTGGCGGGCGGTGGCCTGGGCCTGGGCGTTATAGCCCGATGTCTGGCGGCCGACCTCGGCGGCCTGCTGGCGCAGCACCTGGTCGCCGGCGGCGAGCGCGGCGTTGCGGCTGCGCAGCTGTGCCAGTTGCAGCGCCTCGGCGCGCGCGATCAGCGGGCGGTCCTGTTCGGGCGCGGTGGCGAAGTCGGCGGGCCAGACGACGGCGCGGCCTGCAATCTCGGCCTCCAGCCGCGCCTTTTGCGCCTGAAGGTCGATGACGCTGGCGGCGAGCGCGCGTTCGCTGGCGGCCACCTCGGCTCCCTCCAGCCGGAACAGGGTTTGCCCCGCCGTCACATGCTGGCCGTCGCGGACCGCCATCGCGCGGACGATACCGCCGTCGCGATGCTGCACGGTACGGCGATTGCCTGACACCGTGACCTGGCCTTCGCCCGCCGCCGCCGCGTCGAGCCGCGCGACCGCCGCCCAGCCCAGGCCGACGACGAAGAACAGGAAGGCGATGATGCCGCCCAACCGGATCGCGGCGCGCGGCGAATCGTCGAGGTGCAGCCGTTCGGCCAGCTGGGCGCGGGCGGGGGTCATCGGGCGCTCCCGGCATGCACGAAGCCTTCGTCGGAGCGGCCGGGCGCCTGCGACCGGATCACCTTGGCGCGGTCGTCGAACAGCTGCACCTTGCCGTCGCGCAGCAGCAGCACCTTGTCGACGATCTGGAGCAGCCCGGTGCGGTGGGTCGACACGATCACCGTCGCCTTGCGTTCGCGCAAGGACAGGATGCAGCGCGCCAGCCGCGCCTCGCCCTCGCTGTCGAGATGCGCATTGGGTTCGTCGAGGAACAACAGGGTCGGCCGCCCGAACAGCGCGCGGGCCAGCGCCACCGCCTGGCCCTGTCCGGCGGACAGCCCCGCCTCGCCGCGCTCCAGCATCGTGGCATAGCCGTGCGGCAGGCCCAGGATCACGTCATGCGCGCCCGCCTCCTGGGCGGCGGCGACGACCTCGGCGTCCAGCGCCTCGCTCTCGCCGTCGAGGACGCCGCGGAAGCGCGCGATATTGGTGTGGACGGTGGCGGGGAACAGCGTCGGCGCCTGCGGCATGAAGCCGAGATGGCGGCCCAGCTGTTCGCGATTCCAGTCGGCCAGCGACGCGCCGTCGATCCGCACCTCGCCGCCATCGGGGGCCTGTGCGCCCGCCAGCACGCGCAGCAGCGTGGACTTGCCCGCGCCGCTGGGGCCGACCAGCGCGACGACCTCGCCGGGATTCACCGCAAAGCTGATGTCCGACAGGATGGCGCGGTCGCCGCCGGGAGCACGCACCTCCAGTCCGCGCACCTCGATCCGGCCGATGGGGGCGGGCAGGGTGGTGGTCGTGCGCTCGGGGCCGGGGCGGCGGCAGAAGCCGTCGAGCGAGCGCCACGCCTCGCGCGCGGCGGTCAGCGGCTTGATCGCGCCCAGGATCTGCTCGACCGGCTGGAGCGCCCGGCCCAAGAGCAGCGAGGCGGCGAAGATCGCCCCCCCCGAAATCTCCTGCTTCACCGCCAGCCAGGCGCCCAGCGCCAGCGCCAGCGATTGCAGCAGCTGGCGCAGGAATTTGGTGACCGCCAGGAACTGCCCCGACCGGCGCGACAGCGATGCCTGCCGCCGGGCCAGATCGGCGCGCTCCAGCAGATGACGGGTGACGAGCGCGTCGCGCATCCCCAGCGCCTGCGCCACATCGGAGGCGAGGATCGAGGCGTCCTGCTCGCGCTGCGCCAGCGCGGTCCGGCCGCGCAGCGCGACGACGCTGGATTCGGTCATCCGCTCGCTGGCGATGGCGATCGCGCCCAGCAACAGCGCGCTGGCCAGGGTCAGCACGCCGATCCAGGGGTGCAGCAGGAAGGCGATCAGTATGTATATCGGGGCCCAGGGCGCATCGAACAGCGCGATGACGGGCGCGCCGGTCAGGGTGGAGCGGACCGTGTCGAAATCGCGCATCGCCTGGGCGCGCTCCATCGCGGTACCGCTTGGCGACCCCAGGATGCGCAGCAGGATGGCGGGCGCCAGCCGCCGCTCCAGCCGGATGCTCGCGCGCAGTAGCAGCCGCATCCGCACCGCATCGAGCATGGCATAGACCCCCAGCGCGATCGTCAGGATCAGCGTCAGCAGCAGCAGCGTCGGCACGCCGCGCGTCGGCACCACCCGGTCATAGACCTGGAGCATGAAGATCGACGGCGCGAGGTTGAGGAGGTTGATCAGCCCCGAAAACCCCGCCGCCGCGATCAGGTGCGGGCGACAGCCGCGCACCACCGGCATCAGGCCGGGGCTCGGCGATCCGTGGGACGGGACGGAATCGGGGGGCGACATGATCGCCGCTATAGGCCCCAAAGGGTAAGCGAAGCCTTTAATCCGCCATCCGTTCCGTCCCGGATTATGACAACCGGCCGGGCTTACCGGGCCAGCGGCGCCAGACGGCGGCCGAACAGCGCGACGAAGCGGTCGAGCGGGCAGGGCGCGGCGGCGGGGCAGCCGGGGACGCGGATCGGCGTGACGGTCACGTCCGGCGACTGGTGGCGCAGGCGATCGGGCGACTGGGTGCGATAGGACAGGGTGACGAAGCGCCGACCCCGGCGATCATGCCAGCGCTCGATCATCACTGCCCCGCCCGGTGCTGCATCGTTGGGCGCATAGCCCGGCGCGACGAGGTCGAAGCCGAGCAGCCCGGCCAGCGCGGTGACGTTGGTGTCGTGCCCGACCAGCATGTCGACCTTGCGCCCGTCGCGCGCGGTCAGCGCGTCGATCATGTGGCGGCCGAACGCGGCCGACTGGTGCGCCGCCATATAGGGCGAGCGCGAATAGACGTCGAACAGCGCGGCATGGACCGCGCCCAGCCGGGCCAGCACCGCACCGTTGACCGGCACGCCGCCGACCGAGGGCGACAGCCCCTCGGCATATTGCAGCAGCAGCACCTGCGCGGTGCCCGAGGCGGTGCGGATCGGCCCCGACAGGTCGATGCCCTTGCCATCGGCCGAGGGCGTCAGGCGCGGCGCGCCCGCCGGGTCGCACCCCTTGGGATCGCCGCAGCCCAGCACCGAATCGAGCAGGCGCAACGCGTTGCGATGCCGCGCGGCCAGCGCGTCCATGCCGCCGGTGAAGCGGTCGATGTCCGCCACCGCCGCCGTCGCGTCGAAGCGGGTGGCACGGGCGCGCAGCGGCTCGAACAGCGGATCGGCCTCGCCAACGGGGCGATGGCCGATGGTCAGCGTACAGCCGGGGGCGAGGCCCTGGGCATAGGCCTGTCCGCTGGCGATGGTGCGCGGCGAACTGTTGGTCCAGATGCGGATGCTGTCGGATGCCGGGCATCCTTTGGCGGGGAGCAGGCCGCGTGCCGCCCAGTCGGCGCGGTCGGCGCGCGCCTCGGTCGCCAGCGCCTCGGCCCCGCGCGGGGTCAGCTGGCTTTCGGGCGTCGTCCAGTGCGGCCAGGGGCTGGCGGTGCGGGTGCCGTGCGGCACTTCCCCATCCAGCGGCGCGCGGACGCCGTGGCGCATCAGCAGGACCACCCGGTCCAGGGTCAGGCCCCTGGTGCCCGGTGCCTGCGCCGCGACCGGCGCGGCCAGTGCGGAGGCGGTGATCAGGAAAATCGCGGATCGCAGGTAGCGGCGAAGGGTGGCGGAGATAGGAGTCATGTTGGAGCTTTGAACCGTTTCCGGGTCAGGACTGTGACATTGGCCGGGTGGATCGTGCCGAAGCGCCTATCACACGGTCATTTTTTCAAATTCATCAAAATTCGGTCAATAAGTCATCGGACTGTCACAGCCCGTCTCTAGCGGGGCCGTCGAAGGCGCCCGGGGGGCGTCGCCATCACGATGTCCCAGGGGGAAAACCATGACCGCTTCGTTCAAGCGGGCGCATGTCGTGCGCCTATTGTGCGGCACCGCCGCCACGCTGATGCTGGCCACGCCGGCGCTGGCCGCCGATCCGACCGATCCGATCGCCACGGCCAATGCGCCGACCGTCACCGACACCGATCCGCAGGTCGGCGAGGACGTCGTCGTCAAGGGGCATCGCCAGGCGGTGGTCGACGCGCAGGATGAACAGCTGCGCAGCCAGTCGCTGGCCACCGTCGTCTCGGGCGAAGAACTGCGCCTTCAGCCGCAGCAGAATCTGGCCGACCTGCTGACCCGCCTGCCGGGCATCAGCTCGTCGGTGGACCAGTCGCGCAACGCGGCGGCGACCGGCGAGGCGCAGTACGTCTCGATCCGCGGTCTCGACACCTCGTACAACGCCTATTCGCTCGACGGCGTGCGGCTGGCGCAGACCGATGCGCGCACCCGCGCCATCTCGATGAACCTGTTGTCGCCCTTCTCGCTCCAGACCGTGCGCGTCGACAAGGCGCCGACCGCCAAATATGATGGCGACGCGATCGCGGGCATCATCGACATGGTGCCGATCACCGCCTTCGACCTGCCCAACCATCGCAGCCAGATCCGTCTTCAGGGCCAGGTGGCGGGCCGTGCCGTCGCGCGCGGCGAGGACCCCTGGGGCGGCACCGCGCAGGTCGAGACCGCGCAGCGCTTCGGCAATTTCGGCATCTATGCCTCGGCCTATTACGGGCTGAAGCATGTGCTGGGCGAGTCGACCGCGGTCCAGCACGACTGGGAGAAGTATAACAACAACATTCCCGGCATGATCCGCGACAATCTGGACAATCTGTTCGCGCGCGGTGTCCAGTGGCAGTCGTTCCGCAACCGGATCGAGCGGGTGGGCGGGACGCTGAACCTCGACTGGAAGGGCGAGAATACCGACCTGTACCTGCATTCCACCTATGGCCGGTACAACCTCAAGAGCTGGATGGACCAGACCGCGCTGCGCCAGACCAGCCTGGCCCCCGACCAGATCAACCCGAACCCCAACAAGGGCTCGTACGACGCCGCCGGCTATCGCGCCGATTACGGCCTGACCGCGACGCATTATTTCCGCACCGAGCACAGCAACCAGGAACTGGTGACGACCAAGCTGGGCGGCCAGACCCGTTCGGGCGACTTCACCTTCGACTATCACGGCGCCTATTCGCGCGGATCGCAGGATTACCCGCTGCGCATCCAGTCGGGCTTTGCGGGCCGTCCCTATATCGGCACCGCCGACAATACGGGCGTCGCCAATTACCGCATGGTCACCTCGATCGGCCAGCGCACCTTTCCGCAGGTCGTGCTGACCGACGCGGCGCGCGCCTATCTGAGCGACCTGACCAAGCTGAAGCAATGGTATGTCACCCAGCAGTTCGAGAACACCTGGGAACGCCGCCTGGAGGGACAGTTCGACACGACCTGGCATCATGCCGACCAGGGTCTGGTGTCCATCTCGGCGGGCGCGAAGGTCGAGGATGCCAAGCGTTACGCCAATGCGCTGGGCGATGACGGCGCGCTGCAATATACCTTCCCGCTCGCCAATGGCTCGGCCTCGCCGCGTTACGCCGCGACCGGTCCCGCGCTGACCTCGCTGCCCGGCCGGATGCTCGGCGGGTTCATGAACAATGCCGCGCAGGTGCCGATCTTCCTGATCGACACCGGCTATATCGAGGATCAGGTCCGCCAGCTCTCGACGCCCAAGCTCGCCAATCTCGATCCGGTCAAGCTGAAGGAGAACCGCCTCGACGGTCGCGAGAACCGGCTGAGCGGCTATGCCATGGCGACGATGCAGTTCGGCGACCTTCAGGTCGTGCCGGGCCTGCGCTACGAATATAACCGGTTCAAGGGCACCTATTGGCAGGACCAGGGCAACGACACCGGCAAGTTCGCGACCTCCAGCCGCAACTATGACATGTGGCTGCCCAGCGTCATCGCCAATTACCGGCCGAACGACGACATGGTCATCCGCGCCTCGATCCGGAAGAGCTATTCGCGGCCCGCATTCGACCTGCTGCTCGGGCCGACGCAGGTGACCCGCAACGATCTGGGCGAGGTGACGGGGGTGTTCATCCCCAACCCCAATCTGAATGCCCAGACCTCGTGGAACTACGACGCCTCGGTCGAATATAAGGGGCAGGGCACCGATTTCTTCTCGATCAGCCCCTTCTACAAGCAACTGAACCACGTCCTGTTCGCGACCGGCACCACCAACGCGACCGGCGACTATAACATCTGGGGCAATCCGCAGTCGGAACAGCAGGGCGGGGTCGAGGTGTCGAGCCTGACCACCAACGCCACCGGCAAGATCTATGGCGTCGAATTGTTCGGCCGCTATGCGCTGAAGGGTCTGCCGGGGCTGCTCGACGGGCTGGGCCTCCAGGCCAATGTCACGGTGCAGCGCGCCAATGCGCGCGTCTTCGTCAACGGCCAGATGCGCGATCAGCGCATGACCCAGGCGCCCAAGATCATGTACAACGCCGCGCTGTTCTACAGCCATGGCGGCCTGTCGGCGGAGTGGAACTACAACTACACCGGCGACCGCCTGTACGATCTGCGCTCCAGCCGCCCGGACACCTATATCCAGCCGACGACGATCTCCAACCTGATCGTCAACTATGTCCTGCCCTCGGGCCTGACGGTCGGCATGTCGGTGCAGAACCTGTTCAACGAGCACAGCTACTGGGCGACGACCAGCGAGCGGAAGGCCTATCTCTCGAACGACCGCAAGGGCGGCTATGTCGAGACGGGGCGCATCTACATGCTGAACCTGACCTACGCCTTCTGACCCGATCCTTCTCCCCGATCCGATACGCGCCCCCCCGCGGGTATCGGAGCGCACCTCACGCCGATGGCCCGCAAAGCCATCGGCGTCTTTGTGTGCGGCCTGTGGCGTTTCTGGCCGGATGCGACGGCCGATTGACCGAAACGCCCCGCCGTCTAGCATGACCCCGATAGCAGGAGCCCGAACAGCCATGATGAAACGCCAGCGCCGCCAGACCGAGATCGTGGCGCTACTCGGAGAGGGGAATTTCCGCGGGATCGGCGATCTGGCGGCGGCGCTGTCGGTGTCCGAGGAGACGATCCGACGCGAACTGCGCGTGCTGGAGGCATCGGGCGCGGTCGTGCGCGCGCACGGCGCGGTGCGGCTGGCCAAGGTGGAGACGGAGGGCTCGTTCGCCACCCGCCTGCAACGCCATGCCGAGGCCAAGCAGCGGATCGCGGCCGCGGTGGCGCAGATCGTCGCGGACGGCCAGACCCTGTATATCGATGCCAGCACCACCGGCCATTATGTCGCCCGCGCGCTGCGCGATCACCAGCGGCTGACCGTCATCACCAATGCGGTGGGGGTCGCCGCCGAGCTGGGCGGGCGCAACGACAACCGGGTGCTGCTGGCCGGGGGCGAGCTGGATTACGAATATCGCGCCTGTTTCGACGCGACGGCGCGCGACTATCTGGCGATGTTCACGCCCTCGCTGGCGATCCTGTCGGTGGAATCGGTCAATCTCGACCATGGCTTTGCCGATTATCATGCGGGCGAGGCGGCGGTGTGCCGGATGATGATCGCCCGCGCGCGCCGCACCGTTATCGCCGCCGATGCCAGCAAGTTCGACCGCCACGGCACCGTCCAGGTCGCCGCGCTCGACGGCGTCGCCATGCTGGTGACCGACGTGCCGCTGTCGCCCGCTTATGCCGAGGCGCTCTCGGCGGTGGAGGTCGTCGTCGCCTGACCGCGTGGAATGGCGAGCGCGACGACCGCGCCCGCCAGCGCCAGCGCGACATGGATCATCCAGAAACGGGGCGCGCTCATCACCGGATAGAGCGTGCCCAGCTGCCCGACGACCAGATGCGCGACAAAGCCGTGGAGATAGAACAGCCCGGTCATCATCCCCCGCCGGCCGGGCGGCGCGGCGGCGGTGACGATGGCCAGCGCCGAGGGCCAGGACAGGACGACGCCGATGCCGAGCAGCAGGATCGCCGCCAGCGGACCCGTAAGCCCCACCGCGCCGACCCGCATCGACAATAGCGCGATCAGGCCATAGCCGAGCGCGATCGCCACCCCGCCTAGCGCCAGCTTGATCCCCGCAGCGGGCTCGCACCGCCGCCGCGCGAGCCAGGGCCAGAGCCGATACGCCCCCAGCGCCAGCGCGATGGTGAACAGTCCGTCCGCCGCCGCCAGCCAGCCGGGCGGCACGGCGAACCCGCCGACCGACAGCGCGACCCGCGCCTCGGCCCAGACCAGCACGATATTGGTCAACTGCTCATAGGCGCAGAAGCACAGGGTGACGGCGACGATGGCGGGCACCACCTGTCGCCACGCAACGGCCGCTCCCTCGTCCCGCGCCGCCGCTGCGACCGTGACGCGGGGGGCGGCGCGCAGCAGCAGGACGGCCACCGCTATGCTCGCCGCCATCGCCGCGAAGGCGGTGCCGAACCCGTACCGCTCGGCCAGCCAGCCGCACAGCAGCGGCCCGAGCAGCGCGCCGCCATTGAGGAACGCCAGATAGGCCGCGAACAGCCGCTCGCCCCCCGCCGACCCGCGCAGCGCGCCGACCTCGGCCGCCAGATTGCCCTTGAGCAGCCCGATCCCGCCGATCAGCAGGCCCAGCCCGACCAGCGCGAGGGGCCGCCCCGTCAGCGCGACCAGCCCCGCCGCCATCAGCTCAGCGCCGACGAACATCGCGACCCGCCGCCGCCCGCTGCGATCCGCCAGCCACCCGCCGAGTGGCAGGATCAGATAGGTCAGCGCGCCGTACAGCCCGTAAAGCTGCGAGGCGAAGGCGATGTCCCCTCGCGTCCCGGTCATCCCCTCGATCGCGGCGCGCAACCCGGCCAGGCCGAGGACCGGCGGCCCCGAGGGGCGCAGCAGGTCAGTCAGCAGGAACAGGGTGAGGAGCGACTTGGCGCCCTGAATCGCGAATCGCTCCCATGCCTCGGCCCCGGCAAGGGTCCAGAATCCGGGGGCGGGCGGGGGCGTATCCCTGTCGCGCATGGCGTTGCTGTCGGTCCGTCGTCGGGCTTGGGGAGGAAGCGACGGCTCCCTAGCGGCGGTTTGTGACGGGTTCGCGGCGCTCGACAAAGTGTCGCGCGCACGGCACGACGGCGCCATGGACCTGTCCGCCATCGTCGCCGACATCGCCGCCGAGATGGCGGAGGCCCCCGACCGGGGCAAACCGGCCGATTACATCCCCGCGCTGGCGGGCATCGATCCGCGCCGGTTCGGCATCGCCATCGTCGAGGCGGACGGCCAATGCCATCTGGCGGGCGATGCCGAGGAGAGCTTCTCGATCCAGAGCATTTCCAAGGTCTTCGCGCTGACCCTGGCGCTGGGCGCGGTCGGCGACCAGCTGTGGCGGCGGGTGGGGCGCGAGCCGTCGGGCACCGCGTTCAACTCGATCGTGCAGCTGGAAACCGAACAGGGCATCCCGCGCAACCCGTTCATCAATGCGGGCGCGATCGTCGTCGCCGACGTGCTGCTCGGCGGTTACGAACCGCGCGAGGCGATCGGCGAGATGCTGCGCTTCGTCCGCGCGCTGACCGGAGAGGACGACATCGTCATCGACGCCGCCGTGGCGCAGGCCGAGATGGAGACGGGGCACCGCAACCAGGCGCTGGCGCATTACATGCGCGCCTTCGGCAACCTGCATCATCCGGTCGACCGGGTGCTGGGCGTCTATTTCCATTTCTGCGCGCTTGCCATGAGCTGTCGGCAGCTGGCGCTCGCCGGGCGCTATCTGATGGCGCGGGGCCTCCATCCGGGGACGGGGCGCTCGGTGGTGTCACCGCAGCGGGCGCGGCGGATCAACGCGCTGATGATGAGCTGCGGCCATTATGACGGATCGGGCGAGTTCGCCTTTCGCGTCGGCCTGCCGGGCAAGTCGGGGGTGGGGGGCGGCATATTGGCGATCGTGCCCGGCCGGGCCTCGATCGCCGTATGGTCGCCGGGGCTCAACGCGCGCGGGAATTCGCAGCTTGGTACGCTGGCGCTCGAACGGCTGGTGCAGCGGACCGGCTGGTCGGTGTTCGACCCACAAGCCGGTTGACCGCGCGCAAGGGGGCGAAGGCCGTATGCGCGCGCACCGACAGGATCAGGTTGAGCGCGACGCCCGCGATCGAGGCCGCCCCCGCCAGCCGCACGATCCGCTCGCCCGTGATCGCCGTGCCGCTGCCCCACAAGGCGAGCAGCAGCACCGTCGCGCCGAGCAGCTTCAACCCGGTGCGAAGCCGGGCATCGTGCAGCGTCCCGGCGTCGCGCGCATGGCGATGGGAACCGGCGGCAAGCAACCAGAAGCCGACAAGGCACAGGGCGATCGTATCAAGCATGGGCAGGCTCCGAAAAGCGGCGGGTCCGTGTGGGAGTACGGGCGGCGGGACGCGCGCTGACCCGCGCGGCGACGGCGAAACCGGCACCGATGGCGAGACAGGCGAGATCGAAGGCGAGGAAGACCTGATCCCCGTCGAGCAGCGACGGGATCAGCCAGCGGGTGTCGGTCAGCGCGTTGACGACCGGGATCGCGGTCCAGAACAGACCCGCGACACCGAACAGGATCGTCCAGGCGCGCCGCGCGGGCAGGCCGAGCTGGGCGAGCGCGAGCAGGCCCCAGGTCCAGAACATCGCCGACACTTCCATATCGGCGCGACCCGCCATCCCCGCCGGGATCAGCCGGTTGGCGAGGAGATACGCCGCCATGCCGCACGGGAAGGCGGCGATGACCGCGATGTTCAGCCGCTCGGCCAGCCGAAGCCCGAAAAAGGGCGCCGCGCCCGGCTTGCGCCGCTTGGCGGTCCAGAGCAGCAGCCCGGTGCCGACCATCGCCGCGCCGGTCAGCCCCATCACGAAATAGGCCCAGCGCAGCGCGGGCCCGGCGAATTGCGCCAGGTGCAGGCCCAGCAGGACGCCCGCCGTCTGGATCGCCGAGGCGGGCGCGCCGCTCCGGCTGAAGAACCGGCCGGTCGCGCCCTCATAGACGACGATCGGGGTTTGCGCGCTGATCGCGCCATGCTTGGCCTGCGCGATCGTCACGCGCGCGGCGGCGTCGCCCGGATTGGTGACGATGACGCGGGTGGCGGGGCCGCCCAGACGGCGCTCGGCATCCTGGATCAGCGGCGCGATCGCGACGAGCGGACGGCGCACGCCGCTGGCGGGCACGTCGTCGGGCTGGCCATAGGCGGTCTGGACGAACTGCGCGGGCTTGGCGTAGTTCATCACGATCGGGTACGGCATGTACATGGTGATCAGGGTGATCAGCCCGGTATAGGTGATCATCGCGTGATAGGGCAGGCCGAGCACGGCGGTGACGTTGTGCGCGTCGAGCCAGCTGCGCTGCCCCTTGTTCCAGCGCAGCGTGAAGAAGTCGGCGAAGATCCGCTTGTGGGTGATCACGCCCGAGATGATCGCGCCCAGCATCGCCATCGCGCACAGCCCCGCCAGCCAGCGGCCCCAGGGGTACGGCAATTGCAGCTGGAAGTGGAAGCGATAGAAATGCTCGCCCCCGCGCGTCTCGCGCGCGGTCAGGGGGGCGCCACTGACCGGATCGAGGTCCAGCTCGGTGCCGCGCGCCTTGGGATCGGGCTTGGCGGGGATGCGGAAGACGCGGGTGGCGATCGTCCGCGCGTCGGGCAGATAGATATACCATTGCAGGTCGTCGCCGCCGACCCGCGCGAGATGGCGGACCGCCGAGGTCGCCGCCTGTGCCGTGGTCGCGACGGCGGGGCGGATCTCGGGCTGCATCCACTGGGTGATTTCGGGGCGGAAATAGGCCGAGGTCCCGGTCAGGAACATGGTGAACAGGATCCACCCGGCGATCAGGCCCAGCCAGCCATGCGCCCAGGCCATGGTCTGCCGCCAGCCGCGCTGCACCAGGGCCGCCGCCTCGCTCACGCGCGGACCCCCAGCCACCAGAGCAGCGCCGCCATGACCAGCGCGCCGCCCCAGACCACCGCGGCAACGCGCGCCAGCCTTATCTCGTGCAGCGCCCACAGCCCGATGCCCGCATAGACCAGGAAGGACAGGATCATCGGCCATCCGGTCGCCTCGACCCGCGACTGGGCGTCCGACACCGGCAGGATGCGCGCGGTCAGCATCGCGGCGGCCACCGCGAATCCATAGCCGCCGACCGCAGCGGTCAGCCAGCGACAGCCCATGGCGACGCCACCGCGCCACCCCGAAGGAGCCTGTCCGTCCATGGCCTGGCGTGACGCCACCCGCGCTTTCCCCTTGTCATCTCGATGTCATCGCTTTAGCAGCATTTGAGAGTCACTATCAATAGCGGTTAAGGAAAATATCATGCGGGGATTTCGTGCGGCATGGCTGGCGGCCTGCGCCACGGGCGCCCTTGTCGGCGTCGCCACGCCCGCCATGGCCACACCGGCCGCCACACCGGCTATCGCCGCGCCCAGTCCGGGGGATGACGATCCCCAGCGGCTGCGCAACGAGGAGATCGTGGTCGAGGGACAGCGCGAGAAGAAGAGCGCGGCCTCGGGCACCAAGACCGACATTCCGCTGATCGCCACGGCGCAGAGCATCACGGTCATCGACCAGGGGGAACTGACCCGACGCAACGCGCTGTCGATCAACCAGGCGCTGGGCTATGTCGCGGGGGTCGCCCCCAACCAGCGCGGCAATGTCGCGACCCGCTATGACCAGCTCTATCTGCGCGGCTTTTCACCGGGCGTGTTCATGGACGGGATGCGCCTGCTGGGCGGCGTCTATGCCATTCCGCAAGTCGACTTCCACCTGGTCGAATCAGTCGATGTGGTGAAGGGGCCGGCGGGCGTCACCTATGGCTCGGGCACGCCGGGCGGGCTGATCAACCTGACCAGCAAGCTGCCCTATGCCGGGGCGGGCGGCCGGATCGAGCTGGCGGCGGGCAATTACGCGCTGCTGCGCTCCAGCATCGACGTGAACCAGCCGCTCGACGCCGACAATCGCTGGCTGTTCCGGATGATCGCGGGGGCCGAGGAATCGGACGGGTTCATCCGATCCACCGCCAATCGCCGTTACTATGCGCGGCCGATGCTGACCTTCGCGCCCGACAAGGCGACCAGCGTCACGCTGATCCTCAACTATCAGCGCGATCCCGAATCGGGGTCGTATAGCGGCGTGCCCGTCTATGGCTCGGCGCTGCCCAATCCGTTCGGGGTGCTGCCGGTCGATTTCAACACGTCGGAGCCGTCCTATGAGGCGTTCGACCGGACGCAGAAATCGGCGACGATCCTGTTCCGCCACGACCTGAACGACCGGCTGAGCTGGACGACGAACGCGCGCTATCTGGCGATCGGGCTGCATTATCGGCAAATCTATGGATCGGGCTTCCTGACGCGCGGCACCGGCGCCAATGCGAACAGCGACCTCTCCACCCTGCAACGCGGCGGCGGCGGATCGGACGAGGCGTTCCAGACCTTCACCGTCGACAATCACCTGGTCGGCAAGCTCGATACGGGGCCGGTCCGGCACACCATTCTGGGCGGCGTCGACTGGCAGCATAATCGCGGCGAGAATTATCAGGCCTTCTACACCGGCACCAACGCGAACCCGGTGTTCAACATCCCGAACCTCAGCCTGTTCGCCCCGGTCTATGGCGTGCCGCTGCCCAGCTTCCCGCTCACCCAGACGCACAATTACACCAAGCGCGATCAGGTCGGCCTGTATCTACAGGACCAGATCGCGATCGGCGGGCTGCAACTGATCGCCAGCGGGCGCTGGGACAGCTACAACCAGACGACGCAGAATCTGAACACCAACGCGGTCTCCCGCCTGAACCAGACCGCCTTCACCACCCGGCTGGGCGCGCTGTACGAGACCCGGTTCGGGCTGGCCCCCTTCGCCAGCTATTCGGAGAGTTTCGAGCCGCAGACGGGCAGCACCTGGGACGGACGGAACTTCACCCCCGTCACGGGCCGCCAATATGAGGCGGGGCTGAAATACCAGCCACGCGGCACGACCGCGCTGTTCACCCTGTCGGCCTTCGACCTGCGTCGCCGCAACGTGCCGGTCGCCGATCCGAACGCGGGCACCGGCAATATCCCGACCAATTCGCAGGTGCAGATCGGCGAGGTCGCGATCCGCGGGATCGAGCTGGACGGGCGCGGCACGCTGGCGCCCGGTTTCGACGTGACGGTGGCGGCGACCTATACCGATCCGCGCGTGACGCAGGGATCGCCCGTGGTCGGCACCGGCGACCAGCTGAGCGGCGTCACCGGCACCCGGCCGCTGGGCGTGCCGCGATGGAGCGCGTCGAGCTTCCTGTCCTATGATCTGGGCAAGGCGGGCGTCGCGGGCGGACTGAGCATCGGGGCGGGCCTGCGCTATGTCGGGGAATCGGACGGGACGGCGACCACCGTCGCGGCCGGGAAGACGGTCGTCCGCCGTTTGCAGTCGCCCGATTACTGGCTGGCCGACCTGATGCTGGGCTATGACCTGGGCCGGGTCAGCCCGGCGATGGAGGGGCTGAGCCTGACCGCTAATGTCGCCAATCTGTTCGACAAGCGCCACATCACCAGCTGTTTCTTCAACAATGGCTGCTATTACGGGGCATCGCGGACCTTTGTAGGCAGCCTGCGCTATTCTTGGTAAGGGCGCATCCGATTCATCGAAACTGACTGTTCGCCCGCCCGCCGATCGACCGGCGGCGCGGGGCGGGCCCCAAGGAGTGCGTGGTTTGTCGACCGATACTGTTCTGCCCGAACTGACCCCGACCGCGGCGCTGAGCGTCGAGACGGTTCAGAGCGTCCATCACTGGAACGAGCATCTCTTCTCCTTCGCGATCTCGCGCCCCGACAGCTTCCGCTTCCGCTCGGGCGAATTCGTGATGATCGGGTTGCAGGGCGACAACGGCAAGCCGCTGCTCCGCGCCTATTCGGTCGCCAGCCCCTCCTATGACGAGAAGCTCGACTTCCTGTCGATCAAGGTCGAGGACGGCCCCCTGACCAGCAAGCTGCAAAAGGTGCAGCCGGGCGACCATATCTATCTGGGCCGCAAGCCCACCGGCACGCTGGTCGCCGATGCGCTGCTGCCCGGCAAGCGGCTGTTCATGCTGTCGACCGGCACGGGTCTGGCCCCCTTCCTGTCGGTCGCGCGCGATCCGGACATCTATGACATGTTCGACGAGGTGGTGATCGTCCACTCGGTCCGCCGGGTCAGCGACCTGGCCTTCCATGACGAGCTGGCGGGCAAGCTGGCCGAGGATCCCCTGGTGGGCGAGGTCGCGGCGGAGAAGTTCCATTACGTCCCGACCGTCACGCGCGAGCCGTTCCACACCACCGGCCGCATCGACGCGCTGATCGACGATGGCCGCTTGTTCGCCGGGCTCCCCAGCGCGCACGGCTTCAATCCCGAGACCGACCGGATCATGATGTGCGGCAGCATGGAGATGATCAAGTCGCTGGGCGCCAGGTTCGAGGCCATGGGCTTCCCCGAAGGCTCGAACGCGCAGCCGGGCGCCTATGTGATCGAAAAGGCGTTCGCGGGCTGACCCGTTCCTCCCCGCAAGGGGAGGAATGACCATCGTTCCGCATCCCTGCGACATTTGTCGTCGCGGGCGGCACATTTGTGCGACATTTGCGTCCTAACGCCCAACGACAGGATTTGGGAAAAGGGCGAACGATGCGGCTTTGGGCGGGTTTGATGCTGGCGAGTGCCATGCCGGCGATCGCACAGGCGCAGGAGGCCGCGACGCCGCAAGGTCCGACCGCCGCGACACCCGCCCCGACTACCGGAAACGCGGCTACCGGAAATGCGGCCGCCGCCCCGGCCGCCACCGCTCCGCAGGCGGAGCCACAGGGCCGGACCTCGGGCGCCCAGGCCCCGCAGGCCGAGGCCGAAGAGGAGGAAGGCGGCGAGGGCGACGTCGTCGTCAACGGCCGCCGCCCGCCGGGCACCGTGCCGGGCGACATTCCCCCCGACCAGCAGCTGAGCCCCGCCGACATCCGCAGCTATGGCGTGTCGAGCGTCGCCGACCTGCTGACCGAACTCGCGCCGCAGACGACCAGCGGGCGCGGCGGGTCGCCGGTGATCCTGCTCAACGGGCGGCGCATCGCGGGCTTTCAGGAGATTCGCGACCTGCCGACCGAGGCGATCCTGCGCGTCGACATCCTGCCCGAGGAAGTGTCGCTCAAATTCGGCTATCGCCCCGACCAGAAGGTCGTGAACTTCGTCCTGCGCCCGCGCTTCCGATCGCTGGCGGCCGAGGCGATCGCGCTGGCTCCGACCGAGGGCGGCTCGGCCCAGGGGCAGGGGCGGCTCGACTGGCTGGCCATCCGGCGCGACAAGCGGCTGAGCATCCATGCCGATTATCAGGAAACGTCGCGGCTGACCGAGGCCGAGCGCGATATCACCGCCCCCGCGAGCAACGCCGCGCTGGGCGGCAATCTGATCAGCAGCGATCCGGCGCTGGTCGCGCTGACCGGCCGGATGCCGAGCGTGGTCGGCATCCCCACCGGGCTGAGCGCCGCGCCGACGCTGGCGCAGCTGGCGGCGAGCCCGGCCAACAGCACCGACGTCACCCCCTATCGCACGCTGCAATCGGCGCAGCGCCAGTTCGGCGCGAACATTGTCTATGCGCGCAACATCTTCGACAAGGTCGCGGCCTCGTTCAACGCGCAGCTGGAGACGACGCAGAGCAACAGCTGGAACGGCCTGCCCTCGGCCAGCCTGACGCTGCCGGCGGGCAATCCCTACTCCCCGCTGTCGACCAATGCGACGATCAGCCGATTGAGCGATGCCTATGGTCCGCTGGTCCAGGACAATACCGGGCTGACCGCACATCTGGGCACCGTGTTCAACGGCGATCTGGGCCGGTGGCGTTGGTCGCTGACCGGCGCCTATGATCGGACCGAAAGCCGTGTCGCCACCGACACCGGGCTCGACGTGACGGGGCTTCAGGCGCGGTTGAACGCGGGCGATCCGACCGCCAACCCCTTCGGGCCGCTCGACGGGCTGGGGCTGGCGGCGCGCAACTATGCGCGGTCCACCTCCTCGACCGGCGAGATCGACGCGCTGCTCAACGGCCGGGTGTTCGCGCTGCCTGCGGGCGACGTGCAGGCCAGCGTCAAGCTGGGCGGCGAGACCAATGATTTCTCCAGCCGTTCGACCCGGTTCGGCACCGTCCAGACCGGCGAGGTGTCGCGCGACATCGTCAACGGGCAGGTCAATCTCGACTTCCCCATCGCCAATCGCGATCGCGGCATCCTGAGCGCGATCGGCGACCTGTCGCTGAACGTCAATGGCGGGGCGGATCATCTGTCGGACTTCGGCACGCTGACCACGGTCGGTTACGGCGCGAACTGGTCGCCGCTGGAAGGGGTGCGCTTCATCGCGTCCTGGACCGATCAGGAGGATGCGCCCACTCCGCAGCAGCTGGGCAATCCGACGATCACCACCCCCAATGTCCGGCTGTTCGACTATGTCAGCGGCACGACCGCGACGGTGACGTCGGTCAGCGGCGGCAACCCCGCGCTGGTCGCGGACAATCGCCATGTCATGAAGCTGGGCGCGACGGTGAAGCCGTGGAACGACCGCGACATCAACCTGACCGCCAATTATTTCCGCATCTCGACCGACGATCCGATCGCGTCCTTCCCGACGCCCACCGCCGCGATCGAGGCGGCCTTTCCCGACCGGTTCACCCGCGATGCGGCGGGCAATCTGCTGCGCGTCGATTCGCGCCCGATCAACTTCGCGCGGACCGAGCGGTCGCAGCTGCGCTGGGGGATCAACTTCTCCAGGCCGATCAAGTCCAGGATCCAGAAGGAGCTGGAGGCGTTCCGCGCCGGGACCGGCCCCAATCCCTTTGCGGGGATGACTTTCCCCGGCGCGCGCGGTGGCCCCGGCGGACCGGACGGTCCACGTGGTGAGGGGCCGGGCGGTGGACCGGGCGGCGGCCCCGGTGGTCCCGGAGGCCCCGGTGGTGCCGGACCGGATCGCGGGCCGGGCGGCGGTGGTGGTTTTCGCGGAGGCGGCGGCGGCTTTGGCGGCGGTCGTGGCGGTGGCCGCGTGCAATTCGCGCTCTATCACACCTGGACCTTCGCCGACCGTGTCACCGTCGCCGATGGTGGCCCCGTCCTCGACCTGTTGCGCGGCGACGCGGTCGGGTCGAGCGGCGGCAGCTCGCGCCACCAGCTGGAGGCGCAGGCGGGCTATAACAATAACGGGCTGGGCCTGCGTTTCTCGGGCAACTGGCGCAGCGCGACGCGGGTCAATGGCGGCACGGCGGCCAATCCGCAGGCGCTCGACTTCGGCAGCCTGGCGACGGTCGATTTCCGCCTGTTCGCCGATCTGGGCCAGCGGCTCGATCTGGTCCGCGCGCATCCCTGGGTCCGGGGCATGCGGGTCAGCCTGTCGGTCGACAATCTGTTCAACCAGCGCCAGCGGGTGACCGATTCGACCGGCACGGTGCCGATCGGCTATCAGCCGGGCTATCTCGATCCGCTCGGTCGCACCGTCCGCCTGTCGGTGCGCAAGCTGTTCTTCTGACGTTTCAGCGGCAGGCCTCCCATTCAGGATATTCTGTGGGAGGCCGGGTGGGGGAGCGGGCCGGTACCGCCCAGACGCGCCTCCAGCGCGTTTCCGACGGACTCTCCCGTGCCGATCGCTCCGAAGCGGGAGCAAATTCGCGCCTTTGCGGACAAGTTTCTGATTAACTTAGGACAGATTAGCTGACATCTTCCCGTTCATGAATTGCGGCACCGCGGCATAACCGGAATATATCGCGACGCGCCGCAAGGACGGTTTGGGGGATCGATGGAATGGGCTGGGGAATGCAGGTCATGAGCGACCGCTTCGATATCGGGGCGGAACCTGTGTCCGAGGGGATCGACGACAGGCTGCGGCGGATCCGTGCCGAGCTGGAGGCGGTGGAAACCCTGGTCCGCTCCGAGGCGGAGGCGCGCATCACGCCGGTCGAGATCGGGCGGGTGGTCCGCTCCGCGCGCGAGGAGATCGGGCGCTTCTTCGATTCGTCGCTGTTCGCCGATCCGGCGTTCGACATGCTGCTCTTCGTCTTTCTGGAGGAAGAGGAGGGGCGACAGGTGGAAACCAGCGCCTGCTATCGCGCCTCGGGCGTGCCGCGCACCACGGCGGTCCGCTGGATCAACATGCTGTTGTCGATGGGGATGTTCGAGAATGCGCCGCATCCGACCGATCGTCGGCTGACGCTGTTGAGCCTGAGCGAGCAGGCCCGCACCGGGATGCGCCAATGGCTGGGCAGCATGCGCCCGCTGATCGAGCGTATGGCCGCGCGCTGATCGTCCGGCGGGTCGGCTAAGGGGTCAGGCGGCGCGCGCGGTCCGTTCGCGCAGGCGATCCGCCAGCGTTTCCAGCGTGACCCCCTCGATCCGCGCGGCCACCGGCGCGTCGGATCGCAGGATGTCGGCGATGGCGAGCTGGGTCTGGGTGATCCGGTCGACCGACTGGATGCTGACCATGTGGCGGCGCAGCGTGTCGCTGTCGCTGCCCAGGTCATAGGCCAGCTCGGCCAGGGAGCGGGTCAGGTCGACCAGCTCCTCGGCCAGCGCCAGAGCCAGCTCGCGCTCCATTCCCGGCATGGGATCGTGCGCGACCATGGTCACTTGCTACAGAGCTTGAGGATGTTGGCGGCGATCGCGTCGCCCGCGATCGGCTGCGACGCCATGCCCTTGGACAAGGTGAAGTCGGTGCCGTTGCGCCCGATGGCATAGGCCCCGCCCGCCATCATCGCGCGCAGGCCCGCCGCGCCGTCCTCGTCGTCCAGCGCGACCAGCACGCCCAGGCTGTTGCTCCCCGCCGCCTTGGCGACCGAGGCGAACAGCAGCGAGATCGAGGGCCGCTCGCCCGCCACCGGCTCGCGCGCGAGCAGGCGGATCGAGCCCTCGGGCCAGCTGTCCACGACCATGTGCGTCTCGCCCTGCGGCGCGAAATAGATGGTGCCCTGTTCCACCTTCATGCCGTCGGTCGCCTCGACGACCTTGGGCGCGATCTGTTCGCGCAGCTGCTCGATCATCGGACCGAGCAGTCCGGGGCTCATCTGCTGCACGACCAGGGTCGGCGGGCAGTTGGCCGGGAAGGTCTGGAACAGGTCGAACAGCGCCTGGGTGTTCGCCGCATCCGCGCCGATCGCCAGCAGGCGGCCGTTCCAGTGCATGTCGGCGGCGGGCGCCTTGCGCGCGGCGGCGAGCTTGCCCGCCTTGGCGCGCTTCAGATCGGCGTTGCGCGCCGACTTGATCCGCTTGCCCAGCTTGCCGATGATGTCGTCCAGCTCGGCCTGCACCGCGACCTTGGGCTTGGGGAAACAGTCGATCGCACCCAGCCGCAGCGCCTCGACCGATTCGGCGGCGCCCGCAGCGGTCCGGGTGGAGAACATGATGACCGGCATCGGCCGTTCCGTCATGATCTCGGCCAGATAGTCCAGCCCGCTCATGCCCGGCATCTCGACGTCGAGCGTCATCACCTCGGGCCGATACTGGTCGACCATCTTGCGCGCTTCCTGCGCACCGTCGGCCGCACCGACCACGGTCACGCCCTTGATCCGCTCCAGCGCGCCCGAAATCAGAACCCGCATCGTCAGCGAGTCGTCGACGACAAGAACCTTAACGTCCGCCATTACCCAATACCTTCCAACGGATCCGCCGCTATCATCCAGAAACGAGGGATTTATGCGGCTTCGGCGGTTAACGAAACGCTATCGGACAGGCGGTCGAGCGCCAGGATCAGGATCAGCCGCTGTTCGATCGTGGCCAGCCCTTCCAGATAATGCGCCGCCGTTGCCTCGCCCATGTCGGGCAGGGGCTGCATCGCCTCGGGCGGGATCGTCACGATGTCGTTGACCGCATCGACGATCAGGCCCTGGAGCTGCTCGCCGATCCGCACCACGATGATGACGTGCCGGGCGCTCGGATCGGTCACGCCCCAGCCCAGCCGGTGCCGCAGGTCGAGGACCGGCAGGACCACGCCGCGCAGGTTCACCACGCCGCGTACATGCGCGGGCACGTTGGGCAGCGGGGTCGCGGGCGACCAGGCGCGGATCTCGCGGATGGCCATGATGTCGACGCCCAGTATCTGGTCGCCGAGCTGGAAGGTGATGAGCTGACGCGACATGGTCGGGTTCCTCGGGATCAGGGGATCAGTGCAGCACGCGGCGGATGGCCGCGGCGAGCTTTTCGGGGTTGAAGGGCTTGACGATCCAGCCGGTCGCCCCCGCCTCGCGCGCGCGGGCCTTCTTCTCGTCGGAGCTTTCGGTGGTCAGCACCAGGATCGGCAGGTTGCGGTGGCCGGGCTGGCGGCGCAGCGCCTCGATCAGGCCGAAACCGTCCATGCGGGGCATGTTGATGTCGGTGATGACCAGATCGGGCGCGGTGTCGGCGGTGACTCCGTCCAGCGTATCGAGCGCATGAACGCCGTCCTCGGCCTCGAGCACCCGATATCCCATATCGGTGAGCGCGGCGCGCAGAAGCATTCTCATGCTGGGCGAATCGTCCACGGTCATGATGAGTTGGGACACGAATGGGCCTTTCATGGAGGTATCGAGAGTCATCAGAAGAATTCCACGTCGCCGGTCGCGGCGGGTGGGGGTGGTGGAGCGGGGCGTGCGGCGCGCGGTGCCGGAACCGCCGTGTCCGTCACATGGCGGCAACGGGCCAGGCCCAGCGCGGGGCGGAACTCGACGCGACGCGCGCTGATCCCGCCGACATCCTCGCCGACCAGCGCGATCCGCTCGTCCGCCAGGAAGCGGCGGGCGAATTGCGCATTGGCCGCGCCGATGTCGCGGAACCCGTCGCGCATCATCGCCCCGCCGAACAGCCGGGCCTTCAGGCTGTGCCGCTGGGCGCCGAGCGCCATCATCGCGTTGATCAGAACTTCCATCGCATAGACGCCATAGCGCTGCATGGATTTAGGATCGGTTTCCGCGGCACCCGGTTCGGCGAGCAAAAAATGGTTCAGGCCGCCGATCCCCGCGACCGGATCGTACAGGCAGGCCGAAATGCAGCTGCCCAGCACGGTGGTCAGCACGACCTCCTTGTCCTGGCTGACGCGGGTCTCTCCCTGGATCACGTTGATCCGGCGAAGACCGTCGCGATGCGCCAGCCGGGTGAATGGCGGCGGCGGCGGAAAGGACTGGGCCATGGCGACGATCACGCCCGGCACCGGTCGATCAGCGCGGGCGCGATCCGCGTCAGCGTCAATTGCTTGGTCACCGCACCCACCTCCTGTGCGACGCCGGGCATGCCATAGACGACGCAGCTGTCACGGTCCTGGCCGACGGTGAAGCAACCCTTGCCGCGCATCGCGAGCAGGCCGTCGGCGCCGTCGCGGCCCATGCCGGTCAGGATCGCGCCGACCGCCTTGGTGCCGACATTCTTGGCGACGCTGTGGAACAGGCGGTCGACCGAGGGGCGGTGGCCGCTGGTCGGATCGTCGGGGATCAGGCGGGCGCGATACTGGCCCTCGGTGCCGCCGACCTCCATATGATGGGTGCCGCCGGGCGCGAGATAGACATGGCCGGGCAGCAGCGGCTGGCCATGGCGCGCCTCGGCCACGGTCGGCTTGGACAGCCGGTCGAGCCGGGCGGCGAAGCTGGTCGTGAAGGTCGCGGGCATATGCTGCACGATGACGGTCGGCGGGCAGTTGGCGGGAAAGCCGCTCAGCACCTGGATCAGCGCCTCGACCCCGCCGGTCGACGCGCCGATCGCGATCAGCGAGCCGGGGATCGGCTTGAAATCGGCCATCGGCACCGGCGCGGCGGGCGTCATGTCGCGCACGCGGATGCGGCGGCTGCTCGCGGCGGCCTTGACGCTTTCGGCGATGCGCGGATCGACGCAGTTGGTCGCGGGCTTGGCGCAGCATTCGACCGCGCCCAGCTCCAGCGCGCGGATGGTGGTGTCCGCGCCCGCCTGGGTCAGCGTCGAGAGCATGACCACCGGCATCGGACGCAACCGCATGACCCGCTCGAGGAAGTCGAGCCCGTTCATGTCGGGCATCTCGACGTCCAGCGTGATGACGTCCGGGTCCAGCGCCTTGATCATCTCGCGCGCCTGGTGCGGTCCGTTGGCCGCGCCGACCACTTCGATATCGGGGTCGCGGCTGAGCATCCCCGCGATCAAGGCGCGCATGGTGGGGGAGTCGTCGACAATCAATGTACGTACGGCCATCAGGATACTTTCTGGAAAGCGGTGCGACCGATGCAGTGAAAGCGCGCCGCTACTTCCGGCGGGATGCGTTCGGCGTGACCAATGTAGAGGATGCCACCGTCGACCAGCTGGTCGGCAAAGCGGGCAAGCAGTTGGGCCTTGGTCGGTTCGTCGAAGTAAATCATGACGTTGCGGCAGAAGATCACATCGAATGGCCGCCGCATCGGCCATTTGCGGAGCAGGTTGAGCTCGCGGAACGCGATCGGTTCGCGCAAGCCGGGCGACAATTCGTCCATCTCGCCGACCCGGCGGCACCAGGCCGATCGCATCGCGGCGGGCATGGCGCGCGTGGTGTCGAGCGGATAGCGGCCCGCGCGCGCGGTCGCGATGACGCTGGGCGACAGGTCGGTCGCCAGCACCCGGAAATCCTGCCGCGCCAGCTTGTCGGCGGCGCGGGTGTCGGTGCCCAGGATCGTCATCATCAGCGAATAGGGTTCCTCGCCGCTGGAACAGGCCGCCGACCAGACGCGCACGCGCCCGCCCGAGGCCAGCCGTTCGGCGAAGCCCGGCCAGAGCGATTCGCGGAAATGCTCGAAATGATGGTTTTCGCGGAAGAAGGCGGTGTGGTTGGTGGTCAGCGCATCGACCGCGCGGGCGCGCTCCCCGGCATCGCTGGCGACCAGCGCCAGATAATCGGGGAAGGTCGACAGCCCGCAGGCGCGCAACCGCCGCGCGAGCCGCCCATAGATCAGCTTGGCCTTGGTATCGGGCAGCAGGATGCCCGATTCGGCATAGATCAGATCCGCGATCGCGCGATGGTCGGCCGCCGAGAAGGCGAACTCCATTTCGCGTTCGGGAAGGGCGGCGAAGGCGTTCACGCGGCCAGGTCTTCGATGAAGGCGCCCGAGCTGCGCCCGTCGCGCCGCCAGCGGCCGATCAGCGCATCGACGTCGAGGATCAGCGCGACCCGGCCGTCGCCCAGGATGGTGGCGCCCGCCAGACCGTGGATGGCGCGGTAATTGGCCTCCAGGCTCTTCACGACGACCTGGCGCTGGTCCTGGATCGAATCGACCATCAGCACGGCCTGGCCCTGGTCGCTTTCGACCACGATCAGCACCGCATCCTCGGGCTGCCGCGTCGCGCCGCCCACGCCCAGCTGTTCGCCGACGCGGTGGACCGGGACATAGGTGCCGCGCACGTCGAGCAGCGGCGACTGGCCGCCGACGAAATGCACCTCGTCCACACCGGGACGCAGGCTCTCGACGATATGGGTCAGCGGGATGACGAAGGTCTGGTCGCCGACCGTGACGATCATGCCGTCCAGCACCGCCAGCGTCAGCGGCAGGCTGAGCGAGAAGCTCGACCCCTTGCCCAGTTCGGACTGGATGCCGATGCGGCCGCCCAGCGCCTGGATGTTCTTGCGCACCACGTCCATGCCGACGCCGCGCCCGGAAATGTTGGAGACGACGGCGGCGGTCGAAAAGCCGGGGGCGAAGATCAGATTGTCGATCTCTTCCTCGGACAGCTGCGCATCGGGGGCGATGATGCCGCGCTCGATCGCCTTGGCCTTGACCCGCGCGCGGTCGATGCCGCGCCCGTCATCGGCCACCGTGATGACGATCCGGCCCGACTGGTGCGCGGCCGACAGCGTGACCACGCCCTCGCTGTCCTTGCCCAGCGCCTTGCGGTCCGCCGGGGTTTCCAGGCCATGGTCGACGGCGTTGCGGATCAGATGGGTCAGCGGCTCGCCGATGCGCTCGACCACGGTCTTGTCGACCTCGGTCATCTCGCCCTCCACCTCCAGGCGGACGCGCTTGCCGGTTTCGACCTCCAGTTCGCGGATGATGCGCGGCACGCGGCTGAACACCGTCTTCATCGGCTGCGCGCGGATCGCCATGGTCGAATCCTGAAGCTCGCGCGTCAGATGGTCGAGATCGGAGAGTTCGGAGATCGAACCCATGTCGTTCTCGGACAGGCGCTGCGCCAGCATCGCCTGGGTGATGACCAGCTCGCCGACCAGATTGACCAGCCGGTCCAGCTTGTCGAGATCGACGCGGATCGTCTGCGCGGCGGCGGCGGCGACGCGCGGGCTGTTGGCGGCCTCGGTCACCGACACGACGGGGGCGGCCTCGGGCGGGGGCGGGGCGGCGGGGGCGGCGACCACCACCGGCGCGGCGGGTTCGATCACGACCGGCTTTGCAGGGGCGGCCTCGACCGGGGCGATGGGGAGCGGTTCGGGCTCGGCCACGGGTTCGGCGACCGCTTCGGGCTCGGCCGATACGGCGTCGCTGCGGGTGACGGTCAGGCGGCATTGCGGATCGGCGAAGTCGAACACCGCGCGGATGTCGTCCTCGTCGATCGCGCCGGGCAGCGCCATGGTGACGCCGATATAGGCGCGCTCGGCATCCATTCCGTCGAGCAGCGGCAGCTCGGACAGGTCGGCGGACAGGGTGCGGCCGCCCATGCGCGCCAGTTCGCGCAGCGCGAGCATCGGCTCGGCCCCATGATCGAAGGCGCGCGGACCGGGATAGACGGTGACGATCCACTCGGGGGCGGCGGCCTCGACCGGGGCGGCGGGCTCCTCCAGCATCGCGAACAGCGCGTCGAAATCGTCCAGCGCGGCGGCGGCGGCGGGCGACTCGGGGGCGACGGCCGGCTCGATCACCGGCTCGGCCGCGCTGCTGGCGATCTCGCCCTTCGCGGCGGCGTCCAGCCGTTCCAGCATCGCCTCGTCGGCGGGCACGCCGCCTTCGCCGCGCGCGGCGGCGACATGGTCGGCCAGCGTGTCGAACGCGGCGACGATCAGGTCGATCAGCGACTCGCCCAGCGGCAGGGTGCCGTTGCGGATCAGGTCGAGCACCGTTTCGTAATGGTGCGAGAAATGCTGGAGCCGTTCATGCCCGAAGGCACCCGCGCCGCCCTTGATCGAGTGGACCGCGCGAAAGACGGTGTTGATCGTTTCGTCGTCGTGACGGCCGCGCTTCAGATCGGCAAAGGCGGTTTCCAGCGCGCCGAGGCCTTCTTCGCATTCCTGGAAGAAGATCTGCTGGATCTCATCGAGATTCATCGAGTCGGGCCTTTCAGGCAGCGGCGACGAGGGTGTCGAGCCCCGCCAGTGCGATCATCGAAGCCAGTGCTTCGGAGGGGTTCTGGAGTTCGAAGTCGGTCCGGATCGAGGCCGCCATCGCCTGCGCGCTGGCCAGCACCTGGAGGCAGGCCTGCCCCGCCTGGGTCACCTGTGCGCCGTCGAGCGCGATGGCATCGCCCGATGCGATCAGATCGAGCAGCGCCTGGCGCAACGGGGCGGCGGCGGTGGTGTCGAGCACGGGGGCGAGGGACAGAGCGGTCACGGGAAGACTCCAGACGCGGGGTTCGATGACAGAATGGATCAGAGGTCGTTAAAAAAGCGTGGGTTGCGCCATATTCCGACGCGCGCCGGTCAGAACTCGGTCCAGTCGTCCTCGTTGACCGCCAGCGCGGCATTGCCGGTGGACGGGGCGGACGTGCGCGCCGTCTGGACGATGCGGCGTCCGGCGGCGGCGGCGCGTTCCTGCATCTGGTGTACCGGCTGGGGTTGCGGCTGCGGCCGGGGCGCGGGCGCCGGGGCGGCGAAGCCCTCACCCGAATGGGCATTGACCCGGAAGCGCGCGATCTCGCGGGCCAGGCTGTCGGCCTCGACCGCCAGCGAACGGGCGGCGGCGGTCGCCTGTTCGACCATCGCGGCATTTTGCTGGGTCACGCCGTCCATTGCGGACACGGCGATGTTGACCTCCTGCAGCCCGTTGGCCTGTTTCTCCGCCGACCCGGCGATATTCTCGACCAGCGTGCTGATCTCGGCGATCTGGCCGATGATCCGCTCCAGCGCCTTGCCGGTCTCGCTGACCAGGCTGACGCCCGCCTCGACCTGTTCGGAGCTGGCGAGGATGCGCGACTTCACGTCCTTGGCCGCGTCGGCCGAACGCTGCGCCAGCGCGCGGACTTCCGATGCGACGACCGCGAAGCCCTTGCCCGCGTCGCCCGCGCGCGCCGCCTCGACCCCGGCGTTCAGCGCCAGCAGGTTGGTCTGGAAGGCGATGCCGTCGATGACGCTGATGATCTCGGAGATTTCGCTCGACGCGCGTTCGATCCCGGCCATGGCCTCGACCGCGCGGCGGACGACGGCACCCGATTGTTCGGCCTCGACGCGGGCATCGGCGACGGCCCGGTTGGCACGGGTGGCGCCCTCGGCGGTCTGGCGGACGGTCGAGTTGATCTCGTCCATCGCGGCGGCGGTTTCCTCCAGGCTGGCGGCCTGCTGCTCGGTGCGCTGCGACAGGTCGTCGGAGGCCTGGCGGATGTCGCTCGCGCCCGAATTGATGCCATGGGTGGCCACCGTCACCGCGCTCATCGCGCGCGACAGCGCCTCGACCGCGCGGTTGAAGTCGCTGCGCAGCCGTTCGTAATCGGCGGGGAAGGGCGCCTGGATCGCCACGGTCAGATTGCCCTCGGCCAGCTCGCCCAGCCCCTTGCCCAGCGCGCCGACGACGATCTGCTGCGCCTCGGCGGCCTGCTGGACATTGGCGGCATTGCGCTGGAAGACCGCCATGGCCTTGGCGATCCGCCCGATGCAGTCGCGGTAATCGGTGTACCGGATCTCGCGATGCACATCGCCCGCGGCCAGCGCCTCCATGGCGACGACCGAGCCGACATAGGGGTCGCAGATCAGCTTGCGGCTGATCCGCATCATCAGGATCGACGCGGCCAGCGCCAAAGTCGCGGCGATGACGGGCAACGTGAACGAAAAGCCGCCATTCGCCGCGATGGTCGCGCCCAGCCCGACGGCACCAAGCCCGCCATAGACAATGGTCAGCACGTCGAACTTCAGACGGATCGGCGCCGTCTTTTCAAACCAGGACAACATCGGGGTACGCCCTTCCAAAAACTCATGCGCAGGGAGCTGCGCCTGGGGTACGGAGGATAGGGGCCCTGTCCCGGCTCCTCCGGCCTATATGGCCATATTGGACAGGACCGGTAAAAATCCCGTTTCGATATGGTCAGTAAAGCCGGAGTAATCCGCTCTATTATTGATCAGGATCAAGAGTTCGCGTCATTCCGGATGCGGAAAGGATTTCGATCCAATAGCCATCGGGATCGGTGATGAAGGCGATATCCTTCATCTTGCCGTCCTGGGGACGCTTCTTGAACGTTACGCCCAGCGACTCGAATCGTGCACAGGCCTGGGCGACATCGGCGACGCTGATCCCGATATGGCCGAAGCCGCGCGGTTCGGCATTGCCGTCATGATAGCCCTGGAACGCCGCGTCCGACTCGGTTCCCCAATTGTGCGTCAGCTCGAGCGTCGTCTCGCGGTTGAAGATGAAACGTGCGCGCTCGGCGGGGTCCTCGGGGACGGTTTCGCCATCGGCCAGATAGGCCAGGAAATAGAGCGAGAAGCGCATCTCCTCGAAATCGAGTTGCTGCAACAGGGTCATGCCCAGCACGTCCCGGTAGAAGGCGAGCGAGGGCTTGGGATCGCGGATGCGCAGCATCGTCTGGTTGAGCGCGAAGGATTCGGTGCCGGCGGGGCGGGGCATGGTGGGTCCTTGTCGAAAGGGGTCGAGAGGAAAGGGCGAAACGACCAAGGCCCCCCGCCACCGGGGCGAAGGGCCTTGGGATTAGAGATGGCGAACAGGCTCAGGCGAGGGTCAGGCCGACATCCACATTGCCGCGGGTCGCGTTGGAATAGGGGCAGACCTGATGCGCGGCGTGCATCAGCCGCTCGCCATCGGCGGGCTCGACACCGGGCAGGTTGACGAGCAGGTCGACGGTGATGCCATAGCCGCCTTCCTCGCGCGGGCCGAAGCCGACCTCGGCGGTGACGGTGGCATCCTGCGGCACCTTCACGCCTTCCTTGCCCGAAACCGCCTTCATCGCGCCCAGGAAACAGGCCGAGTATCCGGCGGCGAACAGCTTTTCCGGATTGGCGCCATCGCCGCCCGGACCGCCCATTTCCTTGGGGACCACCAGCTTGACGTCGACCGAGCCGTCCTCCGACCGTGCCGCGCCGTCGCGGCCGCCGGTGGCTGTCGCCCTGGTCTTGTAGATCACATTCACGCCCATATCGGATCTCCCATTGGTCCATCGGTACGCGGCATTAGCGCGCCACGCCGACCTGCGTTCCATGACCGATCATGACCCGCGAAACCGATGGCGGCAACCGCGCAAGGCCCGGCCCCTATTGCCGGGTCGCACGGATCGCCGCGTCGGACCAGCCGCCGCCCATCGCCTGATACAGCGTGATATAGGCGGTCAGCTGGCTGGCCTGCGCCTCGGCCAGCGCCAGTTCGGCGTTCAGCAGCCCGCGCTGCGCATCCAGCTGTTCCAGATAGGAGGAATAGCCCGCGCGGTAGCGATTGGAGGCGATGCGAAGCGCGTCCGCCAGCGCGGCCCGCTGTCCGGCGAGCGCCGCCGCCTGCTCGCCCGAGCGGCGGACCGAGGCGAGGTTGTCGTCCACCTCGCGAAACGCGGTCAGCGCGGTGCGGCGATAGGCGAAGGCGGCCTGGTCGCGCCGCGCGGCGCTGGCATCCGCTTGGGCGCGCAGCCGTCCTGCGTCGAAGATCGGGGCGAGCACGCTGCCCCCGATCGAGAAGATCGTCACCGGATCGGCCAGCGCGCTGGACAGCACCACCCCCGCCGTGCCCGTCAGCCCCAGGCTGGGCAGCATCGCCGCGCGCGCACTGTCGAGCGAGCGGTCGGCGGCGACCAGCGCCTGTTCGGCCTGGAACAGGTCGGGGCGGCGGCGGAGAAGGTCGGCGGGCAGCCCGTCGGGAATGGCGGGACGGACCAGCCGGTCGATCGCCAGCCCGCGCGGGATCGGCCCCGGCGTACCGCCGACCAGTACGCTCAGCGCATTTTCCTGACGCGTGACCGCCAGCCGCGCGGCGGCGACCAATTGCTGGGTCGAGCGAAACTCGCTCTCGGCCTGCCGCAGCTCGAGGTTGGAGGTATAGCCGGTCGTCGCCCGCCGCCGGGCGATGCGCAGCGCCTCGGTCCGGGCGTCCAGCGTCTTCTCGGCGATGTGCAGCCGGTGGTCGAGCGCGCGTAAGGAAACATAGCCGCTGGCCACCCCGGCGGCGAGCGCCAGCCGCACGGTGTCGCGCGCCGCCTCGGTCGCCAGCAACTGCGCGCGTGCGGCGGCGCGGGCGCTGCGCAACCGGCCGAACAGGTCGAAGTCATAGCTGGCCTGGACCAGCGGCTGCGCGCCGAACTGGTCGAGCCCGGTGCCGAAGGCGGTGACGCTGCGTCCCTCGCTCAGCGGGAGGCCCGCCGTGACGTTGGGCGACAGCTGCGCGCGTGCCAGTCGTTCCTGCGCGCGCGCTTCCTCGACCCGCGCGGCGGCGCTGCCCAGATCGGGGTTGTCGGCCAGCGCGCGGGTGACGAGCGCGGTCAGCTGCGGGTCGCCGAACGCCTGCCACCAGTCCGCCGCGATCGGGCTGCCGGGGCCGAGCGCGGTGCGCCAGGCGGGCGGCGGCACCACCGCGCTGGTCGCCGGAGTCTGGGGACGCGGGCCGATACAGGCGGTCAGCATCAGCGCGGCGGCGAGGGGCGGCGCGGCCTTCATCGCACCACCGGCCCGCCCGATGTGTCGACCCGTGCCTGCACCGACATGCCGGGGCGGAGGCGCTGGCTGAGCGGCTGGCCCGGATCGACGCGGATGCGCACCGCGATACGCTGCGGCACCTTGGTGAAGTTGCCGGTGGCATTGTCCGACTTCAGGACCGCGAATTCGGAACCGGCGGCGGGCGAGATGCGCTCGACATGGCCGGTCAGCCGCGCATTGTTCAGCCCGTCCACGGTGAAGCTGGCGGGCTGTCCGACCGCCATGCGCGCGGTCTGGCCTTCCTTGAAGTTGGCGATGACCCAGGTCTCGGGCGGCACCAGGAACATCAGCTGCGACCCCGCCGTCACATATTGGCCCAGCCGGACGCCGACTTCGGACAGCCGGCCATTTTCGGGCGCGCGGATGACGGTGTTGGCGAGATCGATCTGCGCCAGCCGGAGCGCGGCCTCGGCGCCCGAGACACCCGCCTGCTGCCCGCCGCGCCCGACCACGACGGTGCGCACATCCTGTTGCGCGATGGCGCGCGCCGCCTGCGCCTGGCGCAACCCGGCCTGAGCCTGGCGCAGCGCGGCCAGCGTCTGGTCGCGTTCGCGCAAGGATACCGAGCCGTCGGTGACGAGGTCGTTCACCCGCGCCATGTCCGCCTGCGCGCGCATCAGCTGCGCCTCGGCATTGGCGACGGCGGCATCCTGCGCGGACAGGCTGGCGACCCGCGACGCCTGCGCCTGGCGGCTATTGGCCAGCGTCGCCGCCTGCGCCGCGACCTGCGCCCGCGCCTGGTCGACCCGCTGGCGATAGATTCGATCGTCGATCCGGACCAGCGGCTGGCCCGCGCGCACCGTCTCGAAATCCTTGACCAGTACGGCGGTGACATAACCGCTGACCTGCGGCGCGATCACGGTGGTGCGGCCGCGGACATAGGCATTGTCGGTCGCCTGGGTGTCGGTCGCGAAGGGCGGCAGCCGCCATGCCGCCAGCACCGCCGCGACGCCGCCGATGACCAGCAGCGCGATCAGCGCGCGTGAACGCCATCCGCCCGAAGGCGGCCGCCAGGCGGACGAGGGGGGCGGAGCGGGCGGGGGTACGGGCGCCGGGGCGGGGGGCGGCACCCCGGCCTCGGCGGCGGCCTGCTCGGTCATGGGGGTGGGCGATACGGGCGAGCGGGTGTCGGTCATGGCTGTCCCCTGGCCGCGACGCGGGCGCGGCGGGCGCGCCGCCAGGTCAGCAGCGCGAGGAAGAGGGTGACGGCGGCCGCCAGCGCGGCGACCAGCCGGAAGACGTCGTTATAGGCGCGGATATTGGCCTCGCGCGTGGCCGCCTGCGACAGCAGCGCGGCGCCCTCGGCGCGGGCGAGCGTCGGATCGCCGACCACCCCCGACACGCGCGCGCCGCCCGCCGCGATACGCTGCGTCACCTGCGGGTCGGTGGGGTCGATATTCTGGACGATGGCGGCGCTGTGCGCCTTTTCGCGGATGGTCTGATATGTGCCGAGCAGCGCGGTGCCGCCCAGGCTGCCGACCGAATTGAGCATCCCGAACAGCGCGATGAAGCTGATGACATGGCCCGCCCCCTGTTGCAGCGCGCGGGTCATGCCGAAGAGCAGCGACGGGCCGAGGAAGAAGGTCGTCGAAAAGGCGATCAGCGCCTGCGTCGCGTAGAGCTCGGGCGCGCGGGTCAGGTTGGTCGAGAAGCTGTCGGCAAAGGCGGCGATGGCGACCAGTCCGATGGCGAACATGATCGGATGGGTCAGCCGCGTCACGTCCAGCGTCACCGCGCTCGCCACCACGCCCGCGACCGAGGCGACGAAGACGATGGTGAACAGCGTCCGGAACTGGTCGTTATTCTGGCCCAGCGTGGTCAGCAGCCCGACCGCGCCGTAATTCTGTTCGGACAGGACGATCCGCGCCATCAGCGTGACGATGGCGAAGCGGATGATGTCCATCGATCCGAGCCAGCGCGTGTTGAGCAGCGGATTGGTGCGGTGATGCTCGATCCACAGCGCGGCGGCGAGCAGCGGGATGGCGAAGGCCAGCGCCCAGCCGATCCAGGCCGCCTGCGTCCACCAGACCAGCCGCCCCTGGCCCAGCACGGCACAGAACAGCCCGATGGCGGGCGCATAGAGCGCGAAGGTCAGGAAATCGAGCGGCTCGAACGCCTTGACCCTTTGGGTGGGCGGCAGGCGCAAGCCGATGATCGCCGCCAGGCTGACCGCCGCCAGCCCGAATTCGAACAGATAGAGCGTCCGCCACTGCGACATGGCGAGCAGCTCGGGCGAGAACAGCCGCGCCAGCGGCGTCGCGCATTGCGGCACGCCGATGCCCAGCACGATCGCCTTCAACCGCCATTTCGCGGGCAGCGCCTGCATCATGTAATAGAGGCCCAGCGACGACAGCGCCGCCGCCGCCATGCCGCTGGCCGCGCGCACCGCGATCGCGGTCGAGAAGTCGCGCACGAACAGATGCCCGAAGGCCAGGATGGTATAGAGCCCCGCGAACAGCAGCGCGAAGGGACGCAGGCCGAATTGCTGGCGGAACTTGATGAGCAACAGGTTGATCGAGGCGTTGGTCATCACATAGACGATGGGCAGCCACGCGATCTCGGTCGGGTCCAGCCCCAAGGCGCCCTGCAATTGCAGGGTGTTGACCGACACCAGCGCATTGCCCAGCCCGCCGGTCAGTCCGATCAGCACCGCGATCAGGCCATAGGCGATGCGGCGCCGGTTGGGGTGGCTGAAATTGCCGGGCGATCCGGGAATGGTCGGCCGTTCATGGGGCGCGAAGGACCATTCCTCCTCGCTCCAGAATTGCCGAAACCGTGATGCCATCCCCGTCCTTTCGTGCCCCCATGCTTTCGGACCCGGCCACCCAACGCGCAACGTATCGAATCAGGTGCAGAACGAAAACCGCGCCAGGCGAAGCGTCCATGCCGGGGCGGACACGCACCCGGATTCACCAACAGCCTGTGTTCCATGGGAAATGCTTGCCAAGCCGCGCGCTTGACATCAGTATTGATGTATATATATTAGGATGTGTTCATATGTTGATGTTTGCATGACACCGGATGAAGGCGTTTTGCTCGCCGACGTGTTCCGCCTGCTGGGCGAACCCAACCGGCTTCGGCTGGTGGTGGGATGCCTGGACGGTCCGCGCACGGTCGGCGATCTGACCGAGGAAGTGGGGATCAGCCAGAGCCTGGTCTCGCAGCATCTGCGGCTGCTGCGGGCCGGACGGTTGCTCAAGCAGAGCCGTCAGGGCCGGAACGTGTTCTACGAGCTGCCCGACTGCCATATCCGCACCATGCTGACCAACATGATGGACCATGTACTCGAACCCGATCACGCCCTTGAGGAGTAAGTCGAAATGACCGTTACCGTCGAACAAGTGAAGTGCGCCTGCACCGACTGCGTCTGCATCGTCAGCGTCGGCAAGGCCGTCGAGGCCGAAGGCCGCACCTTCTGCAGCGATGCCTGCGCGCAGCATCATTCGGGCGGTACCGGCTGCGACCACGCCGGTTGCGCCTGCCACGGCTGACCGGATCGGAGCCGGGTGATCGTGCATCCGGCTCCATCTCCCCCCTCGCGGCCTTCGCCTATCCGTCCAGCATCGCCCGGATGCGCGCCGCCAGATCGGCGAAGTCGAACGGCTTGGTGATCAGCGCGACGCCTGCGTCCAGCCGCCCGCCATGGACGATCACGTCGCGGGCATAGCCGGTGGTGAACAGCACCTTCAGATCGGGGTGGAGCGAGCGCGCCGCCGACGCCAGGTCGGCGCCCGTCATCCCGCCGGGCAGCACCACATCGGAAAACAGCAGCGCGATCCGCGACGCCTCCGGCGCGTCGAGCAGCGCCAGCGCGGAGCCGCCATCCTCCGCCTCCAGCACGTCATAGCCCAGTTCGCGCAACGCCTCGGTCGAATAGGCGCGGACATCGGGATCGTCCTCGACCACCAGGATAGTCTCGGACCCGCGGTCGGGGCGGATGGCGGGGGCGGGCGGCGCATCGACCGACGCCACATCGCCACAGAAACGCGGCAGGAACAGCGAGACGCAGGTGCCCTGGCCGGGGCGCGATTTGATCTGCACCTGACCGCCCGACTGTTTGGCGAAGCCATAGACCATCGACAGGCCCAGCCCGGTGCCCTTGCCCACCTCCTTGGTGGTGAAGAATGGCTCGAACACGCGGCCCAGCGTCGCGCGGTCCATGCCGATGCCGGTGTCGCTGACATCGATCGCGACATAATCGCCCGGATCGGTGGGATAGGGGACCGGGCCCGGAACCATCGAGGTCATCCCGTCCAGCCTGGCGTTGCGCAGCGTGATCGACAGGGTGCCGCCATGCGGCATCGCGTCGCGCGCATTGACCGCCAGGTTCAGGATCGCGCTTTCCAGCTGGTTGGTGTCGGCCTCGGCGGGCCAGAGGTCGGGCGCGGCCTCGATCGCCAGCGACACCTGTTCGCCCAGCGTCCGGGTCAGCAGGTCGGACAGCCCGTCGACCAGCCGGACCGCGTCGACCGATTGCGGCGCCAGCGGTTGCCGCCGCGAAAAGGCGAGCAGCCGCTGGGTCAGCGTCGCGGCCCGCTTCGCGCCGGTCATCGCGTTGGTCGCCGCCCGCCTGGCGCGGGGATGCTCGTCGATCGGCAGGAAGCGGTCGAGCATCTCCAGATTGCCGACCACCACCTGAAGCAGATTGTTGAAGTCGTGCGCGATGCCGCCGGTCAGCTGGCCGACCGCCTCCATCTTCTGGCTCTGGCGCAGTTGCGCCTCCATATCGGCCAGCCTTTCCTGCGCGGCCAGCCGCTCGGACACGTCGGTCGCGAACTGATAGGCACCGATCGGCGTGCCGTCGGCCGCGATCAGCGGGCTGAAGCGCAGCTCGTAATGCCGCCGCTCGCCGGCCATGTCCTCCAGCGCCTGGATGACCGAGAAATCCTCGCCCGCCAGCGCGCGGGTCCAATAGTCGCGCATGATCGACAGGATTTCGGGGCGCGCGGCCATCGCATCGCTCTTGTTCTGGCCGATCTGCGGGCGGGTGCCGAAGATGCGCTCCAGATCCTCGGCGGCGGCGCGGTTGATCGCCAGATAGCGGTGGTCGAACCCCAGCACCTGGACCATCGTGCCGGTCGAATCGATGATGTCGGCGAACAGCTTGCGCTCGGCCAACGCCTCGACCACGCGGCGTTCCAGCACGGCGTTGACGTCGCGCAGCGTCGCCTCCGCGCGGCGGCGTTCGTCGGTGTCGAACACCGATCCGACCATGCCCATATAGGTGCCGTCGTCGTCGATCCGGGGAATGGCGGTGACCATCGCCCAGCGATGTTCGCCATCGGCGCGGAGCAGGCGGAATTCCAGGCTGAACGCCGTCCGATCCCGCGTCGCGCTGCGGAACGCCCCCTCCACCGCCGCGCGGTCGTCGGGATGCAGCGCTTTCAGCCACTGAAAGTCCAGGCCCTGCTCGACCGCCAGCCCCGTCTGGGCGGTCCAGGCGCGGTTGACATAGATGCAATGACCCTCGGCATCGGTCAGCCACATGATGATCGGGGCATGATCCGCCACGTTGCGGAACCGCCCCTCGCTCTCGCGCGCGGCGGCACTGGCGGCCTCGCGCTCCTGGCGGTCGCGCATCCGCGTGCTGCTGTCGATCAGGGTCGCCATGATGCCCGCAGGGGCCCCGTCCTCGTCGGGGATCGGGATATAGTCGAGGTCCAGCCAATGCTGTTCGGGCGCGTCCCGATGGCCCAGCAGCATCGCCTGGTCGCGAAAGGCCAGCGCCCGGCCGCTCAGGCCCGCCGCGACGACCTCCGCATGGAAGGCCGACGACTCGGGCCAGGCCTGGATCAGCGGGCTGCCCAGGATCGCCGGATGCCGGTCGCCCGCCATTTCGGCATAGCCGGCATTGTAGAGCAGGATCGCCTCCGGCCCCCAGATCGTCGCCATCGGGATGGTGGAGGCCAGCATGATGCCGATCGCGGTCCGGCGGCTTTGCGGCCATGCGGCGATCGGCCCCAATGGGGTGGCGGCCCAGTCGAATGTCGCGATCAGCCGCCCCATCTCGCCGTTCCGCGCCAGAACAGCGGCGAATCCAGCGCGAATGTCGATGGGGTGATAGGCAGTCCCGGCCATGCTCTGTCCACCTCCCTCCATAGACAATGCAATAGCCGCTGTAGCGTTGCTTTTGCACGAGGAACAGAGGGATTGCCGATATCTTGCCCTGTGTGGATGTAATTTATTCGGGGACTTCGCAAAGCATTTGTCGACCCCCTTGTTTTTCGGTCGCGCCGCCGATTACGCTTGGCCGCGAAAGCCGGGGGCGCTCCGGGGTCGCGTCGCCCCCGTGCCACACTTTGTCATGGACCCGATAGGCATCTGCCATGTTCGACTGCTAAAGGTCGGTCAAAATAGGAGAGACAGGCATGACCGCACATCTTCATCCGGTGCCGGAATGGGCCGACAGCGCGTCGATGGATGCCGACGCCTATCGCGCCGCCTATGACGCGGCGCGGCGCGATCCCGACGGCTATTGGGGCGAACAGGCCAGGCGGCTCGACTGGATCGTGCCGTTCGCGACGGTGAAGGACACCAGTTTCGACGAGGCCGATTTCCGCATCAACTGGTTCGCCGACGGCCAGCTGAACGTCGCGGCCAATTGCATCGACCGCCACCTCGCCACCCGCGCCGATCAGGTCGCGATCCTGTGGGAAGGCGACACGCCCGGCACCGATCGCCGCATCACCTATCGCGAACTCCATGAACAGGTCTGCCGCCTCGCCAATGCGCTGAAGGATCTGGGTGTGGCCAGGGGCGACCGGGTCACCATCTATCTGCCGATGATTCCCGAGGCGGCGTTCGCCATGCTCGCCTGTGCGCGGATCGGGGCGATCCACTCGATCGTGTTCGGCGGCTTCTCGCCCGAAAGCCTCGCCAACCGGATCGTCGATTGCGACTCGCGCATCGTCATCACCGCGGACGGCGGCTGTCGCGGGGGCAAGTCGGTGCCGCTCAAGGCCAATGTCGACGCTGCGCTCGATCATGACGGCGTCGCGGTCGACCATGTCGTCGTCGTCCGCCACAGCGGTACCGATGTGACGATGAAGGACGGCCGCGACCTCTGGTACGGCGATCTGGTCGAGGCCGCCGCGACCGACTGCCCGCCCGAGGCGATGGGGGCCGAGGACCCGCTGTTCATCCTCTACACCAGCGGTTCGACCGGCAAGCCCAAGGGCGTGCTGCACAGCAGCGGCGGCTATCTGCTCTGGGCCTCCTATACCCATCAGCATGTGTTCGATTATCGCGAGGGCGAGGTCTTCTGGTGCGCGGCCGATGTCGGCTGGGTCACCGGGCACAGCTATGTCGTCTATGGCGCGCTCGCCAACGGTGCGACGACCCTGATGTATGAGGGCGTGCCCAATTACCCCGATTTCAGCCGCTTCTGGCAGATCGTCGACAAATACCAGGTCGCGACCTTCTATGCCGCGCCGACCGCGCTGCGCGCGCTGATGCGCGAGGGCGATGCTTGGGTGAAGAAGACCGACCGCTCGTCCTTGCGCGTGCTGGGCTCGGTCGGCGAGCCGATCAACCCGGAAGCCTGGGAATGGTATTATCATGTCGTGGGCGAGGGGCGCTGCCCGATCGTCGACACCTGGTGGCAGACCGAGACCGGCGGCCATATGATCGCCCCGATCCCCGGCGCCGTGGCGCTCAAGCCCGGCTCGGCCACCCTGCCGCTGCCCGGTATCCTGCCACAGATCGTCGATGCCGAGGGCAAGGTGCTGGACGGCGCGGTCGAGGGCAATCTGGTCATCGCGGACAGCTGGCCCGGCCAGATGCGCACCGTCTGGGGCGATCACGATCGTTTCTTCCAGACCTATTTCACCACCTATCCCGGCAAATATTTCACCGGCGACGGATGCCGCCGCGACGAGGACGGCTATTACTGGATCACCGGCCGGGTCGATGACGTCATCAACGTCTCGGGCCACCGCATGGGCACCGCCGAGGTCGAGTCCGCGCTGGTCGCGCACGCCAAGGTCGCCGAGGCGGCGGTGGTCGGCATGCCGCACGACGTGAAGGGGCAGGGCATCTACGCCTTCGTCACGCTGAACGCGGGCGTCGAGGAGGACGAGGCGCTGCGTGCCGAGCTGGTCCAGTGGGTCCGCCGCGAGATCGGCCCGATCGCCACCCCCGACGCGCTGCAATTCGCGCCCGCTCTGCCCAAGACCCGTTCGGGCAAGATCATGCGCCGCATCCTGCGCAAGATCGCCGAGAACCAGGTCGATGCGCTGGGCGACACCTCGACGCTGGCCGATCCCGCGGTGGTGGACCACCTCGTCGCCCACCGGATCGAGCCGGGGAAGAAGGCGGCGTGATGCCGGATGGGGCCGCTTCTCGGTAAGCGGCCCCGTTTTGCTTGTGGGCGTTGCAGCGTGGCCTTCGACTTCGCTCAGGCTGAACGGCTGTCGGGGACGATCCGAATTCCCTTCCCCCGTTCAGCCTGAGCGAAGTCGAAGGCCACGCCCACCCCTCAACCCAAACCGATCAAGGCGCCTTCCGAACCGGCGGCAACGCCGCGCAGATATCCACGCCCCCCGCGGGCACGGTGAAGAAGTCGTTCTTCCGATTCTCCCGCCCCTTGATCCAGGCGGCAAAGCGAGGCGAAGCGGTCTCGCGATACTGGTAACGCGGCCGCTGGGCGGCGGGCAGTTCGCTCGCCAGCCGGGCCGACACGATCGGCAGGCGCTGGGCCTCGTCCTTGTAGAAGCCCAGATCGCCCGTCCCGCGCGGCAGGGTGGACAGCGCTTCCATCCCGTCGATCACCCGCCCGGCCACCGCGATATTGCGGTCCAGCCCGCGCGGCGAGTGGCCGATGATCGTGTAGAGCTCGGCCCCGGTCCCGGTGCTGGGCGCCAGATCGCGCGCGACGCCGACCATGCCATAGCAATGCGGGATCCACTCCGACGCCGCATCCCCCGCCAGCGGCCAGCCGTCGCGGCTATAGCCCGCCCAGGCGGCATAGGGATCGGGCCGGCTCAGCCGCGCGACCGCGCTGTTGCCCGCGCGGACATATTCGGCCGGGGGATTGGCGACGATGCCGGGGGGCAGCGGCTTCTTCTCGGTCGCATCGCCCCACTGCGCGACATAATTTTCCTGCACGCGATAGACGCTGGTCCCCGCATCCCACCAATGCGCCCGCGCCAGCGCGCGGATATTGGCGGCATGCACCGGCGCCTGCCCGGCGGCCAGCCGCACCGTCACCGTCCGCCCGTTCGACAGGGTGAAGATCAGCACCTCGTCATCGGGCACGGCGATCCAGTCGCCGGGCAGCGGATCGCTGGCCTGCGTCGCGGGGGGAGCGGGAGAGGGCGAAGCCTGCGCCAGCAGCGCGGCCAGAAAGAGTGCGATCGTCATCGCCGCAAAGACTGCACGAGCCCGCCGCCCCACGCAATCGCTTGCGCGCCGCCGCGAAGCGCATTAGGGGCGCGTGTTCCAGGCATGAACTCATGCGGAGCGGTGGCCGAGTGGTCGAAGGCGCTCGCCTGGAAAGTGAGTATACGGCAAAACCGTATCGAGGGTTCGAATCCCTCCCGCTCCGCCATTTCCGCCCTTTGCAGGGCTCGCCAAACACCCAAAAATCTGCTATAAAAGCCCGGAAATCAGCGGTTTCTTGGTGCCGCTGCGTTTCACTCGATCCGACACAATCTCACGCGAAGTGTGGGGAAAAGTGTGGGGAAAAATTGAGGTGAGGTGGCATGGGAAAGCTCACTGCGCTCAAGATTCGATCGCTGATCGAGCCCGGACGCTATTCGGACGGGGACGGCCTGTTTCTCGAAATCAACGGCAAAGGGGCAGCCAGTTGGGTTCTTCGAATCCAGAATAAGGGAAAACGCCAGGATATCGGGCTGGGCTCACTCAAAGCGGTTTCTCTCAAGGACGCCAGAGAGGCCGCGTTCCTCACACGCCAGAAGATCGCACAGGGCATCGACCCTGTCGCCGAGCGAAAGCAGGAGCGGCAGGTCATTCCGACATTCCGAAAGGCCGCCGAGATGGTCCACGAGGAACACAAGGAGGCCTGGAAGAACGGCAAGCATCAGGATCAGTGGATTGCGACGCTGAAGAGCTACGCCTTCCCCAAGATGGGCGACCGGTTGGTCAGCGAAATCGAAGGCCCCCTGATCCGGGACGTCTTGGCTCCCATCTGGCTGACGAAGCCGGAAACGGCGCGACGAGTACGGCAACGCATCGGCACCGTTCTCGACTGGTCGTACGCACGCGGGTTCCGCGCGACCGAAGCGCCGATGCGGTCGCTTTCCAAGGGGCTGCCTCGTCAGCCCAAAAAGGAGAACCATTTCGCGGCTCTGCCTTATGCATCCGTGCCCAGCTTCCTCAAGAAGCTGGGCGAGCGGGAATCGGTGGGCCGCGTCGCGCTGGAGGCGCTCATCCTGACGGCGGCTCGGTCGGGCGAAGTTCGGGGCGCGACCTGGTCGGAGCTCGACCTGGAAGCTGCATTGTGGACGATCCCCGCCGAGCGGATGAAAATGGGGCGAGTGCATGTCGTGCCCCTCGCGCTCGAAGCGGTGGCGGTGTTCGAGCGCGCCAAGACGTTCAAGGTTGGTGCCAGCGAGTTGGTGTTCCCCGGCCAGAACGTGAAGAAGCCGCTCTCAGATATGACGCTCCTCAAAATCCTACGTGACATGGACCTCGCGGTGACGGTGCACGGGTTTCGGTCGGCATTCCGGGACTGGGTCGCGGAGCAGACGGACTATTCGGGGGAGGTCGCAGAAGCGGCGCTCGCCCACACGGTCTCGAACAAGGTTGAGGCGGCCTATCGCCGAACCGACTTTCTCGAGAAGCGCCGATTGCTCATGCGCGAATGGGCGGCGTTCTGCAAAAAGACGCCCCCTCCGTCGGCGGATAGCCGGGGCGACGAGTCCAACACCTGAGCTTGGCCTCGAATAGGGAAAGCAGATGTAAGGCGGGACGGGTGCCAAGCCTTTTTGAAGTAGTGCGGCTCGTGTTGGTCCTCGAGCTGCCAGCTCCTGACTGTTTGCGCTAAACCGGCAGTGGACATGGTCAACTGCCCCCAACGACCAACTCATGCTACAGGGCGCTGGCGGCGGTCTCGATCAAAAAGTGAAGCGACCGGTGGCTACCAAGATACGCCTCTCCGGCGCGATGGCGGGAATTTCGGCTCACGCCGAAACCGGCCATTTGCAGATTGATAGCTATTGGGCAGGTAAGCGCCCCAATTCCGGTCGTTCGATCATTCCGTCGGAAGAACCGCACGATGCCATCAGTTCACCTTACCTACATTTTGGAATTTAACGGCAGCCACTGGGCGCTCAGCGGTCGGCCCGCTAATGTGCGGATTCGCGCGAAAGCGGACATCAGCGCCCCTGTAGCCGGACAGGCAATGGGTTCGCACGTCGCTTTGGAAGTCGTTCCCAATGCTTAAGCCGCTACGCTACCGTATCGATCTTAAAAAGCTTCCTTAAAACGTATTGGACCAAATCCTCGGCGCCTTCCCTATCTGTGTCGCTAACCGCAGGCGCTGCCTCACTGAACGTTAGAACGTCGACTTGTTCGCGCAGAGCGTCGATCTGCTGCCAGCGCTTGTCCGATAGTGGTACGAGCTTACGCAACTTTGCACTTGTTTCCGGTTCGGTGAGCAGCGCCTTGATTTCGCGGTTCGAGAGGCGGGCAGTGGTTTCACGCACCAGATAAGTTTTAAGTGCGCCGGTCAGCGTTATCGCGAGCAGATTGAGTGACAACCAATTTGCGTTACGGAGCGGCTGTCGGGCGACGCTGACAGCCGCCACCATCCCCTCATAGAGACCAACGACATAGGGTTTGCGCTTTGCCAAGCGTTGATTCTTCTTGGCGACACGCTCGGGCAGTCGCGGGCGCGATGCTGGCGGGTCGGGCAGATAGGATTTGTTAGCGGCAATGGATTGCTCGATTGGCACGTCAGTGATCTTACCTTGTTGATAGGCGAACACTTGCTCAGGCCAATGTCCTTCCAGCGTGCGTGATATCCTCGCATAGTCACTGACCACCGTCACTAGCCATTGATGGAGCGCCAAGAACGTATGATGCTTGGTACTTATCTCCGATTTGCTGCTGTTCCAAGGCATCGCCTCGGCATCGCCGCGCATCGATACGATCACCTTGGTCAGCGAGACTTTGGGGTGCGGAATGCCCGCCAAACCGCGCGCAAAGCCGACATCGATGCTTTTGATAGCCGGCGCGACTAGGCGGTCGTTACAGTAGAAATACACGCCATAGTCCCCCGTTGCTGGACTTGATTCATTGCTAAGCCCAGCCAGCACTTCTACCTCAACGGAACGACCCTTAGGTGTTGATAGATTGCCAGCATAGCGTCGCGGCTCATATTTGGGCGGATAGGACCAGCGGTCGAAGAAACGGGCCTCAATCGCGGTGCCGTTTAGGCGGAGCGAGACGTGCTCCAAGATCAGGAATTTAGCATAGGTGGCGCCAAGGTGGCTCCGCAACTGCGTTTCCGCGCCGTCGTCGATGCTCAGGCGCAGCCGGCTTAGTTCGACACGAGTGGTACCTGCGGAAATGTCCGACACCTCGAATAGAGGCAGCAGCCATTCTTCTTCCTTCAGCCAGTCATCATCAAACTCTACCTGATAGGTTGGAGCCCCTGCGACCCGAGTCACGATCTTGATGTCCTCGGCCATCGCCACCACCGCCCGCTTGGTGCCGACCCCGAAAATCCCGATGGTCTCATCGGTTGAATTGCTACCCGATTGGCCCGGGCCGACGATCGCTGGAAGATCGTCACGGTCAACCCCGCCGGCATCGTCTTCGACTATGATCCGGTTGGTGTCTCGATCGAGAATGATGTGGATATTAATTGGTCGCACGCGACCGCTGCGCGTCCACATGTCGAATGCGTTGTCGACCAGTTCGCACACCGACTTGTTTAAGTCGTAATCGGCGATGATCGAGAGAAACAACCGTTTTGACGGTACTGCATTTAACCTGTCGACTTGCCGTTTCATCACGCTCTCCCGCCGACACACAGTAAGACAAAAATCACCTCGACCAAGCCCAATCGGTCGCGTTAGTGTCAATGCAACTAGGGGGTAATATGCAGTTTTTTGATCGCGCCAAGGTTCCGCCCCCCAGCGAGTTGCAGGGCAGCGCCGCGCGTGTCGAGCGCCTCGCGCTGCTCGATCTGATGCGCGAAAATTCTAACCGTCGAGCTCAGTCGCTGCCTGAGCGGCGTTTTGAATTTGGCGACGAGACCCGGCAGCAGCTAGCAGTGTTGTTCCAACAGAAATGCGCCTTTTGTGAAAGCAAGCGGACGATGCACATCCATCATTTTCGTCCGCAAAGCGATGCCGACCCGTATGAAAAATCGGAATTTGCCCATCTTTATTACACTTGGCTGCGGACTGACTGGAATAATGTCTACCCGGCATGTGAGAAATGCGCGACCAGCGCCGGGCGCTTCTTTCCGGTGCGCCCCGGTGGCCGCGGTGCGTTACCAGCAATCGCCGAGCTTGAGCATTTTGCAAATGAAAATTACGGTGTGTGGCGGTGGCCGCACCGCGACAAGCCTTGGCTGCTCGATCCCTGCAAGGACCGTAGCTTTATCACCCATTTCAGTTTTGGACTGGATGGCGCTATTAAATCCTTGTCGCGTGCCGGAGCCGAGACCGTATCAGCCTTCGCACTTGATCGCGACGACCTGACCGCCGCTCGCGCGCGCGCCTTTGATGATTATCTTGATCATCTGCGGCATGATGTTGTAATCAACGCAGTGCCGGTTGCCTTTAATTTTCCGATGCTTGAATTTGGAGGCGCTTGGTATCTCCTACTGCGCCGGATCGCTGCCTGCATCGCTGAGCGGCTCGATATTCGGCTCGATGGTAATAGCCGGCGGCTGGCGAAATCTTATCGTCGGGTGATGAGTACTCCGATTGGACGCGACGCTTTTGAACGCGCGCTTGAAGAGGTTCGACAGCCGGCCGCGGGCATCCCTGCCGGGCCACAACGCACCCGCGGGGCGCCGCGGCTGATCGCTGTGCATCTCGCCAATTTCAAAGCGCTGGAGTCGATCGACATTTCGATTCCCGAGCCTATCCCCGAAGATGTGGAAGCAGGTCGCGACGCGGAAGCATCCGCGGTGCTGGTGCTGGGCGAGAATGCCGCTGGCAAAAGCTCTCTGCTTGAAGCGCTCGCACTTTCTCTATGCGGTCCGATGGTGCGTCAGCGGCTCGGCAAAGCGCCAAGCAGTTTTGTCCTCAATCCCGATATGATGGGGCTATTGGGTGCAGTCGGACCTGAACACGCAAAGGTCGTCCTCGAATTTCATGACGGAAGCACACGGTACTTGAGGATTTCGGACCGCTTTGACGAAGGCGATCATGACGGGCCGACGCCTAGTATCTTCGCTTATGGCGCATTTCGCCAATATGCCGCCGACGCCAAACGGACGAGACGTTTTGGAAAGGTCGGTACTCTGTTCCAGTCGAGCATCATCCTCCCCAATCCCGAACAGTGGCTACTGGGTCTCGACAGGCCGCAATTCGCGATGGTCGCTCGTGCTCTTCATCGCTTGTTTAGCGTAGAAGGCGATTTTAACGTTATTGAGCAGGACAAGGCCAATTCGCGCTGCCTAATCGTCACGCAAATCGGTACCGGCTCAAACGTCAAAGAGATGAAGACCCCGCTCTCGGTGGTCTCGTCGGGTTTTCGCTCGGTGCTCGCCATGGTCTGCGATATTTTCGAAGGGTTGCTCCGTGACAAGACGGTGAGCGAAAAGGGGTTTGCCGAAGCTGAGCCGATCATCCTGATCGACGAGATCGAAGCCCATCTTCATCCCAGGTGGAAGATGCAGATTATGGCGGCGTTTCGCCGGGTGCTACCCAAGGCGATTTTCATTGCCACGACTCATGATCCTTTGTGTTTGCGCGGGATGCATGACCGCGAAGTGCTGGTACTTAGTCGTGTCGAGCGCGAAGACGCCGATCTGCATCAAGTACCCGTGATCGTCGAAACGCTTGCCGAACTGCCAAATGTCGAAAATCTGACCATCGAACAGCTACTGACTTCCGACTTTTTTGCGATGTTCAGTACCGATTCACCCGACGCTGAACGCAAGCTCGCCGAGCTTGGTAGCCTGCTCGCCCGCCGAGCTGCTGGGGCCCGTCTCAATGGCGAAGAGACGCGCGCGCTCGAATATCTGGAACATGAAGTTGCGACGTCGTTGCCGCTCGGCTCTTCCGAAGTGCAGCGCCTCGTTCAAAAGGCAGTTGCCGTGTATCTCCAGCGCCGCCGCGACATGCCGGAAAATCATCTTGCGCGGCTCGAGGTCGAAACCCGCGACTTGATCGTGAACGCTCTTGAGGGGTTTTAATGCGCGCGGTTTCTCGCGGAAAAATGGCCGCGCCGGCGGCACTGTCGGCCCGCTCCGGCCCGCTCAAGCGCACTGAACTGGAAAGCGCCGCAGCGCATATGCAAGTACCGCTAGCGGCCGGGGCAAAACGCGCGGCGTTTCCTTTCAAGGTCTACAAAGCCGATGAAGTGAAGCAGCGCTTAGAAGCGCTGTTCCACGGAAAATGCGCCTATTGCGAATCGTATTTTGCGTCACAGGCGCCGGTCGATGTCGAGCATTATCGGCCCAAGGGTGCCGTTGAAGGCGAGCCGAACCATCCCGGCTATTGGTGGCTGGCAATGGATTGGACCAACCTCCTGCCCAGCTGTCTAGATTGCAATCGCCGGCGCCGACAATTGGCGCCGGACGGCGCGATCAGTGATTTGAAAATTCTCTACGCGCAAACCCAGTCCGGTAAGAAGGATAGTTTTCCAATCGCTGGCACCCGGGCTGCTGCTGATACCGACGACATCTCGCTCGAAGATGCATTACTGCTCGATCCAACCCGCGACAATCCCTCCGACCATTTGACCTATTGGTTTGCAGAAGGCGCGGCCAGCGGGCTGGTTTTGCCCAAGGCCACTGCTGTGGCAGCGCTACCGGCGATTGGCACCGCACCGCAAGTTGCGGCTGCTGCCGCCCATACAGAATTGAGTGTCAAGGGCGCGGTCTCGATCCAGGTCTACGGCCTAAATCGTATGCACCTAGTCCAGGAACGCGCTCGGCTGGTCCAGCGCCTGCGCTTTATGGAGACCATGGTCGTTAGTCTTGGTAATGTCGCAGGGGCTCTTACCAATGCGGGCCTTGGTCACGAGCCTGCGGTTCAGGACGCGCTGCGCAACCTGCGCTTATTGCAGGGTCAGATCCTTGCCGAGATGCAATTTTCAGCGGCACCTGAAGCGCCATTCTCTGCTTTGGCAAAAAACTATCTTACCGAGTTCAAAAAGCGAGTCACTAGTCTGCCTTGAAGGTAGTTGACTATCGGTATTGGTAGCGCCTGTGGCGGTCATGGATGATGATCCGCTGTCCGCTTCTAACTGCTGGAAGCTGCCGCGTAGATTTGGGCCCAGGGTTAGTCGTGACGCGGCGCCGCTCGGACAAGAGGTGAACGTTAGCTTCTTACAATAGCAGACGTGCAACCTGTGGCATGGGAACGACGGATTTGTCCCACATCGCGCCGTTTGTGATGACAAAGAATTTTTGAAATCCAAGCTTTTCGGGGTGGCGGATGTCCAAGCCGCTTCCGAAACTGAGTTGGAACGCCGCGATGAGTCGTGAAAGCGCTTACCCGCCAGGATGGTCACCGACATGGTAGAACATCGGGTTGCGCAGCCATTCGTCGATCGCCGAGGCGCGCCAGCCTACGCAGCGGGTGCTGAGCTGGATGTTCTTTGGAAAGGTGCCGTTGGCCATCTTGCGGTAGAGGGTGGATCGGCAAAGCCCGGTTTGGTCGAGGACGGCCTTCAGACGCAGGATGCGGTCTGGGTTGGTGGACATGGAATTGCCTCGCGGCTCTTGGGATGGGAGCCGCCAAGGTCCTGCTTTTGCCTGATCGGTAGTAGGGCTTCGCTGGGGTCCTGACGGCACTTTCGAGGGACATCCAGACAGTAGAGCGATGCCGTCTCCTGCGATGCCGCAGGACCGGGCTCTACGCCGCTGGCGCGGCGGGGAGTGTCAGGAATTTCGTGTGCGGGCGGGCATAACGAGAAAGAAGGAGCCCGATATGTCCCGACGCAAAGAGCCTGCGATACCGAATGAGCTTCTGGATCAGTTGCTGGCTGGCGGTGACGCCGGCGCCGCC
>NZ_JBEPKL010000014.1:0-99538 GCF_040544655.1 Sphingomonas sp. 1185
AAGGACCGCAAGAAGCTGGAGCACGACCCCGAGACGGTCGACATGGTGCGGTACATCTTCAAGACGTATCGCGAAGGCACGGCGAGCGGCCCGATTGGCGTCACGGGTTTGGCGCATCACCTCAACGAACGCGGTTATCGCATCCGGGGCAAGCGGTTCAGCATCGGGACGTTGCACAACATCCTGACTAACACCGCCTATATAGGCTATGTCATCTTCAACCGCCGGAATTCTCGCACCGGTGAGACGCGACCGGAAAGCGAGTGGGTGCCGATCCCGGTGCCGCCGATCATCGACGAAGACACCTTCTACGCGGTCCGCCAGCAGATGGCCGACCGCGACCCGCGAATGGGCGAAGCGGCCGCGAAGACGAATACGAATCTGCTGACCAGCCGCGCGGTCTGCGGATGCGGTGGGGACGGTTGCGGCGCCGGGATGATGACGAGCACCGGAAAGTCCGGCCAGTATCGCTATTACGCCTGTTCGGCGCGGATCAAGCGCGGGCCGGACGCGTGCACGGGGCGTCGTGTCCCGATGGGGCAGCTGGACGATCTGGTCGTCGGCGCGGTGACCCGTCATCTCGTCCAGCCGAAACGGCTGACCGCGCTTCTGCAGACATGGCTGGACCGGTCGGAAACCGCCGTCGCGGAGCGCGCCGCTGAACTGAAGCGGCTACGCGCCCGGCTGACCCAACTCGATGGCGAGAGCGCCAGCGTAATCAGGCTGGTCCGTAACAACACGCTGAGCCCCGACGATCCGCAAGTCGCCAGTGAACTCGGCAACATCCGTGCGCAGAAGGCCAGCACCCAAGCCGACATCGCCGTCCTCGAACGGCAGCTCGACGCCGGTGATCGGCGAATCACGCCTGAAATCATCGCCCGGTTCGGCGATCTGCTTCGCCGTAAGCTGGACGAGTCGGACGGCAGGACGCGCAAGGAATACATCCACCTGCTCGTGGACCGCGTCGAAGTCGGCGACCGCGAGGTTCGGATCACGGGGCGCAACGCGATGTTGGAACGCGCGATCATAGCATCCCAGACGCCGAGTGCCGCAGTGCCCAAAGCTGAACAGAAATGGCGCGCCCGGAGGGATTCGAACCCCCGACCGAGGAGGTAGAAGCTCCTTGCTCTATCCAACTGAGCTACGGACGCGCGGATGGCGGTGTCCCTAGCGTGGTTTGACCGCCAAGGGAATGGCGATAAACAACGGTCCGTACGGCTTTGAGGGGATCGTAATGAGCGGGGAACGGATGGTCGCGGGCCGCGATCTGGAGCGGTCGGCCTTTCGCTGGTTCGACTTCGTCATGGCGGCGTTCGTCACCATCCTGCTGCTGTCCAACGTCATCGGCGCGGGCAAGGTGGCGGTCATCACCCTGCCGTTCGTTGGTGAGTGGCCGTTCGGGGCGGGCATCCTGTTCTTTCCGCTCAGCTATGTCATCGGCGACGTGTTGACCGAGGTTTACGGCTATGCCCGCGCGCGGAGGGTCATTTGGGCGGGAACCGTGGCGCTGCTCTTCATGGCCTTCATGAGCTGGGTGGTGGTCAAGTTGCCGCCAGCGCCCAGCTGGACCAACCAGGCCGCCTATGAGGTAATCTTTGGCCAGGTCCGCCGGATCGTTTTTGCCAGCATCTGTGCCTTCTGGGCGGGCGAGTTCGCCAACGCCTTTGTCATGGCGCGCATGAAGCTGTGGACCGGCGGGCGGCATCTCTGGTCGCGCACGATCGGCTCGACGGTGATTGGGCAGGGGGTCGACAGCTTGATCTTCTATCCGCTCGCCTTCTTGGGTGCGGAGGGGTGGACCATGCATCTGGTGGTCGTCGTGCTGTTCACACAATGGGTGCTGAAGGTGGGCTGGGAGGTATTGCTGACCCCGTTGACCTATCTGATCGTCGGCGGTCTGAAGCGCGCCGAAGGGGTGGACGTGTTCGACGAGGGGACCGACTTCACGCCGTTCCGGGCGCGGATTTGATTTGGGTTCACGCGAAGACGCGAAGGAGTGGGGCATGAATGGGTTCGCGCAGAGGCGCAGAGGGCGCAGAGCTGCCCTACGTGGCGGTAGCCGCATGCTTTTGCCGCAAGCATGAGGCGGAAGGGATAAGGCCTCCACAAGACCAGACACCTCTGCGTCCTCCGCGCCTCGGCGCGAACAAAAAAGGGGAAGCGAGTCGTCTCGCCCCCCCTTTTCAGATTTCATCCCGTGGCCTTCGACTTCGCTCAGGCTGAACGGGGGAGGGGCGTTTAGGCCCCCACCATCTCCAGCAGGCCCTCGAACAGGCGTCGGCCATGGTCGCCGCCGTGCGCGGCTTCGATGCGGCGCTCGGGGTGGGGCATCATGCCCAGCACGTTGCGCTTCTCGTTCAGCACGCCCGCAATGGACCGCGCCGAGCCGTTGACGTCCTCGGCATAGCGGAAGGCCACGCGGCCTTCGCCTTCGAGGCGGTCGAGCGTGTCGGCATCGGCGAAATAATTGCCGTCATGATGCGCGACCGGGATACGGATCGTCTCGCCCTGCTGATACAGCCGGGTGAAGGCGCTGTCGGTGCTGGCCACCTCCAGATCCACGTCGCGGCAGACGAAGTTGAGCGAGCGGTTGCGCATCAGCGCGCCCGGCAGCAGCCCGGTTTCGGCCAGCACCTGGAAGCCGTTGCACACGCCGAAGACCGGCGTGCCCTTGTTCGCCGACTCCACGACCGCGCGCATGATCGGCGAGCGGGCCGCGATCGCGCCGCAGCGCAGGTAATCGCCGTAAGAAAAGCCGCCCGGCACGCCGATCAGCCTCAACCCCTCAGGGAGTTCGCTGTCGCCGTGCCAGACCATGGCCGGCTTGACGCCCGTCACCGCCTCCAGCGCGACGGCGAGGTCGCGGTCGCAGTTCGAGCCCGGAAAGACGATTACGGCGGTCTTCATCAGGCGCGCTCCACCCTGTAATTCTCGATCACGGTGTTGGCGAGCAGCTGGCGGCACATCTCGTCGATCTGCGCGTCGGTGGTCGCGTCGGCGACTTCCAGCTCGATCAGCTTGCCCGCGCGGACGTCGTTCACGCCCGCAAAGCCCAGGCTTTCCAGCGCGTGGTGGATCGCCTTGCCCTGCGGGTCGAGCACGCCGGGCTTCAGGGTGACGAAAATCTTCAGCTTCATTACTTGCCCCGGCTCTTGCGGTGTTCTTCGAGGTCGAGGACAGCGGTGTCGCCCCCCTCGGGCAGCAGGCCCAGACGGCGCGCCACTTCCTGATAGGCTTCCACCTCGCCGCCCAGGTCGCGACGGAAGCGATCCTTGTCCAGCTTTTCGTTGGTGGTCATGTCCCACAGGCGGCAGCCATCGGGGCTGATCTCGTCCGCCAGGATGATCCGACCGAAGTCATTGTCCCAGATGCGGCCGAATTCCAGCTTGAAGTCGACCAGGCGGATGCCGATCGCGGCAAACATGCCCGACAGGAAGTCGTTCACGCGGATCGCCAGGTCGGCGATGTCGTGCATCTCTTCCTGGCTGGCCCAGCCGAAGCAGGCGATATGCTCGTCGGTGACCATCGGGTCGCCCAGCGCATCGTCCTTGTAATAATATTCGATGATCGTGCGGGGCAGCTTCACGCCCTCTTCGATGCCCAGGCGCTTGGACAGCGAGCCCGCCGCGACGTTGCGCACCACGACCTCGATCGGCACGATCTCGACCTGGCGGATCAACTGCTCGCGCATGTTCAGGCGGCGGATGAAGTGGGTGGGCACGCCGATATGGTCGAGCATGGTGAAGACATGCTCGGAGATGCGGTTGTTGAGCACGCCCTTGCCGTTGATCGTGCCCTTCTTCTGGGCATTGAACGCGGTGGCGTCGTCCTTGAAATACTGGATCAGCGTGCCGGGCTCGGGGCCCTCGTACAGGATCTTGGCCTTGCCTTCGTAGATTTGGCGGCGGCGAGCCATGCGGCGGTCCCCTGAAATGAGTACAGCCCCGGTGCCCCACATGCTGAGGCCCGAGGCGGGATGGCGCGGCCTATAATCGAAGGTGCGGGCGGGCGCAATGGAGGCGTGCGGCCTTGCGGTGCGGACAGGCTCCTTCCGTCGCCCAAGCAACGAAAGGCGTATGAAAGATGAAGATCACGTAATGTCCCGGCAATGATGGACGTGATTTTCACAGAATATGAAAAAATGGTAAGGTATGAAGTATAGGAAACCGATAATCCAAGTCATGGGTTCTGTCGATACTTGCAAAGGAGGAAGTCATGAACAAGCTGATGATCGGTGTTGTTGGTGGGGTTCTGATGCTGACGGCGGGTGCTGCCGTGGCGCGGCCGATGCACATGGTGCAGGCGCCGCTGGTCTATGAACAGGCGCGTGTTCCGCTGGCCAATGGCATGGAGGCCATCGCGGTGGTCAAGAACGGCAGGACGGAGCGGACCGTCGCCTGTCGCGATACCGCCGATGTCCTCGCCACCTTCCGTCCCGAGGCCATCGCCTTCGCGCCCGGCCATAATGCCAAGGGCAAGGCCGTGACCGACGAGGAAGTCGCCGGGGTCGAGACCTTCACCCCCGTCGCGTTCCAGAACTGCACGGTCGCGGCGGGCAACCACTTCACCCAGGACGTCAACCAGGCGCAGGCGAACCACGCCTGACCGGGATGGCCGCAAGGCAGGCGGGCGCGGCGCTCCCAACGTGCCCGCCTTGCCCCGGCGATCCTGTCTCCGGCCAGTCTCCGGCCATTTGTTCTCTTTTTGATCCGCCCGATTGCCCCTGCGCGCATCGCTTGCTAGAAGCGACGCTCCCATGGCGATCGATCTCCGCGACAATCCCCCCGTCGGCATCCTCGATGCCCCCTTCGACAGTGCGCTGTCTGAACGGTATCTGGTCTATGCGCTGTCCACGATCACGGCGCGCTCGCTGCCCGATGTGCGCGATGGCCTGAAGCCGGTACATCGCCGGTTGCTCTGGGCGATGCGGCTGCTCAAGCTCGACCCGGCGGCGGGCTACAAGAAATGCGCGCGCGTCGTCGGCGACGTGATCGGTAAATATCATCCGCATGGCGACCAGTCGGTCTATGACGCGATGGTCCGTCTCGCGCAGGATTTCGCGCTTCGCTATCCGTTGGTCGACGGGCAGGGCAATTTCGGCAATATCGACGGCGATAACGCCGCCGCCTATCGTTATACCGAGGCGCGGCTGACCCAGGTCGCGATCGACCTGATGGATGGGCTGGACGAGGATGCCGTCGCCTATCGCCCGACCTATAATGGCGAGGAGCAGGAGCCCGAGCTGTTCCCCGGCCTGTTCCCCAATCTGCTGGCCAATGGCGCGAGCGGGATCGCGGTCGGCATGGCGACCAGCATCCCGCCGCACAACGCCGCCGAGTTGCTGGAGGCCGCGATCCTGCTGGTCGATCGGCCCGATGCCGATGACGATGCGATCCTGTCGCTGGTCAAGGGGCCGGACTTCCCGACCGGCGGCATCGTCGTCGATGCGCCTGCCATATTGCGCGAAAGCTACACCACCGGGCGGGGCGGCTTCCGCGTCCGCGCGCGCTGGGAGATTGAGCGCGAGAAGGGCGGCGGCTGGCAGATCGTCGTCAGCGAAATCCCTTACGGCGTCGCCAAGGGCAAGCTGATCGAACAGATCGCCACGCTCATCAACGACAAGAAGCTGCCGATCCTGGCCGATGTCCGCGACGAATCGGATGCGCAGGTCCGCATCGTGCTGGAGCCGCGCGCGCGCACCGTCGATCCGCAGGTGCTGATGGACGGGCTGTTCCGTTTCTCCGACCTGGAGACGCGGATCAGCCTGAACCTCAACGTGCTGGACAAGGACCGCACCCCGCGCGTCATGTCCCTGCGCGAGGCGCTGGCGGCCTGGGTCGAGCATCAGTTCGTGGTGCTGCGGCGGCGTTCCGAACATCGGCTCGGCAAGATCGCCGACCGGATCGAGCTGCTCGACGGCTATCTGGTCGCCTATCTCAACCTCGACCGGGTGATCGAGATCATCCGCACCGAGGACGAGCCCAAGGCGGTGATGATCGCGGAATTCCGTCTGACCGACCGTCAGGCCGAGGCGATCCTCAACATGCGCCTCCGTTCGCTGCGGCGGCTGGAGGAGTTCGAGATTCGCGGCGAGCGCGACAAGCTCGACAAGGAACGCGAGCAGCTCACCCTGCTGCTCGGCTCCGAACAGCGCCAGCGGACGCGGATGAAGAAGGACCTGGGCCGGATACGCGACCGCTATGGTCCCGACACCGCGCTGGGCGCGCGCCGCACGCTGATCGAGGAAGCCGCGCCGACCCGCGACATCCCGCTGGAGGCGATGATCGAGCGCGAGCCGATCACCGTCATACTGTCGCAGCGCGGCTGGATTCGCGCGATGAAGGGGCATGTCGACCTGGCCTCGGCGGATACCGCCAAGTTCAAGGAAGGCGACGGCCCCGCTTTCGCCTTCCACGCGCAGACCACCGACAAGCTGTTGCTGGCGGCGGCAAACGGGCGGTTCTTCACCCTGGCCGCCGACAAGCTGCCCGGCGGGCGCGGTTTCGGCGAGCCGGTGCGCGCGATGATCGACCTGGACGGATCGATCGGCATCGTCGGCTTCCTGCCCGCCGCGCGCGCGGCCAAGCTGCTGGTCGCCGCCTCGGACGGGCGCGGCTTCGTCGTGCCGACCGCCGACACCATCGCCGAGACGCGAAAAGGCAAGACGGTGCTGACGCCGCGCGCCGGGGCGGCGCTGAAGGTCGTGCGTCCGGTCGGGGCGGACGACGATTATGTCGCGGCGATCGGCGACAATCGCAAATTGCTGGTCTTCCCGCTGACCGAGTTCGTCGAACTGTCGCGCGGCACCGGGGTCCAGCTGCAACGCTATCGCGACGGCGGCCTGTCCGATGCGACGACCTTCGTCTTCAAGGACGGGTTGAGCTGGCCGATGGGCGGCGAGACGGGGCGCGTGCGGACCGAGGCCGATCTGTCCGCCTGGCGGACCGCGCGCGGGGCGGCGGGGCGGATGCCGCCGACCGGCTTCCCCCGCGATAATCGTTTCGATTGACTGCCCCCGATCGACGGCGTGTTTCCGATTATGGCGGACTGAACCGTTTACGGCGTCAATTTCGCTGAAATTTTAGGGGGTTTTAACGATCGGCCGATAAATGGTCGGTAGATGGCTTCGACCGCTTATCCAATCCCGCGACCCTTGCCGCGCCCGATCGCGACTCTGACATCGTGCGCGGTCGAGATCATGGCGATCCCGGCGGCGGAAATCGCGATGCGCGCGGATGGGCCCGGCATCGTCACGGTCAACGCCCCCTATCGCCGTGCCGGTCTGACCGAGGCGCGGTCCGATGCGCTGATCATGGCCGAGGTGACGAAGCGAATCGGCGATCTCCAGAGCCTGGGCGGCAAGTCGATCGAATTCCCGCTGGCGCTCGGCGAGGCCATCGACTGCCGGTATTTTCAGGTCACGCTCGCCCGCTCGGCGGAGGAACGCGCGGACCAATATGTTCTCATGCTGGTCGACCAGACCGCCCAGCATCATACCGAGCGCAGCCTGCGGCGCGAGATGACGACCGACAGCCTGACCGGCTTGCCCAATCGTCAGGGATTTGGCGACCTGATCGAGGCGATGATGGCGACCGGCCATTCGCATGCGGTGCTGGTCATCGATCTCAACCGCTTCGGTCGGCTGAACGCCTGTATGGGCTCGCTGGTCGGGGACGAGCTGCTGATCACCGTCGCACGCCGGTTGAAGGGCGCGCTGCGGTCGCGCGACTCGATCGGGCGGATCGGCGGCAATGAATTCGGCATCCTGATGATGATCGACGAGAGCGAGGACGAAGCGCATGTCCTGGCCGACCGGATCGACCGCGCGCTGCGTTCGCCCTTCCGGCTGACCGATTACGAGGTGAATGTCGAGGCGTCGGTGGGCATCGCCTTCAACGCCGACGACGATGGCGACGGCGATGCCGAGGAGTTGATCCGCCACGCCCAGTTCGCGGTGAAACGCGCCAAGGCGGCGGGCCGGACCGAGGTCTATCACCCCCAGGCCTTCACCATCGCGCGCGCCCAGTTCGCGATGGAGACCGCGCTGCGCCGCGCGATCGAGCGTGAGGAGCTGCATCTCGCCTATCAGCCGATCTGCGATCTCTCAACGGGCCGCATGGTCTCGTTCGAGGCGCTGGCGCGGTGGCGCGATGCCGAGGGGTGCGATCATTCCCCGGTCGACTTCATCCCGGTCGCCGAGGAATCGGGGCTGATCGTGCCGCTCGGCCGCTGGGCGGTGCAGCAGGCGACGATGCAGCTGGCCGAATGGGACCGCATCGCGGGCGGGTCGTGCGGGATGCGGATGTCGGTCAACGTCTCGGCGATCCAGCTTCAGCGCGATGCCATCCCGGCCGTGATCGACGGCGCGCTGGGCAAGGCCGGGATCGCGGGCGACCGGCTGACGCTGGAGCTGACCGAAAGCGCGATCGTCGGCGATCCCGACGGCGTGACCATGATCATGGAGGGGCTGAAGGAACTCGGCACGACGGTGGCGATGGACGATTTCGGCACCGGCTATTCCAATCTCGCCTATCTCCAGAAACTGCCCATCGACATTCTCAAGATCGACCGCAGCTTCGTGAACGGCATGCTGGCCGACCGCGACAAGATCGCCATCGTCCGCGCGATCATGGGTCTGGCGCAGGCGCTGGGCATGAAGACCACCGCCGAGGGGATCGAGACGATCGAACTCGGCCAGACGCTGGCGGCGCTGGGCTGCACCTATGGCCAGGGCTATCTCTATGCCAAGCCGCTCGACCCCGAGGCGGCCTGGGCGATGATCGCGGCTCAGGCCTGAGCCACCGCCGCATCGGCCAGCTCGGCGACCCGGCCCGCGTCCGGAAAGCCCTCCGCGATCCACCGGGTTTCCACCTGACGCAGCAGCCGCGCGACATCGGGGCCCTTGCGCACCCCGCGCTCGACCAGCGCCCCGCCGGTCAGCGGCAGGGCAGGGGGCGTCCAGTCGCGGATCGCCGCCACCGATTCGCCCGCCAGCAACAGCCGGTCGACCGCGCCGGTCGTGCCCACCCGGTAAGCCAGCGCATGGGGCCCCTCATCGCCCGGCCCGGCGGTCGCGGCGATCAGGCGCTTGCGGTCCAGGTTGGACAGCTTCAACCGCGCGCCCACCGGTTCGGCGGCTTCGGGGGGCAGCAGCGCGGCGAGGCGGCGGATCGGGTCGGGGGCGATCCCCGCCGCCGCTTCCGCTTCGGCGAGGCGGGCCAGCCGGTCGGCCCCGGCGCTATCGATCTCGGGGATGACCGCGCGGAAGATGCCTTGTTCGACCAACAGCGCGACCACCGGCACCGCGCGCGCCGCCACCAGCAGCTTCAGCAATTCGGCCGCGATCCGTTCGCGCGACAGCGCCATCAGGTCGTTGGCGCGCTGCGTACAGGCGTCGAGTCCGGCCTGATCGATCGCCTGGCCGAAGCGCGCATGAAAGCGGAAGAAGCGCAGGATGCGGAGATGATCCTCGGCGATACGCTGCAACGGATCGCCGATGAAGCGGACCCGCCCCGCCTTCAGATCGTCCAGTCCGCCGAAATAGTCGAACAGCTCGGCCGTCACCGGATCGGCATAGAGCGCGTTCATCGTGAAGTCGCGCCGCGCCGCATCCTCGCGCCAGTCGTCGGTGAAGGCGACGACGGCGTGGCGGCCGTCGGTCGACACGTCGCGGCGCAGCGTCGTGACCTCGACCGGGCCATCGGGCAGGACGGCGGTGATCGTGCCATGCGCGATGCCGGTCGGCACCGGCTTGAACCCCGCCTCGCGCACGCGCGCGATGACCGTCTCGGGCGACAGCGGCGTGGCGAGGTCGATGTCCGCCACCGCCTGGCCCAGCAGCCAATCGCGCACCGCGCCGCCGACGAACCGCGCCTCCAGCCGCTCGGCCAGCGCGATCAGGTCGGTCCGCTCGGTCCAGGGGGCGGTCGCAGCCGTCATGCCGCCCATTGCAGCCGCCGCGACAGGTTGACGATCATCGCGGCTGTCGCGCCCCAGATGCGCCGGTCGTTCCATAATATCTCGTAAAAATGACGGGTTTGCCCGCGCCAGGGTGCGCTGACCCGGCGGTGATGGGCGGGATCGAGGACATAGGCGAGCGGCACCTCGAACAGGTTCGCCACCTCCGCCTCGGATGGATACAGGGTCAGGTCGGGCGGGATGACGCCCAGCACCGGCGTCACCTCGAACCCGGTGACGGTGCGATAGCGGTCGGCGAGCCCGATCACCGTCACCGCGTGCGGCGACAGGCCGATTTCCTCCTCCGCCTCGCGCAGCGCGGTGGCGACCAGATCGACATCGCCCGGATCGGCGCGGCCGCCCGGAAAGGCGATCTGCCCGGCATGGTTGCGCAGATGCTCGGTCCGCTGGGTCAGGACGAGGCCCGGCTCGGCGCGATCGGTGACGGGCACCAGCACCGCCGCGGCGGTGGGTGTCGCGGCGGTTTCGGGTAGGATGTCCCCGTCGCCGGTCAACAGGTCGGCAACGGGTATCCGCGCCATCGCCTGTGCCAGCCTTTCGGCCAGCGTCATGCGTCGGTCGCGGGCGCGATGGGAAAGAAGGCGCCGTCGCTCCACAGACCCGGTGGCGTGTCGCCCTCCGCCAGCGCCCGTTCGGCCAGTTCGTAATAGACCGGCCGCGCGATCAGCGCTTCCAGCCCGTCGCGGACATGCAGATAGGGGCGGGGGCCATCCTCGCCCTCGGCGAAGCGCAGGCCGTGCGCGGGGCCCGCCGCGACAAGGTCTCCGGTGTTGAGCTGGAAGGTCAGCCGCGCGTCGCGGCCCTCGCCCTGCGCCTTGAGCGTCACCGCGACGAAGGGCGCATCCTCGACCGCGATGTCGAGCTTTTCGACCGGCGTGACCAGGACGTGGCGGCCATCGGCTTCGCGACGCAGGATGGTCGAGAACAGCCGGACCATGGCGGGGCGGCCGATCGGGCTGCCCTGATGATACCAGGTGCCGTCGCGGGCGATCCGCATCTCGCTGTCGCCGCAATGGGTGGGATTCCATTGCGAGACGGGGGGCAGCTTCTGCGCCTCCATCGCGCGCACGATCTCGGCGAGGCTGAGCGAGGACAGGTCGGGGGGCGGCGCCATGGGCATGATCGGTCTGAGTTAGGGACGCGAGGCGCGCAGGTAAAGCCCGGCCTCAGCCCGCGGCGCTCAGCATGCCGGGACAGGCCGGCACATCGGGGCCGCGCGCCAGCAGCCGGTGCCGCTCGACCGGGCCGGGCAGTCGCCAGTCCGCCGTCCGGTCGGCGGTAAAGCCGAAGAAGCGGCCATAATATTCCGGGTCACCGATCAGCATCATCGCGCGGTCCAGCCCCTGTTCGACGGCGGCGGCGAGCATGTGCGCCAGCAGGCGGCGTCCCAGGCCGTCCCGCTGATGATCGGGGGCGACCGCGACCGGGCCGACCATCACCATGGGATGCACCCCGCCCGCATCGTCGGCGAGCGCGACCGGCCAGCACTGGATCGAACCCAGCAGCGCGCCGTCCTCGTCCAGCGCGGCAAAGCAGAGCGAGGCGATCGCCGCGACGGTCCCGCGCACCTTATAGGCGGTCCGCGCCTGGCGCCCCGGCGGAAAGGCGCGGTCGAGCAGCGCCTCCACGGCGGCGGGATCGACCCTGTCGAGCGGAACAAGGGCAGTCGTCTCGGTCACAACGGGTGGGGTCCGATCGCGGCAGAAGGAGAGGGGAGAATGCGCGCGCCCTTAATCCGCTCCTCGGCGGATGCAAAGCCCCGCGGCTCCGCGCCGCCACTTCCCTTGCGCGCGGGCTCTGCTAGAGCCCTGGCATGGAAGACCGTCTCCAGCTCGAAGTCCACGACCTCGAAGTCCAGGTGCTGACCGGCATCTACTCCGAGGAAACGCATCTGCCGCAACCGCTGCGCATCTCGCTGACCGTCGATCTCGACTGTCCCGCCCATTATGCGCCCGACACGCCGCTGGGCGAGTCGAAGAATTATCTCGACCTGAAACATGCCGCGACGCAGTTGCCCGAAGGCGTGCATTTCACGCTGATCGAGGGGGTTGCGGACCATATCTGCGACACGCTGTTCCTTCAGGACAAGCGGGTTCGGCGCGTGAAGGTGAAGATCGTGAAGCTGGCCATCGCCGAGGATGGCGAGGCGATCGGCATCACGCTGGTCCGCCACCGTCGCTGATCCGGGCATGACCGCGCGGCGAATCGACGTGGCGCCGGGGGAGGATGTCGCGGCGCTCGTCGCGGCGAATCCCGGCTGCGACCTGATCCTGGTGCTGCGCCCCGGTCGCGATCCCGTGGCGCAGGCGATGGCGGAGGCGGCGATCGGGCCGCTCGCGGTCGCCGCCGCTCCCGATGCGCGGGTCAACGCCGTGATTTGCCGGGATGCCGCGTCCGATCAGGCGGTCGCGGCGGCGGTCGCCTATCTCGCCGCCGCGCACGCCGTCACGGGTCAGTTGCTGACGCTGGGCAACTGACGCTCGCGGACGCACGGGCCGAGCTTCTGGATGACGAAGCGATAATCCTCCTGCGCCGCCTGGGCATCCTGCGGCGAGAGCGAGGCGGTGCTGCGATCGGGCAGCGATTCGGGCAGCGCGCAGGCCAGCCGGTACCAGAGCAGCGTATCGCGCGCGGGCGGCGCCGCCGATTCGTCGACGATCTCGCTCAGCGCCACGGCATAGCGGCGCTCCTCGCCCGGACGCCGCAGGACCGACAATGAGACCGGGCGATTATTGGCGGTGGTGAGGAATATCTGTGTCTCGCCTTCGCCGGGCAGGCTGCCCGCCACGTAAAAGGCATTGCCGACGCCGGTGATGACCGGCGGCGCGTCCGGCGACAGCGCATCGCGCGCGATGGTCCGACTGCGCTGCTCGGTCTCGGGCGTCCAGGGCAGCTGCGCATCGGGCGCGACCAGCTGGAGCTGGTCGGGGGCATTGGGCACCCGCCGTGCATAGATCAGCACGTGCATCTTCTTCAGCCGCGGCGCGCGGCCCCGCGCATCCGTCGCCGCATCGTAGAGATAGCCGACGCGTGCCGGCAGGCCGCCCGATCCGCGGATCAGCGTGCCGACATCCGCCTCGACATAGAAACGCTGCCGACCGGGTGCGACGCCGGCGGCCTCGGGCCCCTTGATCGCGGCCGCCGACCGGATCGTCACGTCGGCGATCACCGGGGCGGACAGGACGAGGTCGGCGAGGTCGGCATAGCCGGGGCCTGTTTGCGCTACCATCGGATCGCCCGCGCGCACCGACGGCGCGGTCGCCACTTGCGCCCCGACCGGGCCTGCAAACGATAGCATCGCGGCCGCGATGGTGGTAGCATGGAGGGCGTGGGAGAGGGGTTTCATCGCTTCGCGCTACTCCTTCGTGTATTAACGGTACAGAAATAATTTTGTCATGGCGTGCTTGTACGTTTATTACGTCCGACAAACTGATTGCACCGCGCCAGCCGTGACGATAGGGTCCGAGGCTCTGCCGCATGCGTGAGCGCATGGCAGGAGTTTCCCACGTCCCCACGCTACGGCGAGGCGAAACTGGCAGACTGAGGAGTTTCGTTGCTGAATGGCCTATACTGACCAGAAGATGTCCGGGGGCAAGGTGGTCGCGATCGTTATCGTCGTGCTCATCCATGCTGCCCTGGGCTACGCCTTCGTCACGGGACTGGCATACCAGTACGTGAAGAAGGCGACCGAAAAGCTCGACACGTTCAACGTGGAGGAGCCGCCGCCCCCGCCACCGCCGGATGAACCGCCGCCCCCGCCGCCGGAGCAGCCCAACCTGCCTCCGCCGCCGACCACGGTGGTGACGCCGCCGCCGATCGTCAACGTGCCCTCGCCGGCGCCGACGATCTCGACGACGAGCATCATCCCGCTCAGCCAGCCGACCGCACCGCCGGCCCCGCCTGCGCCGCCGGCTCCGCCCGCGCCGCCGCCTGCGCCGACGGTCTCGAAGGCTGCCGGTCTGCGCGGTAACCCGGGCCAGTATTTCGGTCCCGACGCCTATCCGCCCTCGGCCCAGCGCGAAGGCGCGGAAGGCCGCGTGTCGGCCAAGCTGTCGATCGGCACCGATGGGCGCGTCACCGACTGCACGATCCTGTCGGGCAGCGGCAACCGGGCCCTTGACGATGCCACCTGCCGCATCTCCAAGGCGCGCGTGCGTTTCACGCCCGCCCAGGACGCGGCCGGCAACCCCGTCGCATCGTCGTACACGCTTAACATCCGTTGGCAGCTGCCACAGGAATAACGGCTAAAAGCCGATCACACCCAACGCTTTAGTCAGAGGACCTAACCAATCATGCTCACCACCATCCTCGCCGCGGGCGGCGCTGCGGCCGGTGCCGAAAATCCGTACGGCCTCGGCCAGGCTCTGAAAGAGGGCGGCCTCATCTCGCAGTCGGTGTTCACCATCCTCTGCCTGATGTCGATCGTGTCGTTCTACATCCTGTTCTCGAAGCTGTTCGAGCAGCAGAAGATCATCAACCAGGCGAAGCGCGTCCGTCAGGGCTTCTGGTCGTCGAACTCGCTGCGCGAAGGTTCGGCCAAGCTCGAGAAGAACTCGGCCTACAAGCAGATCGTCGACGACGGTCTGGCCGCGCAGGACCAGCATTCGAAGCTGACCGATCCGGTCGAAGCGCATGACTGGCTGCACGGCTCGCTGGCGCGTTCGGAAGCCGCGATCAACTCGAAGCTGGGCGGCGGTCTCGCCTTCCTGGCGACCGTCGGTGCGACCGCGCCGTTCATCGGTCTGTTCGGTACGGTTATCGGCATCTACCGCGCGCTCATCAAGATCGGCTCGTCGGGCCAGGCGTCGATCGACGCGGTCGCCGGTCCGGTCGGTGAAGCGCTCATCATGACCGCGCTGGGTCTCGTCGTCGCCGTTCCGGCGGTGCTCGCCTTCAACTGGCTGCAGCGTCGTAACAAGGGCATTGCGGAAGACCTGTCGTCGTTCTCGAACGACGTGCTGGGCTTCCTGGCCTCGAACGGTGCGGTTCGTCCGGCCGTTGCCGGTGCCAAGCCGACCGCCGTCAAGGCGACCCCGGCGACGACCACGGCCGGTCAGGCCGGTGGCGTTCAGACGCGCGCCTGAGCCTAAGGGGGCGGGGACCGGCCGTTCGCGGCACGGCCCCGCCACCCCCCGTCGACCCGGCTCCGGGACGGCGAAAGAATGCATGGATAGGATAGCTCTCTCATGGCGATGAGCGTTGGCGGGGACTCCGCCGAGAAACCGATGTCGGAGATCAACACGACGCCCCTCGTGGACGTCATGCTGGTTCTCCTCATCATCTTCCTGATCGCGGTTCCGGTCGTGATTCAGACCGTTCCGCTCAAGCTGCCGAGCGTCCGCTTCGATCCGACGACGACGAAGCCGGAAAACGTCTCGCTTTCGGTGACCAGCGAAAATGGTCAGTGCAAGGTGTATTGGGGCCTCAGCCCCGTGACCTCGACCGAGCTGCGTGACAAGGCGGTTCAGAAGCTGAAGGCCGAGATCGAGCGGCTCGGGCCGAACATCACGCCCGATCAGCTGCCCGAGGCGCATATTCGCGGCGACGTGAATACGCCGTATCGGTGCATTGGCGGCACCATCTACACGATGCAGCAGGCCGGTTTCGCCCGTGTCGGCTTCATCTCCGAGCCGCCCCCCGGCGGCAACCCCCGCGCCTGATCGGCCGGGCGGACAGAATAGGAGTTAGCACGCCATGGCAATGAGCGCCGGATCCGATGATGGCGAGCCGATGATGGACATGAACACGACGCCGTTGATCGACGTCATGCTCGTGCTCCTCATCATGTTCATCATCACCATCCCGATCCAGACTCACGCGGTGAAGGTCGACCTGCCGGTCAACTCGAAGAACAACACGCCCGTCGTGAACAGCGAGAAGAACAAGGTCGGCATCGACGCCGCCGGTACGGTGACCTGGAACGGCACGCCGGTCGACGAGGTGACGCTGCGTCAGTATCTCGACCAGACGGCCGCCATGAACCCCGAGCCGGAACTGCACTTCCAGCCGGCCCCCGACGCCAAATATGTCAAGGTCGACGAGATCCTGGCAGTCATCAAGCGTTCGGCGGTCAGCAAGCTCGGCTTCATCGGCAACGAGCAGTATCGCAACGACTTCTGATCGACGCGATTCCGTTCGTGACGGACCAGGGCGGCCTCTTCGGAGGCCGCCTTTTTTTATGCCTGGGGGACAGGGGTTAAGAGGCAGGGCGTGAGCGCGGCCGATTGCGGAGGGCGTCGCGCTGGTGCCGGAGATCAGCAGGGGCAAGAGGCCCACGATCACACTGGGCTATCCTTCGATGATCGGCCTTAGGCGAAGGTGGCCATCACCCGTTTTCTTCCGGAAGAACTCTCGAAGCCACGTTGGAAATCCGGTTTCGCGCGGCCGTTGGCAACGCCCTCAACCCTTGCGGTGGTTTCACAAAAATGACAACATGCCGTCATAAAAATGAAACATGGAGAAGGGCGATGCGTGGCATGTCTTTGGCTCTGATCGTCGCGGCGGTGGGTATGGCAGCCCCGGCCATCGCGCAGGATCGCTGGCCGCAACGGACGGGCTATCAGGAGATCGCAGCCGGGAAGCTGGTCGCGGCGGAGCGGACCCTGCTCCAGGAGCGCCGAGCCAGCCCCGACAGCCCGGAACTGATGCTAAACCTCGCCGCGGTCTATGCCCAAACCGGGCGCGCCTCCGAGGCGCGATCGCTCTATGCGGCGGTCCTGCAGGAAAAGCCGATTGCCATGGACATGCCTTCAGGCGCGGTGATTTCCTCGCACCGCGTCGCGGAGACGGGCCTTCGCCAATTGAACCGGACATTCGCTTTGCGCTGAACCGACAAAGGGCAGGTCGGGTTCGAATCTGCCTTGGTGTCGAGCGCCGGGTGAGACGATCGCGGGAAGTTCGAGGGCCATGCCTGACCCGGCCGTCGACCTCACTCGGCCGAACGGGGCGGGGCAGCATCTCCGATAGTGGGGTTTGACGCGCTCTGTCGCCCCGCGCCTGGATTCCTATCCAACGACGATGTGTAGGGCCGATCGCCATTCAGCGATGCCATTCCGTCCCTCGCCCCTCGTAGAGGGGAGAGGGTTGCGCAGACTTAGTCTTTGCGTAGCAAAGGCTTAGTCGGAGCTTTGTGAGGGGTGGGCGCTCGCTTCGCGAGCGCGCGAGCCTTTGGGCTCGCTCGACCCCTCACCCAAGCTGCGCTAGCCAGCAGGCTGGCAAGCTTCGCTAACCCTCTCCCCTGTCCAGGGGAGAGGGAAGAAGGGGCGATCCCAGATGTTGATCGGCCTAAGTATTGCTGGATAGGCGGCGTCCGCCATCATCCCTGCGAATTGCGCCGTCGTCTTGCCCTTGGCGGGGTTGCTCCGCCAGAGTCGGCCCGTTGCCTAAGGGGGCATACCACCCCGGCGGAGTCCGGGGTGCAGTCAGGCTATGATTAGGCCGATGGCCCGACGGAGAATCTCCCAGCCAACAATCCGTAGCCGGGGCTCGCGATCCGGTCTTTCGACAGGGGAGCGCGCCGTCCGTTGCCATGAGGCTCGCGTTCGCACGCGACGCAGGGTGGTCGGCGCGGAAGAGGCTTGTCTGATGCCACCGACCGTGATCGAACAGCGGAATGTGCAATCTTTACAGCATCAAGGTGGACCCCCGAACCTATTTCGACGCGCTGTCCGAGACGGAGGACGCGGCCAATGTGCTGGCGGTGGAGAAGGATTACGCCGCTCCCGGCAAGCCCGCTTATGTCGTCCGAGTGGAGAAGGGCCAGCGGGTGCTGAGCACGATGCGCTGGGGTTTCCCGACCCGCAAGCCGCGCAAGCGGCCTGCGCGCGAGGGGGAGTTGCCCTTCCTCCACGACTGGTGGACCAATGCGCGCAACATGCAGAGCGGCATGTGGAAGCCCTGGATGGCGAAGGCCGAACATCGCTGTCTCGTGCCCTTCACCCGTTTCTCCGAGCCCAAGGCCGCTGCCGATCGCCAGGGGCCGGGCGACGTCCATTGGTGGTTCACCGTCGAGGATCAGGCGGTGCCGTGCTTCGCCGGGCTGTGGAAGCTCGACCGGGATCATGACCGGGTCTATGCCTTTTGCACGACCGAGCCCAATCCGCTGGTCGCGCCCAAGCATCCCAAGGCGATGCCGGTCATCCTGTCGGCCGACGATCAGGAACGCTGGCTGACCGCGCCGGTCGAGGAGGCTCTGGCCATGCTGACCGCCTATCCCTCGCAATTGATGCGGGTCGCCTGACCATGGCCCGCAACCGCTATTACGATGGGCCGTCGAGCGACCATTTCGACGGCACGCGCTTCTTCAATCCGGGCCAGGCCAGCACCGATCGCGGACTGCGCGCGATCCTGCGCTGGAAGCTGGCGGGCGCTGCCGCCAAATGGCCGGTGACGGTGCCGGTCACGCCAGCGATGCCACGGCCGCGCGTCGATGGCCTGTCCGTCACCATGGTCGGCCATGCCGCGATGCTGGTTCAGGCGGCGGGAGTGAACATCCTCACCGATCCGGTCTGGTCCGAGCGTGCGAGCCCCTTCCGCCGCCTGGGGCCCAAGCGTGTCACCGCGCCGGGAATCCCGTTCGAGGCGCTCCCGCCGATCGATGTCGTGCTGCTGAGCCATGCCCATTACGACCATCTCGACATCGCGACGCTGCGTCGCCTTCACGCCGTGCATGATCCGCTGATGGCGATGCCGCTGGGCAATGATACGGTCGTTCGCGCCGCGGTGCCGGGCGCGCGGTGCGTGACCGGCGACTGGTGGGATCGGATCGACCTGGGCAACGGCGTCGCGACGACGCTGACGCCCGCCAACCACTGGTCCAATCGCTGGCCGAGCGACACGCGGATGACATTGTGGAGCGGCCATTATCTGGAGACGCGCGCGGGCACGATCTGGTTCGTGGGCGACACCGGCTATGGCGACGGGGCCATCTTCCGCCAGGTGGGCGAGCGGCTGGGAGCGCCCGATGTCGCTCTCATCCCGATCGGCGCCTATGAGCCGCGATGGTTCATGGCCGCGCAGCATGTCGACCCGGCCGACGCGGTGCGGATCTTCACCGATGTCGGCGCTGGGCGGGCGCTCGGCATCCATTGGGGCACGTTCCAGCTCACCGACGAAGCCCGCGATGCGCCGGTAGAGGAACTGGCGGCGGCCCTCGACGCCGCGGGCATCCCGCGCGATCGCTTCGTCGCGGCCGAGCCGGGCGGCGTCTACCATTTCGGCAGGACCCCGGTGACATCGCGCTGAACCAACATGAGCCCCTTGCCGGAAGGGGAGGGGCAATCTCGTGTCAGCGCAGGATGATGTCGGCGCCGTGCTTGTGCTCGCGAATCTCCGCCTCGGTCAGCCCGTTGATCTCGTGCGGGAAGATCAGCCAGTCATTGGTCTGGTGCACGAAGAAATCGGGCTTCAGGTCGGTCACGTTGCGCGAGGGTTTGTAATAGACGGTCGCGACCTTCACCTCGTCCGGGATGTTGTTCCGGCACCGCTCCTTCAGTTCCTTCAGGACCGCGCGGATCGAGCGCCCCGAATCGAACACGTCGTCGATCAGCAGCAGCCGATCCTCGGGGTTGAGCACATCGACCAGATAGCCGAGGCCATAGATGCGGACCTGCGGGTCCTGCTGGTCGATTCCCGTATAGGAGGTGGTGCGGATCGCGATGTGATCGCTCTGGACGCCGCGATATTCGAGCAGTTCCTGGACGGCGATGCCCACCGGCGCGCCGCCGCGCCAGATGCCGACGATATGGGTCGGGCGAAATCCGGAATCGAACACCAGATTGGCCAGGCGGAACGAGTCCTCGAGCAGGCGATCGGCGGACAGATAGACTTTGGTGACCACGAAACTTCCATCATCCTTGTTGGGCCGACCGGGTCTATTCCTGCCCGAAGCCGGCGCTCGTCTTCTACCCCCTGGCGTCGCCAGGGCAACCGTCGCCGCTTATCCGGAACGCTGCGCGAAAGTGTCGAGCCGCGCGAGATGCGCCGCGATCGCGGCATCGTCCAGAAACGATCCGAGGAAGCTGTTGCGCGCCAGCGTCACCAGATCGGCGCGGGACAGGTTCCGGGCCCGGGCGACCGCCCTGTAATTGTCGCCGACATAGCCACCGAAATAGGCGGGATCGTCCGAATTGATCGTCGCCCGCAGGCCCAGGCGCAGCATCCGGTCGATGGGATGGTCCGTCATGTCCTTGACCACGCATAGTTTGTGGTTGGAAAGTGGGCATACGGTCAGCGTCATCGCCTCCCGCGCGAGGCGGGCGGTCAATAGCGGGTCCTCCAGCGCGCGATTGCCATGGTCGAGCCGATCGATCCCGAGCAGATCGAGCGCTTCATGGACATAGGCGGGCGGCCCTTCCTCCCCGGCATGCGCCACGCGCTTGAGGCCCGCATCCCCGGCGGCGGCGAACACGCGGGCGAATTTGGATGGTGGATGGCCGACCTCGGACGAATCGAGCCCGACGCCATCGATGCGGTCGAGCCATTTCCCGGCCTGGTCGAATGTCGCGAAGGCGGCCTCCTCGTCCAGATGGCGGAGGAAGCACAGGATCAGCTTCGACGTCAGGCCATGGCGCTCCTTCGCCGCGGCCATCCCGGCCAGCAGCCCCTCCATCACCACGTCGAAGGGGATGCCGCGATCGGTATGCGTCTGCGGATCGAAGAAGATTTCGGCATGGACCACGCCATCGGCCGCCGCGCGGTCGAAATAGGCGACCGCCAGATCGTGAAAATCCTCCGCCGTCCGCAGCACGTCGGCGCCCGCATAATAGATGTCGAGGAAATCCTGCAGATTGGAAAAGGCATAGGCCGCCCGAACCTCCTCCACCGAACGGAACGGGATGGATACCCGGTTGCGGCGGGCGAGGTCGAACATCAGCTCGGGTTCGAGGCTGCCCTCGATATGCAGATGCAGCTCGGCCTTGGGCAGCGCGGTGATGAAGTCGTCGTCGGTCATGCGGGCAGGCTCCATCGGCCGGAATTGGCGGGCGCGGGCGTCATCATGCGCAATCGTGCACACAGGCGATAGCCCGGATGCGCGATTTCCGATGCCGTTCGCGATGGAACGGCATGGCGGGTCGGGAGCGATGCCTTTTCTCGATCGCTCCGTTCCAGAATCGGCGCTGGTGGCGGCCGCTTCGATATCGATACGATGACCGTCATCACCTCATGGACAGACGGAGATCCAAGCCCATGCAATCGGCGACACGGAAGTTGCCCCTGGCAGGCCAGGACATGTCCGATCCGTCCGTCGCGCCCGCGATCGACCGGGCCGGGGACGGCGTCGACGCGGTGCTGCCCGCGCGGCGGCTGGTTCCGCTGGCCTGTCAGCATGTGCTGGTCATGTATGCCGGGGCGGTGGCGGTGCCGCTGGTCGTCGGCCGCGCGCTGGGCCTGCCCCCTGCGGAGTTGGGCATGCTGATCAGCGCCGATCTGGTCGCCTGCGGGTTCGCCACGCTGATCCAGACGCTGGGCCTGCCGCTGGTGGGGATCCGCCTGCCGATCGTGATGGGCGTGACCTTCGCCTCGATCAGCCCGATGCTGGCGATGATCGCCACCGGCAAGGCCGATGGCACGCCGCCCGCCATGGTCTTGCAGGGCATTTACGGCGCGGTGATCGTCGCCGGGCTGTTCGGTTTCCTGATCGCGCCGTTCGTCGGCCGGGTGTCGCGGCTGTTCCCGCCCGCCGTGACCGGAACGGTGATCCTGTCGATCGGGCTCAGCCTGATGCGGGTCGGCATTAACTGGACGGCAGGCGGGCAGCCGAGCGATCCCGGATATGGCGCACCGGCGCATCTGCTGCTGGCGCTGCTGACGCTGGCCATCGTGCTCTGCCTGATGCGCTTCGGTCGCGGCCTGTTGCGAAGCGGTGCGGTGCTGGCGGGGACGGTGGTCGGGACGATCATCGCGGGCGCGACCGGCCAGGTCGATCTGACCCAGGTTCGCGAGGCGCCGTGGTTCGCGCTGGTGCGCCCCTTTCAGTTCGGCTTGCCGACCTTCGACCTGCCCGCGTCGATCGCGATGTGCCTGGTCATGATGACGGTGATGATCGAATCCTTCGGCATGTTCATGGCGGCGGGGCAGATGGTCGGTCGGCCGATCGACCAGCGCCAGATGGTGCGGGGCCTGCGCGGCGATGCGGCCGGTACGCTGCTGGGCGGCATCTTCAACACCTTTCCCTATACCTCCTTCGCGCAGAATATCGGCTTGCTGAGCATCACCGGCGTCCGCTCGCGCTTCGTATGCGCGGGGGCGGGGGTGATCCTGCTGACGCTGGGCGTCTGTCCGAAGCTGGCGGCGCTGGTCGCGGCGGTGCCCTTGCCGGTGCTGGGCGGGGCGGCGCTGGTCATGTTCGGGATGATCGCGGCGACGGGCATCCGGATCCTGGGGTCGGTCGAGCTGACCTTCGAGCGGCTGGTGACGATCGCGGTGTCGATCGCCGTCGGGCTGATCCCGGTCCTGTCCGACCGCTTCTTCCAGGCGATGCCGACCGCGCTGGCCCCGTTGCTGCATTCGGGGATCGTGCTGGCATCGATCAGCGCGGTCGGGCTGAACGCCTTTTTCGGCAACCGGACGAGCGGCGACGGCGCGGTGGCCTGACCGTGCCGCGCCAGGGCGGCGGCGCATCAGCGCGGCGGGGTCGTGGCGTAGCGATCCCAATGGGTCAGCAATTCCTCCACCACCCTATTGCCGACCCGGTAGAGGCTCTCGACCGACGCGTTCAGCCCGGCATAACCCTCATTCTCGCGCAGCAGATAGTCGGCGGCGGTCACCCCCGGCGGCGGCATGGTGTAGTTGCTGCCCGCGCGCAGCACGAGGACGCGGTCCTTGTCGACCCGGCCGATCTTCGAGAGATAAGCGATCGCCTGGAGCGTACCGGTTTCCTCCATCGCGCTGGTGACGAAACTGCCCTTGCCCTGCGTGAAGTACCGGGTGTGATCATTGGCCCAGCGATTGAGCAGCGCGCCGTGCCAGAAGGTCATCGCCGAAAACTGGTCGCCGATCAGGACGAAGGGCGGCTTTCGGGCATTGGGATGGTCGGTATAGCGGGCCCGTTCGCGCGCGATCCCCGGATCGTCGGGCAGCGGCACGTCGCGCGTCAGCCGATAGGCCCATTCGGTCAGGCCGGGGTTCAGCGCGAACACCTCCCCGCCATCGGGCCGGGGCGGCGCGGGGTCGTTGGGGCCCTTGCGGTCGATCGGGAAATAGCCGGTCTTCCAATCGGCGGGTATCTCGCGCGCGTCGATCTCATGCGCCAGATCGCCGTCGACGCTGTAGCGCGCCCAGGCCGCCGAGCCGATCGAGGCATCCTCGGGATCGATCCCCGCGATCCCGGCGACCAGCCAATAGGCGCGTGACAGGTCCAGCCGCGTGTCGAGGCCCAGCGCGGTGATCGCGGCGGCGGATCGGACCGAGCCGACGCCGGTGACGACTCCCAATATCTGCGTGTCTGGGTTGTAATAGAGGTCGTGATAGCCGTGCGGGAAGGGGATGCGCTGGCGCAGATCGCGCCGCGTCTTCCACAGCTGGAACTCGCCCGCGACATCGCCTTCGTCCTTGCCGATCTCGAACATGGTGACGACGACCATCCGCACCGGCAGGGGGCGGGGGCAGGGGGCGGCGATGGCGCAAAGCGACGGCGGTGGGGCGGGTTGGGGAGCGGGTTGCGGGGCGGGGGCCATGGCGGCGAGCAGCAGCCCGGTGACGAGAGGGTTCATGATCGATACTCCGGCGGGACGGGGACGCGAACGGGCGGCTCGCATCTCCGTCCGCCCATTCAGAATTTATAGACGGCGGAGGCCAGGAAGCTGCGCGGACGCTCGGGCAGGACGATGGTGCTGCCGAACAATTCGGTGAAGTTGGCGCGGAAATAGCGCGCATTGGTCGCGTTCTTGACGACCAGGCGGAACAGCCAGGGGCCGGTCTGATACGAGGTCGACAGATCGACCAGCGCATAGCCGGGCAGCCGCACCGCCTGCGACTGGCCCGAAAAGACCGAGTCGACCTTCACCACGCTGCCGCTGACCGACAGGCCATTGTCGAAGCCATAGGTCGCCGTGGCGGAATAGAGGTTGGCGGGAATGCCCGCGCGGCGCGCCTGATTGCGGTTGGTGATCGGCACCGAACCGATCGGCTGGCCGCCCAGATACAGCGTCGGGTTGGTGACGTTGACCAGATCCTCGATGCCGAAGAAGCTGAAGAGCGAACCCGCTTGCAGGCCGGTCAGGTTGACGACCTCGGTATGGGTATAGGCGCCGGTTACGAGCAGGTGGCGGTCGACCGCCCAGCGGGCTTCGGCCTCCACCCCCTTGGTCTCGACCGCCTGGTTGACGGTGATCGACTGGATGTTGAAGTCGGTCCGGTTCTGTTTGTAGACCGAGAGCGCCGCATAGAGCCGCTCGTTCAGCCAGCTTCCCTTGATGCCGCCTTCGTACAGGCGGGAGGTCGACATGAAGCCCGATGCCACCGCCTCGGGCAGCACCTCAGCGCCCTGGCCGACGACGATGGTCGCCTGCTGCGACGCGGTCGCATAGGGGATCAGGCCGAAGGGCAGCTTGTAGGACGCGCTGGCGGTCCACGACCAGCCATCGTCGCTGCCCTTGGCCGAAACGCGGGTCGGCACCCGGTCCATGACGGTCGGATCATAGCGCGACGCGGCGTCCACCTTGTCGTACCGCCCGCCCAGCAGCAGATCGAGCCCGAAGTCGAAATCCAGATCGACCAGCGCGGCCAGGCCAAAGTCGGTGGTGTGGCCGAAGACCCGGTCGGTATAGCCGCAATTGCACTCGTTCGCGAGCAGCCGGTTCGACGCGGGCGTATAGCTTTGCGTCAGGTCGACACGGCTGAAATATTCGTAATCGAAATCATCACCGTAATCAAAATTGACATAGCGGACCGACGGCGAGAACTGACCGGAGAATTTGCCGATGTCGGTCTTGATCGACTTGGCGATGACGATCTTGTCCTCGATCACATAGGATTTGACACGCTGCGAGAAGCCGTAATCATTGTTGTTGATGTTCTGGGTGTGGTCGAAGAAGAGCTGGTTCTTGATGGTCAGGTCGCTCGGCCCATCGAAGGTGATGTCGTAGTAGAGCGTGGTCTGCTTGTTTTCCAGCTTGTCGTTCGGCCCGGTCAGCACGTTGCGGCGGCTGAGCGTCGTCGTGCCGGTGTTGACCAGGTTCAGCTGCGGATAGGTCTGGGTGAAACAGGCATTGGTGAAGCCGCTGGCGAAGGGGCTGGGCGTGCTGTTGGGGCAGGTGTAATTGCCGAAGATCGACAGGCCGCCGGGGATCGATGCGTTGATCTCGCCCTGGGAAATCTGGCCGTCGCCATTGGTGTCGAGCGGCTTGGCGGTGCCGGTGATATAGGTGCCGTTGTCGACCAGCTTCTGCGTCAGGCGGTTCCAGCCGCCATTCTGCTGGCCCTTGAAATTCTGATACTGGCCGCCGAACTCGATCTTGATCCGGTCGGTCAGCTGATGGTCGAACGCGCCCTGCAGGATGGTCTGCCGGGTCGACATGTTGCGGTAATAGCTGCCCGAATCCTCGACCTCGGCATAGAGGCTATAGCCCAGATCGGCGCCCGCCAGGTGCAGCGGCCCGCGCACCTCGGCGCGCAGGTTGTTCCGGTCCCAGCTGCCGCCCGTATAGCTCACCTCGCCGGTCGGACCGCTCAGCAGCGCGCCGCCCGCGACCCGCGCCGATTTGGGCACGAAGTTCAGATAGCCGCCCGTCTTGGACGGGCCATAGATGGGCGAGGCGGGGCCGCGCACGATGTCGATCCGATCGGCCGCCGCGATCGGCGTCGGATAATTGCCCGCATTGTCGAGCCGGCGGACGCCGCGAAAATAGGTCTCGCCCGGCGTGCCGCGAATGTCGAGCGCGCCGCCCACCCCGAAGAAGGAGTTGGTGAAGGTGCCGGGCGACTGCGCGACCAGATCATAGATGTCGGTGATGCCGAACCGCTCGATCTGTTCGTCGCTGATCGTCGAGGCGGAGCGCGGCGTTTCGACCAGCGTCTTGTCGAATCCGAAGACCGAGCCGACATCCTTCACCGGCAGCGCGTCGAGCGATCCGGTGACGACGATCTCCGCTCCGTCCTGCGCGGCGGGCTGGGGCGAGGTGGCCGTCGTCGCCTGCTGGGCGAAGGCGGGCGTGGTCATCGCGGTCCCGCACAGCAGCGACAAGAGCAAAGCGATCCCGGTGCGGCGCCCTCGTCCGGGCGCGCGCGAAATGGTCGATAGCGAGCAAGCAAGCGTCATCAGTGTCAGCCCCCCATGTGACGTCCGGCCCATTCCCCTGGGCCGGTCCGTCGCTGTTTGTCCCTGATCTCTCCCCCGTGATCGCGGCGGCGTCTGGCCATCGTCGTCACGCCGGTCCGTATTCCGCGGCAATCGCACGGTGGCCGCGTCATCATACCGAACCGGCAGTTGACCTACGGGCCGGGATCGTTGCATTCAAACGCAATGATGACGACGATCCGTTGCATAAATTAGAGCATGCCCGCCCTATCGCGCTTCATTCGATATTTCATGGCGGTCGGACGGCTGGGCTCGATCCGGCGCGCCGCCGATGAGCTGGCGGTGTCGGCCTCGGCGATCGACCGGCAGATCCTGAATGCCGAGGCGCGGCTGGGGGTGCAGCTGTTCGAACGGCTGTCCACCGGCCTGCGGCTGACGGCGGCGGGCGAGGTGATGATGGCGGCGGGCGGACGCTGGCAGAAGCAGCTCGGGGACACGCTGGCCCAGATCGAGGACCTGCGCGGGCTGAAGCGCGGCCATGTCGACATCGCGGTCATCGACGCGCTGTCCAAGGGCTATATGCCCGCCGCGATCCATGCGATCCAGCAAAGCCATCCCGGCATCACCATGGGGGTGCATGTGCTGGGCAACGAGCAGGTGCGGCGCGCGATCGCCGCCAATGACGTCGATTTCGGCATCCTGTTCGACCCGCAATCCTATCAGGATCTGACGGTCCGCGCCTTTGTCGACGTGGTGCTGGGCATCGTCTCGCCGCCGGGGCATCGGCTGGCGGGGCAGCCGGAGATTCGCTTTTCCGATTGCGACGGCGAATCGGTGATCCTCCCGGCCGCGCCGCTGGCCGTGCACCAGCAGGTCGCGGTGCTGGAGGCGACGTCGGGCGTCACGCTCAACCGGCGCGTGACGTCGGACAATATCCAGATGATCGCCTCGCTGATCGAGCAGGGCGACAGCGTCGGAATCCTGACCTCGCTGGACGTATCGACCGAGGTGCGCACCGGATCGCTGGCGTTCACGCGCATCGCGGACAAGGTGCTGCGCCCGATGACGCTGGCCCTGTGCACCGCGACCGCGCGCACGCCCTCCTATGCCGCCGCGATGGTGCTGCGCGAGATCGAGGCGGGCTTCACCCAGTTCGCCTATCAGCCCCCCGTGGCCTGAGGCCGGGTCGGACGGGCCAGCAACCGCAGCATCAGCGCCTCCAGCCGGGCGGGATCGACGGCGCGGATCACCTCCGCGCGCTGTTCGCCGATCCCCGGCTGATAGCCTGGGCTCCACGACAGCATATCGCCGTAACCCGGCCCGAACTGCGTATCGTAATCGACAAAGGCGGTGTCGCGCGTGGTGACGATCTTGGGCTCGAGCCAGACCGCGGCGGCGATCTCGTCCCACATCGGAAAGCCGGGTTCGAGCGACCCGATCCAGCCTGCCATGGCGGGCGGCGACACCGCGCGCAGCCGCGCGATCAGCGCGGGCGTCAGCTCGGTCGCGGTGGACGGGTCGGCGGGGACGACGGTGATGTGCCGCCACGGGCTGCGCGACACGATGCTCGCCGCCTCGGGATCAAAGCGCGCGTTGAACTCGCGGCGCGGCGAATGGACGAATTCGCGCGCGAACTGGCTGGCCGACACGCCGTCCCTGACCTGACGGGGATTGAGGCTGCCGCCCATATAGACCAACTCCTTCGCCAGACCGGCAAAGGCGGGGTCGAGCCGCTGCGCCAGCGCCAGATTGGTCAGCGGCCCCATCGCGATGATCGTCACCTGTCCGGGATGCTCGTGCACCATGCGCAGCAGGAAATTGGCGGCGATCTCGGGCGAGGGGCGGGTGGTCGGATTGCCGCCGGGCAGGTCGACCGGGTCATCGGCATGGTGATAGGGCGGGGTGCTCTGTTTCGTCGGCTCGACCCATTGGCGCATCCAGGCGCCCTTCCAGGTCAGCTTGCCGTACAGCGCCTCCCAGCGTTCGGTCAGCACCTCCGAATTGACCAGCGGATAGGTCGCGCCTTGTGCGACGGGCACGCTCCGGCCCATCCGCTCGACGCCCTTAAGCGCCAGGGCGGTGGCGCGATTGACCCAGACATTGCCCGTGACGGTGGTAATGCCCAGCACCTCGACATCGGGCGCGTCGAGCAGCATGACATGGCCCAGCCCGAAGCCTTCGTCGTCGATGACGACCAGGCGGCGGTTCTCCTGCGCCTGCGCGGGCATTGTCGCCGCAAGCAGTGCCATTAAACATCCAAGAAGCTGCAACCCCAGCTTGCGCATCAGCCCGTCCCCCGATCCCAGGCGCATTCGCCCATTACATAGGTACGCCGCACGGTGCGGTCGTCGCCCAGCACCTGCATCGCGAACAGCCGTGCGGCCAGGTCGGCGCCCGCGGTCCGCCGCGCGAGGAGCGGCGTGGCGGCTTCGTCCAGCACGACGAAGTCGGCCTCCTGTCCGGGCAGCAGTGCCCCGACCCGGTCGCCGATGTTGAGCAGCGCCGCGCTGCCCGCCGTGGCGAGATAGAGCGCACGGAACGGATCGAGCCGCAACTCGCGCGCGAGCGCCGCCTGATAGGCGACCCCGGCGGTGTGGAGCATCGAAAAGGACGTGCCCGCGCCGATATCGCTGCCCAGGCCCAGCCGCAGCCGGTGCGAGTCCGCCTGTCCGAAATCGAAAAATCCCGACCCCAGGAAGAGATTGGAGGTCGGGCAGACCGCGATCCCCGCCCCGGCCTCGGCCAGCCGCGCGCAACTCCGGTCGGTCAGGTGGATGCCATGCGCGAACACCGATCGCGGGCCGACCAGCCCGAACCGGTCATAGACGTCGAGATAGTCGTGCGCATGCGGGAAGCGTTCGGCGACGGCGGCGCATTCGTGGCGGTTCTCGGCCAAATGGGTGTGCAGCAACACATCGGGGTTCGCGTCGAGCAGCGCGGCGGCCTGTACGAGCTGTTCGTCGGACGAGGTCAGCACGAAACGCGGCGTCACCGCATAGCCCAGCCGCCCGCGCCCGCGCCATCGCTTGATCAGCGCCTCGCTATCCGCACGGGCGCTCTCGGGCGTGTCGCGGAGACCTTCGGGACCGAGGTCCATCAGCACCTTGCCCGACAGGATGCGCATCCGTCGGTCGAGTGCCGCCTGGAACAGCGCGTCGACCGATCCGGGGTGGACGGTCGGGAAGACCAGCGCGCTGGTCGTGCCGTGGCGGAGCAGCTCGGTCAGGAAGGCATTGGCGACGGCGGCGGCATGGGCCGGGTCGGCAAAGGCTTTTTCGGCCGGGAAGATATGGCGTTCCAGCCAGTCGAGCAGCTGTTCGCCATGCGAGGCGATGCGGTCCATCTGCGGATAATGGACATGCGCGTCGACAAAGCCGGGGACGACGATGCCGGGCAGCTGCTCGACGGCGACGCCGTCGAACTGCGGCGCCAGCGTCGCATAATCGCCGCGCGCCACGACCAGCCCGTCCTCGACCGCGAGCAGCCCGTCGGCCTCATGCCGGATCGCGGTCGGATCGTCGCGGGGATCGGCACCGATCGACAAAAGTTCGGCACGGAAAAGGCGTAGGGTCATGGTCACTCAGCAATAACGGGGTAGGGGGCGGGCTCGCGGCCCAGCGCGAGAAGTTGGGCCAGGACCGACAGCGCGATCACGTCGGGTTCCTTGCCGGTGATCGCCGCCAGCCCGATCGGGCAGGTCAGCCGGGCGCGGGCTTCGTCCGGCACGTCGTCACGGGTCAGCCGGGCGAGGAAGCGGGCGCGCTTGGTCGCCGATCCGATCAACCCGACAAAGGCCAGCGGCGGGCGCGTCAAGGCGGCGCGGGTCAGCCGGTAATCGAGCCCATGGTCATGGGTCAGGATCAGCACCGCCGCCTCGGCAGGTGCGTCGGCCAGACAGGCGGGCAGGCGATCCTCGTCGACGATCGTCACGCCCTTCAACTCCTGCATCGCCGTGCGGCTGTCGAACCAGGCGAGCCGCAGCGGCAGGCCGACCGCCTGACGCGCGATGGCCTGGCCGACATGACCCGCACCGAACAGATAGAGCGGCCGATGCCACTGGCCGAGCCGTTCGGCCCAGCATGCGCCCGCGCCGGGACGTTCGCCGCGCGCGGACAGCGCAACGATTGCCGCCGCCGGATCGACGGTGCGCGTGATGCCCGACGGGTGCAGCAGGGTGGTCAGCGTCGCGCCGATGGTAGCCGTCTCGATCCAGTCCAGCGCATCGGGGTCGATCCGCTCGATCAACAGCCGGACACGCCCGCCACAGCATTGGCCGAGCAGGGGGCCGAGCGGATAATCCTGTATCCGCCAGGTGCCGGGTGGGTGGGCCAGGATCGTGCGGGCCTGTTCGATCGCCTGATGCTCCAGCGCGCCGCCGCCGATCGTGTCGAACGCGGCGGCGTCCGTCACCGCCATCCGGGTGCCTGCGCCGCGCGGGGCGGACCCCTCGGTCGCCAGCACCGTGACCAGCGCGATGCGCTCGCCGGGCGCGGCGTCGCGGAGCCTGGTCATCCACAGGGCGTTCATGCGCGGTGGGCGGCGATCGCGCGCAGGATCGCCTCGGGCGTGGCGGGCGCGTTCAGCGGCGGAAAGCCGCGCCGTTCGGGCGCGGTGGCGGCCACCGCCTCGCCCAGCGCGGAGAGCACGCACTGGGCCAGCATGAACGGCGGCTCGCCGACCGCTTTCGAGCGGTTGATCGTCGGCTCGACATTCTCCCCATCCCACAGCGCGACCCGAAATCGGTGCGGGCGGTCGGCGGCGGTCGGGATCTTGTAGGTGGCGGGCGAATGGGTCAGCAACCGGCCATCCTCGGCAAAGACCAGTTCCTCGGTGGTCAGCCAGCCCTGGCCCTGGAGGAACCCGCCCTCGATCTGGCCAAGGTCGATCGCCGGATTGAGCGACCGGCCGACATCATGGAGGATATCGACCGCCAGGACGCGATGCTCGCCGGTCAGCGTGTCCACCACCACCTCCGCGCACGCCGCGCCATAGGCGAAATAGTAAAAGGGGCGCCCACGATGCGCCGCTCGGTCATAGGCGATGTCCGGCGTCGCATAGAATCCGGTCGAGGACAGCGACACCCGTGCCAGATGCGCCTTGCGGCACAGCGTGTCGAAGGGGAGCGTCTCCGCCCCCGCGACGACCCCGGCCGGGGTGAAGCGCACCGCCTCTACCGCACAGCCGCCGATCGACGCCGCCACGCCCGCCAGCCGCTCGCGGATGGTGCGCGCTGCCTCGAACGCCGCCATGCCGTTCAAATCGGCCCCCGACGAGGCGGCGGTGGCGGAGGTGTTGGGCACCTTGTCGGTGCGCGTCGCGGTGATGCGCACCTTTGTCACCGGCACGGCGAAGACGTCCGCCACGACCTGCGCGACCTTGATGTACAGGCCCTGGCCCATTTCGGTGCCGCCATGGTTCAGCTGGATGCTGCCATCGGCATAGACATGCACCAGCGCGCCCGCCTGGTTGAGATGGGTGGTGGTGAAGCTGATCCCGAACTTCACCGGGGTCAGCGCGATGCCCTTCTTCAGTACGGTGTGGCGGGCGTTGAATTCGCGGATAGCGGCGCGGCGTGCGTCATAGTCGCTGTCGCCGCGCAACCGGGCGATCAGCGCCGGTGCGATATTGTCGGCGATCGTCATGCCATAGGGCGTCACGTCGCGCCCCGGCCCGTAGAGATTGGCGATGCGCACCTCGAGCGGATCGCGGCCCAGCGCGGCTGCGACCGCATCGATCACCCGCTCGATCGCCAGCATGCCTTGCGGCCCGCCGAAACCGCGAAAGGCGGTGGCGGAGACGGTGTGGGTCTTCAGCCGTTCGGAGACGATCTCGATCGCGGGCAGCCAATAGCAATTGTCCGCATGGAACATCGCACGGTCGTTGATCGCGGGCGACAGGTCCACCGTCGCCCCGCACCGCGACGCCAGCCGCAGCACCAGTCCGACGATCCGGCCGTCGTCGTCGAAACCGACATCATAGCCGACCTCGAAATCATGGCGCTTGCCGGTCAGCACCATGTCGTCGTCGCGGTCGCAGCAGAATTTGGCGGGGCGACCCGTCTTGGCGGCGACCAGAGCGGCGGCGGCGGCAAAGGGGGCCGCCTGCGTCTCCTTGCCGCCGAACGCGCCGCCCATGCGACGCACCTCGACCGTGACGTCCGCCGACGTCACGCCCAGCAGGTTGGCGACCAGATGCTGGACCTCGCTGGGATGCTGGGTCGAGCTGGTGATGTGGATCTGCCCGTCCTCGCCGGGACGCGCGAGCGCGACCTGCCCCTCCAGATAGAAATGGTCCTGCCCGCCCATCGCGAACCCGCCGGACCGGCGATGCGGGGCGTTTTCCAGGGCGGCAGCAGCGTCGCCGCGCGCCATGCGCTGGGTCGGCTCGATCAGCGAGGCGGCGGCGCGAGCGTCCGCGATCGACAGCAGCGCGGGGCGGGGGGCATAGGCAATCTGCCCCAGCCGCGCCGCCCGCCGCGCCGCACCCCGGCTGGTCGCCGCGACGAGGAAGACCGGTTGGCCGCGATACAGGACTTCCCCGTCCGCAAGCAGCCGGTCGTCATGCGCGACCGGGCTGACGTCATTATGCCCCGGTATGTCGGCTGCGGTGAAGACCGCCACGACGCCCGGTGCGGCGCGCACCGCCGACAGGTCGAGCGCGACGATTTCGGCATGCGTCTCGCTCGACTGGCCGAAGGCGAGGTGGAGCAGATCGGCGGGCTCGGGCTCGTCATCGACATAGCGCGCCGCACCGGTGACATGCAGGACCGCGCTGTCATGCGGCAGCGAGGGCTTCACGATCGGCTCTGCGGTATAGGGCGCAGTGGGATCGGCCATCAGACCGCCTCCCGGACCGAAACCGGCTCGCCCTGTTCGCGGTGCCACAGCCGCCACAGCAGATTGCCCGCCGCTTCGTGGCGATAGGCCGCGCTGCCGCGTACATCGGTCAGCGGCGCGAAATCCTCGCGCAGCGCGGCGACGGCGCGGGCGATCGTCGCTTGCGAAAAGGATGCGCCGGCCAGCGCCGCCTCGCACGCCGGGGCACGGCGCGGCGTCGCCGCCATTCCGCCGAACGCGACCCGCGCCTCCGCAACGAGGCCGTCGCGCAGCGTCAGCGCGAAGGCGCCGCACACCGCGGATATGTCGCTGTCGAAGCGGCGCGACAGCTTGGCGATATGGATGATCGCATCGGGGGCGGGGCGGGGGATATGGATGCGCTCGATAAACTCGCCGGGCGCCCGGTCCTGGCGGCCATAGCCGAGGAAATAATCCTCAAGCGCCAGCGTCCGCCGCCGGTCCCCGCGACGCAGCGTCAGCGACGCGCCCAGCGCGATCAGCGCGGGCGGCCCGTCGCCGATCGGCGAGCCATTGGCGATGTTGCCGCCGATCGTGCCCGCATTGCGCACCTGCAATCCGCCGATCCGCCGCACCAGCTCGCCCAGATCGGGATGCAGCCGCCCGAGCGCGTCATGCGCCTCGGCATAGCGCACCGCCGCGCCCAGCGTGACCCCGGCCGCGTCCTCCATGATGGTGCGCAGCTCGGGCACGTCGCCGATGAAGACCGGCGTGTCGATGTCGCGCAGCCCCTTCGTCACCCACAACCCGACATCGGTCGCCCCGGCGATCAGCCGCGCATCGGGATGGTCGAGCAGCAGCGCGGCAAGGTCGTCGGCCGATCGCGGTGCGAACCAGTTCGTTGCTGTCGGCTCTGGGGCCGTCCGAAGGTCGCGCAGCGCAGTGGCCAGTCGTGCATCGTCGCGGTCGATCCGGGGCGCGTCCTCGGCGGCGGCGAGGATCGGGCCATAGCCGGTGCACCGGCACAGATTCCCTGCGATCACGTCGGCAACCGGCAGCGCGTGCCCCGCCGCGCCCACCGCGCGGCCATAGAGCGACATGACGAAACCCGGCGTGCAGAAGCCACATTGCGAACTGCCGTTGCGCGCCATGCACGACTGGAGCGGGGTCAGCGTCTCGCCGCGCGACAGGCTTTCGACGGTCAGCACCGCCTTGCCGTCGATCATAGGCAGGAACAGGATGCAGGCATTGACCGCGCGCCACGCGATGCCTTCTCCGGCAAGCTCGCCGACCAAGACGGTGCAGGCACCGCAATCCCCCTCGGCGCAACCCTCCTTGGTGCCGGTGCGGCGCAGGCGATAGCGGAGATGGTCGAGCAGCGTCGCGGTCGGCTCCGCGTCGGCGACCTCCACCACCGCATCGTCGAGAAGGAAGCGGATCGTCATTGCCTCACGCCGCTCCCATCCAGACGAAGCGCGCGACGAACAGGGCGGCGAGCAGGAACAGGAACCAGTCGGCCCGCGTCGCCTGTCCGCGCGCCGCCTTCAATATGGCGTGCGCGGTGATGCCGAAGGCCAGGCCGTTGGCGATCGAGAAGGTCAGCGGGATCATCGCGACGGTCAGGAAAGCCGGGATCGCCGCCAGCGGATCGTCCCATTTCACCTCGGCCAGCGGCAACAGCATCAGCCCGCCGACGACGATCAGCGCGGGCGCGGTGGCGGCCAGCGGCACCAGCTGCGCATAGGGCGCGACGAACATCATCAGCAGGAACAACAGGCCGGTGACGATGGCGGTCAGCCCGGTGCGCCCGCCCGCCTGCACCCCCGCCGCGCTTTCGACATAGCTGGTGACGGTGCTGGTGCCCGCCACCGCGCCGACCATGGTCGCCACCGCATCGGTCAGGAGGATGCGGTTCAGGCCGGGAATACGACCCGCCGCGTCGATCAGCCCGGCGCGCTTGGTCACCGCGACCAGCGTGCCGATATTGTCGAACAGGTCGACGAACAGGAACACGAACAATATCTCGAACAGGCCCAGCCCGTGCCGCCCGCCCGCCCCGAACACGCCGGGCAGGTCGATGCGGAACGCGGTCTCGGTCAGCATGGTCAGGCTATAGGGTTCGGGCTTCACCGTGACCTGGCCGGTCATCCAGGCGACGGCGGTGGTGACGACGATCCCGATCAGCATCGCGCCGCGCACGTTCCAGATGCTCAGCATCGCGATCAGCAACAGCCCCAGCAGCGCGAGCGCCGCGCCCGGCTGGGTCAACGGGCCCAGCGTGACCAGCGTCGCGGGGCTGGCGACGACGATCCCGGCATTCCTCAGCCCGATGAAACCGATGAACAGCCCGATCCCGCCCGCCACCGCCGCGAACAGATGCGACGGAATGACCGAGACGATCAGCTGTCGCACCCCGGTCAGCGTCAGGATCAGGAAGCAGACGCCCGAGATCAGCACGCACCCCAGCGCGACCGGCCAGGGGATGCCCATCTGCTGGACGACGGTGAAACTGAAATAGGCGTTCAGGCCCATGCCGGGCGCCAGCGCCAGCGGCACATTGGCGACCATCCCCATCAGGATCGAGGCGAAGGCGGCGGCGAAGCAGGTGGCGGCGGCGACCGCCGCGACCGGCATCCCGGCCTGTCCCAGGATCGCGGGGTTCACCAGCACGATATAGGCCATGGTCAGGAACGTGGTGGTTCCCGCCAGCACCTCCGTCCGCAGCGAGGTGCCGCGCTCGCGCAACAGGAAACGGCGTTCCAGCGCGGTCAATGCCGGTCCTTCCGTCGCTGCCCTATCTGTCATTGCGTCCCCCGAAATCCGCCTCACGGGCGTCATGCCACTCACTGCCCGACCGATCTACATCAATGAACGGGATAGATCGTTGCAAAAATGAGCGCACCCCTTTGTACGCCCCGCGCGCGGTTTAAGGCAACGCGACGTGCCGGATATTGCGATGGGCGGAGCGGAATCCGCTCCCTAGACAGGCGGGCATCATCAAGGGGGATAGCGAATGAACGCCCGTTGCAATGACGGTCGCAGGGGCAGGCGCGGGCGCGCCGGTGCGACCTGCGCGATGCTGGTGCTGGCGGCGGCGATGCTCGGTGGGGCAGTCGAGCCGACATCGCCCGAGGCACGGACCGCCGCCTATCTGGACCGTATCGCGGACAGCCCGCCACGGCTGCGCATGTTCCTGCAAGTCATGCCCAAGGGCGGCGACCTGCACAATCACGCGGGCGGCGCGGTCTATGCCGAGGATATGCTGCAATGGGCGGCGGCGGAGGGACTGTGCCTGTCGACCGATCCCGTCGGCGTGGCGCCCGCGCCCTGCGACGCGCCCGGCCGGGTCGCGGCGGCCGATCTGGTCCGCAACTATCCGCGCTACGCCGCCTTTGTCGACGCCTTCTCCACGCGCGGCTTCGAAGCGGGGACCGGCGATCCGCGCATATCCGGCTATGACCGATTCTTCGCGACCTTCGGTGCCTTCTGGCCGATCGCCGCACGGCATGGCGGCAAGGTGCTCGCCCTGGCGCGCGAGCAGGCCGCCGCCGATGGTGTGTCCTATGCCGAGTTGAGCACCGGTTCGGCCGCGACACAGCCCTTGCTGGCCAATGTCGGGGAAGGCGATGTGGGTGATCTGGCCGCGCTCTATGCCAGGATCGCGCCCGAACTGCCCCGCGCGGTGCAGGCGACGCGGGCGGAATATGACGCCTATGAGGCGGAGATGGCATCGATCGACGGTTGCGCCACGGCCAACCCGAAGCCCGCCTGCGCCACGGAAATCCGGTATCAATATGCCGCCATCCGCACCCGGCCGCCGGTGCAGGTCTTCGCCGAACTCGCGCTGGGATTTGCGCTGGCGCAGGGCGATCCGCGCTTCGTGGCGGTCAATATCGTCGCGCCCGAACATGACCCGGTCGCGCTGCGCGACTATGCGCTGCACATGCGGATGCTGCGCTTCCTGAAGGCGCGCTTTCCCGCCGTTCCGCTGTCGCTGCATGCGGGCGAACTGACCTTGGGGCTGGTCCCCCCGCGCGAGCTGGCCTTTCATATCCGGGACGCGGTGGAGGTCGCGGGGGCGCGCCGGATCGGCCATGGTGTTGACATTTCCTATGAAACCGACGCCCGCGCCTTGCTGGCCCGCATGGCGCGCGACCGGGTGGCGGTGGAGATCAACCTGACCAGCAACGCGGTGATCCTGGGCGTGAAGGGGCGCGACCATCCGTTGTCGCTCTATCGCCAGGCGGGCGTGCCGGTGGTCCTGTCGACCGACGACGAGGGCGTCTCGCGCAGCGACATGACCAACGAATATCTTCGCGGAGTGACCGAACAGAAGCTGCGCTACCCCGACCTCAAGCAGATGGCGCGAGATTCGCTGCACTATTCCTTCCTGCCGGGGGACAGCCTGTGGCGCGACCGCGCGGGCGGGGCGCGTGTCGCGGCCTGCGATCGCCTCGATACACCCGCATGCCGCGCCTTTACCGCGACCCATGCCAAGGCGCGGCTGGAGGCACGGCTCGAACGCGATTTCGACAGGTTCGAGCGGCAGAGCTTCGACTGACCCGCCCAAAGGGTGAGCGAAAAATGCGCGCGCTCGAGGCGGAATATTGCGCTTCTGCCGCCCCATTTGTCGACGCTAACACAGCCCTCGAAAGCGGGCGGCGCCGCGCGACATCATCCGGCGGACGGTTGAGGAGCGGCGCCCGGCCCATGCGAAATCAGGTGCGGGGGCAAATGATGAACTGGACGAAATGGTCGCTGCTGCTGTCCTGCGCGACGTTGCTGGCCGATCCGTGCGCGGCGCAGGTCGCCGCGCCGGCGACATCGGCGGATGCGGCGCAGGAGGAATATCTGCCCGACATCGTCGTCACCGCCGAAAAGCGCGAGGCGGGGTTGCAGCGGGTGCCGCAGGCGATCACCGCGCTGACCGGCGATGCGCTGGTCGCGAACAACATCAACACCTTCCAGGACCTGAGCGCGCTGGCCCCCGGCCTGACCGTTGGCAATGCCGAGGGGGAGCGCACCACGCTGTCCATTCGCGGCGTCGGGCAGGAGGCGAACCAGAATGACGTCGCCGCGCCGTCCGTCTCCTATCACCAGGACGGCGTCTATATCGTGTCGCCCTTCGCGCTGGGCGGCAACTTCCTGGATGTGGGGCGGGTCGAGGTGTTGCGCGGGCCGCAGGGGACGCTGTTCGGCCAGAACTCGACCGGCGGCGCGATCAATCTGGTCACGGTCGCGCCCGCGCTCGACCGGACCGAGGGCTATGTCGATGCGGCCTATGGGTCGTTCGACTATCGCAACCTGCGATCGGCGGTGAACCTGCCCATCGGATCGACGATGGCGGTGCGCGCGACGGGAAGCTGGCTGAAGCAGGACGGCACCACGACGAACATCCGGCTGGGGCAGAAGCTGGACCAGCGCAACGACGCCGCCTGGCGGTTCCAGCTGCTGTGGAAACCCGCCGACAATTTCCATATCGACCTGACCGCGCAGCAATTCCGCAGCGACACCAACGGACCCGCGCGCTTCGGTCTGCTCGATCCGACCCCGCGCCGCGACGCGGACGGCCACCGGCAACTGGCGCAGGACTCGCCGTCGCACCTGTTCCTGCGCTCGCAACTGTACAGCCTGGTCGCGACCTGGGACCTGCCGGGCTTCACCGTCAAATATCTGGGCAGCCACCAGCGCGAGGATGTCCGCAAATATCGCGACAACGACTTTTCCGATGTGGCGCTGGTGGGGCCGCTGGCCGTCGAGCGCAGCTTCTATGAGCGGCAGGACCAGGCGCATCGCTCCTATACCTCCGAGCTGAACCTCGTGTCGCGCACGCCTTTGTTCGGCAGCGTCGACTGGGTGCTCGGCGCCTTCTGGTTCCAGCAGAAGATCGAGGCGCATTCGTTCGAGCGGGTGGATCGCAACCGCAACGGCGTGCTCGATCCGTTCAACGCGATCGCCAATAACGGCCTGCCGCCCGCCGGGGACATCGGCTTCCAGAGCGATTTCTTTCCCGAGCGCCGCTCCTTCTCCTTTTATGGACAGGCGACCTGGCATGCGACCGACCGGCTGCGGATGACCGGCGGGCTGCGCTATACCGACGACCGGGCGACCAACCGCAACTATAACTTCTTCACCCTGTCGACCGGCCGACCGACCGCGCTGATCACGTCGCAGGGGACGGCGGTGACGGGGCGCGCGGCGGTGGAGTTCGACCTGGGCCGCAATCGCATGGGCTATGCCTCCTATACGCGCGGGTTCAAGCCGGGCGGCAACAACCTGACCTATGGTATTGCCGACGTGGCCGAGGATCTGGTGTTCCGCACCTTCCGCCCGGAACGCATCGACGCCTATGAACTGGGGTTGAAGGCGGATTTCCTCGACGGGCGGCTGCGCACCAATCTGGCCGGGTTCGGCTATGACTATGTCGACCTGCAATATATGACCAGCGACCCGCGCAACCGGTCGAGCGGCGTCGCCAATATCCCGCGCAGCCGCATCCTGGGTGCGGAAGCCGAAGTGACCTTCGCACCCAGCCGCGACCTGCGGTTCAACACCGGCCTGACCCTGCTCGACAGCAAGGTCAGCGGCCATGCCCGCGCGCTGGACAGCGTGAATGCGACCGCGGCGGAGCGCAATCTGGTCGTCAACCAGCGGCTCAGCATCTTCGCGCCCGCCGTGACGCTGGCCCGTGCGGCAGTCATCGGCGATTTGTACGGCAATCAACTCGCCAAGACGCCCGCATTCAGCGCCACGGCGGGCGTGAACTGGGACCATCAGTTCGGCGACGGGCTGCGCGGCTATGCGTCCGGGTTGTTCATCCGGCGCGGGGCGATGCAGGCGCGCGTGTTCAACAATCCCGCGATCGACCGCATCCCCGGCTACAACCAGGTCAACCTGACCGGCGGCGTCCGGTTCGGCGGCGGCTGGGATGTCAGCCTGAGCGCGCAGAACCTGTTCGACACCGACGGCATCAGCACGCGCTTCACCGACGTGTTCGGCGTCAACGCCACCTTCGACCAGCTGATCCCGCCGCGCACCGTCATCGGTCGCGTGCGGTACAGCTTCTGACCGCGCGCCGAGCGATGGGGAGACGATAGCATGACGCAGCCGACGGAAGCCGAACGCAACGCCGCCATCCTTCAGGCCGAACGCCTGGGGCTGGTCCTGCCGGCAGCGGCGCTGGACGGCGTCACCGCCAACCAGCAATTGCTGGCGCGGCATCATGCCGTCGTGCGCGAGGCTCTGGCGGAGGACGCGGAATGAGCGCGGTGCCCGAAACCGCCTGCGCCATCGCCGCCCAGGTTCGCGAGGGAAGGCTATCGGCCCGGCAGGTCGCGATCGACACGCTCGACCGCATCGCGCGGCACGATGGTCTGAACGCGGCCACCCGGTTGCTGCGGGCGAGGGCGCTGGCCGATGCGGCGCGGGTCGACGCGGCAGTCGCCGCCGGGCGCGACCCCGGCCCGCTCGCAGGCGTGCCCTTCGCGGTCAAGGACCTGTTCGACGTTGCCGGGGAGACGACGACGGCGGGTGCCCGGCAACGCGCGCAGGCCCCGGCGGCAGTCCGCGATGCCGAGGTCGTCGCGCGGCTCTGCGCGGCGGGGGCGGTGCTGGTCGCGACGGCCAATATGGACGAGTTCGCTTATGGCTTCTCGACCGAGAATGCCCATTACGGCACCACCCGCAACCCGCACGATCCCGATCGGCTGGCGGGTGGCTCGTCGGGCGGGTCGGCGGCGCTGGTCGGTGCGGGGCTGGTCCCGCTGGCGCTGGGATCGGATACCAACGGATCGATCCGCGTGCCCGCCAGCCTGTGCGGGATATTCGGATTGCGGCCGAGCTTCGGCGCGCTGTCGGTCGAGGGCGTCTATCCCTTTGTCGAGCGGCTCGACACGGTCGGGTGCTTCGTCCGTTCGCCCGAGGATATGGCGCTGGCCCATGCGGTGATGCTCGGCGAGGCGTTGCCGCCGTTCGCGGGCGGGCGTCCTCGCGTCGCGGCGCTGGGCGGATGGTTCGCCGGGCGAGCCGATGCCGCCGTCCTTGCCGGGATCGATCGGATCGCCGCGTATCTGCAGGCGGGGCCGCCGGTCGTGCTGCGCTATGCCGCCGCCGCGCGGTCGGCCGGTTTTCTGCTGACCGGGGCCGAGGGTGGCCATCGCCACCTGCCCGCGCTGCGCCGCGACGCGATGGCGTTCGATCCGGCGACGCGCGACCGGCTGATCGCGGGGGCGCTTCAGCCGGTCGCCGCTGTCCGCGATGCCGAGGCGGTCGCGGCGCGCTTCGTGGCCGAGGTCGCCGACGCGCTGGCCGGGCATGACCTGCTGCTGGCCCCCGCGACGCCGATGCCCGCGCCCCGGATCGATGCGACGACGATCGTCATCGACGGCCAGACCCTGTCCGCGCGCGCCGATCTGGGCCTGCACACCCAGCCGCTGAGCCTGGCAGGCGTGCCGATCCTCTCGGTGCCGCTGGCCCAAGCCGAGGGGGTGCTGCCGATCGGCGTGCAGCTGATCGCCGCACCGGGGCGTGAGGCGCTGTTGTTCGACACGGCGGCAGCGCTGGTCGCGGCGGGGCTGGTGGCCTGTCCGCCCGTTCCTCATCTGGCGGAGGCGGCATGATGCGCGCGACCCCCCGTTCCCTGCGCGGCATGGTCAGCGCCCCGCACCATCTGGCGGCCCAGGCCGGGCGCGACGTACTGGCCGAGGGCGGCAGCGCGGTCGAGGCGGCGGTGGCGACGGCCGCCTGCCTCGCCGTCGTCTATCCGCACATGACCGGGATCGGCGGCGACGGCTTCTGGCTGGTCGCCGAGCCGGACGGGCGGACCTGGGCGATCGACGGCTGCGGTGCGGCCGCGATGGCGGCGGACCGCGCGCTGTACCGCGACCATGCGACCATTCCGTGGCGCGGACCCTTGGCGGCGAATACCGTGGCGGGGACCGTCGCGGGGTGGCAGGCGGCCTTGGCACGGAGCGGTGCGACCCTGCCGCTCGACCGGCTGCTGCGCGATGCCATCGATCACGCGCGGAGCGGCGTGGTCGTTACGGCGGGCGGAGCGCAGGTTGCAGCCGCCGCGTCGCCCGCACTACGCGACCTGCCCGGCGCCTATGCGTCCGTCTTCGAGCCGGAAGGCCGTCCGCTGGCCGAGGGGGACCTGCTCCGCCAGCCCGCGCTGGCAGCGACGCTGGAGCGATTGGCGGGGGAGGGGCTGGACGGCTTTTATCGCGGCGCGCTGGCACAGCTAATCGCCGACGACCTCGCCCAGCTCGGCAGTCCGCTTGCGGCGGCCGACCTCGCCGCCTTCGACGCGCGCAATGTCACGCCGCTGGAGGTGGCGATCACCGGGGCGCGGCTGTTCAACCTGCCGCCGCCGACGCAGGGGGTGGCATCGCTGCTGATCCTGGCACTGTTCGACCGGCTGCGCGCGGCCGAGGCCGACGGGTTCGATCATATCCACCGGCTGGTCGAGGCGACCAAGCAGGCGTTTCGCTGGCGCGACGCGCATGTCGGCGATCCGGCGACGATGACGCAGGATGCGCAGGCGCTGCTGCGCGATACCGCCGCGCTGGACCGCATGGCCGGGGCGATCGACCCCGACCGCGCCGCGCCATGGCCGCATCCCCCGGCGCTGGGCGACACCACCTGGTTCGGCGCGGCCGACGCGCGCGGTCAGGTCGTCAGCTGTATCCAGAGCACCTATTTCGAGTTTGGATCGGGCATCGTCCTGCCCCGGACCGGCATCGTGTGGCAGAACCGGGGATGTTCTTTCGCGCTCGACGGTGACGGCCCCAACCGGCTGCGACCCGGTGCGCGGCCCTTCCACACGCTGAACCCGGCGCTGGCGCGGTTCGACGATGGCCGAGTCATGGCTTATGGCACGATGGGCGGCGAGGGACAGCCGCAGACCCAGGCGGCGATCTTCACCCGCCACGCGCTGTTCGGCCAGCCTTTGCAGGCGGCGGTGGATGCCCCGCGCTGGCTGCTCGGGCGGACCTGGGGCGACCAGAGCACCACGCTGAAGATCGAGGCGGGGTTCGACCCGGCCTTGTACGACCAACTGGCGGCGGCGGGCCATGCGGTCGAACGCGTGCCCGGCCGGTCGTCGATGATGGGTCATGCCGGGGCGATCCTGCGCCATCCCGGCGGGATGGTCGAGGGCGCGGCTGATCCGCGCAGCGACGGGATGGTGGCGACATGGTGACGACGAGCGCGTCCGGCGCGCGCGCGGTGGCGCGCTGCCTCGAGCTGTCGCGGGCGCCCTATAGCGACCGGGCGGACCGGCTGTTTCGCGGCTGGCTGACGCCCGCCTATCGCGCCACGATCGAACGCGTCGGGGTATGGATGGAGGCGGCAGGCATGACGGTCCGCCATGACGCAGCCGTCAACCTGATCGGCCGCTATGAGGGCGCGCGCCCGGACGCGCCCGCGCTGGTGATCGGCAGCCATCTCGACAGCGTGCGCGATGCGGGGGCCTATGACGGGCCGCTGGGCGTGATGCTGGGCATCGAATGCGTCGCCGCGCTTCATGCCGAGGGACGTCGCATGCCCTTCGCGATCGAGGTGATCGGCTTTGGCGACGAAGAGGGGTCGCGCTTTCCCGCCGCGATGCTGGGCAGCCGCGCGGTGGCGGGCACGCTGGCGCCGGGCGCAGCCGATATGGCCGATGCGGCGGGGATCAGCGTCGATACCGCACTGCGTGAGTTCGGCAGCCAGGCCGCCGCGCTCGCCACGGCACGTCGCGCGCCGGACACGATGCTCGCCTATCTGGAAGCGCATATCGAACAGGGGCCGGTGCTGGAGGCGGAGGGGCTGGCGCTGGGCGTCGTGACCGGCATCGCGGCGCAACTCCGCCTCGAGGTGACGGTGAACGGCGTCGCGGGCCATGCCGGGACCGTCACCATGCCCCTGCGCCGCGACGCGTTGGCCGCCGCCGCGCGGATGGTGTCGGCGGTCGAGGACATCGCGGTCGCCGCCGCCTCCGATCTGGTCGCGACGGTCGGCCGGATCGAAGTCGCGCCGGGGGCAGCGAACGTGATTGCGGGCGAGGTGCGCTTCACCGTCGACATTCGCGCAGGCGCGACCGACCGCCGCGACCGCGCCGCCGCCGCGATCGGTGAGGAAATGGAGGCCATCGCGCGCAATCGGGGCGTGACCCTCACCGTCGCGACGGTCCACGACCTGCCGCCATGCCCGTGCGATCCGGGGCTGATGGATCTGCTCGACGCGGCGGTCGTCGCCACCGGACAGGTTTCGCGTCGGCTGATGTCGGGCGCGGGGCATGACGCGATGGCGATGGTCGCGCTGGGGCCGGTCGCGATGCTGTTCCTGCGCTGTGCCGGGGGGATCAGCCACAACCCGGCCGAACATGTCGACCCGGCCGATGCCGATGCCGCCTTTGCCGCAATGCGCGGCTTTATCGACCGATTGGGAGGAGATTATCGTGACGCCTGACCTTTTCGGCGAGATCGATCCGCCGCAGCGGCTGCTGATGGGGCCGGGGCCGGTCAATGCCCATCCGCGCGTGCTGCGCGCGATGAGTGCGGACCTGCTCGGCCAGTTCGATCCGGAAATGACCGGTTACATGAACCAGGTCATGGCGCTGTACCGGCCGGTGTTCGGGACCGAGAACCACTGGACCTTCCTGATCGACGGCACCGCGCGCGCGGCGATCGAGGCGTCTTTGGTGTCGCTGCTCGCGCCGGGAGACCGGCTGCTGGTCGTCGATTTCGGCCGCTTCGGGTTGTTGTTGCAGGAGATTGGCGAGCGGATCGGCGCGCAGGTCGAGCGGCTGTCGGTCCCCTGGGGGCAGACGGTGCCGCTCGACGCCATCGCGGCCGCGATCGAGCGGACCGCGCCGATGGTGGTCGCCTGCGTCCATGGCGACACCTCGACCACCATGGCGCAGCCGCTCGACGGGGTGGGGGCGCTGGCACAAGCGGCGGGCGCGTATCTCTATGTCGATGCGACCGCGACCATCGGCGGGATGGAGATCGCCGCCGACCGCTGGGGCGCGGACATCGTCACCGGCGGCTTGCAGAAATGCCTGGGCGGTCCGTCGGGATCGGCCCCGATCACCGTCTCGCCCCGCGCCGCCGAGCGCATCCTGGGGCGTCGTCATGTCGAAAAGGGCATTCGCCGCGACGATATTGTCGATGCGGGCGGGGTGCGGATCGGCACCAACTATTTCGACCTCGCCATGATCATGGACTATTGGTCCGAGAAGCGGCTGAACCACCATACCGAAGCGACGACGATGCTCTACGGCGCGCGCGAATGCGCCCGCGTGGCGCTCGGTGAGGGGCTGGAGGCGCGGTTCGCGCGCCATGCGGCGGCGGGCCGGGCGGTGGTGGCCGGGGCCCGTGCGCTGGGGCTGGAGGTGTTCGGCGACGATCGCTTCCGCATGACCAACGTCACCGGCATCGTCATCCCGCCCGGCGTCGACGGCGAGCGGGTGCGCGCCCGGATGCGCGAGGATTTCGAGATCGAGATCGGCACCGCCTTCGGTCCGCTCCAGGGCAAGGTCTGGCGGATCGGCGCGATGGGCTACAATGCCATGAAGCATAAGGTGCTGCTGACGCTCGCCGCTCTGGAGGCGGTGTTGCGGGCCGAGGGGATGACATTGCCCTCCGGCGCCGGGGTCGATGCCGCGCTCGAAAGCTATGCCGCATGACCGCGCCGCGCGATCTGCTGGGCTATGGCGCGTCGCCGCCCGATCCCCGCTGGCCCGGTGGCGCGCGCGTCGCGGTGCAGTTCGTCGTCAATGTCGAGGAAGGCGCGGAGAACAGCGTCCTGAACGGCGATGCCGGGTCGGAGGCGTTCCTGTCGGAGATGGTCGGCGCGGCCAGCCATCCCGCCCGCGCCATGGCGATGGAAAGCCTGTACGAATATGGCGCGCGCGCCGGTTTCTGGCGGCTGCACCGGCTGTTCGCCGAGCGACAGGTGCCGGTCACGGCCTTTGCCGTCGCCACCGCCATGGCCGCCAATCCGGCGACGGTCGATGCGATGCTGGCCGCCGACTGGGAAATCGCCAGCCACGGCTATCGCTGGATCGACTATCAATATGTCCCGCCCGAGGTGGAGCGCGCACATATCGCCGAGGCGATCGCGCTGCACACCCGGCTGACCGGCACGCGCCCGCTGGGCTGGTATCAGGGGCGCACCTCGCCCGCGACCGCCGCGCTGGTCGCGGCGGAGGGCGGGTTCGTCTATGACGCCGACAGCTATGCCGACGACCTGCCCTATTGGGATCGTCGCCATGCCGGGGCGAATGGCGGGCGGGCGCAGTTGATCGTGCCCTATACGCTCGACGCCAATGACATGAAGTTCGTCGCCTATAACGGCTTTGCCGATGGCGAACCCTTTTTCCGCTATCTGCGCGACACGTTCGAGCAGTTGCGGGCCGAAGGCGGGCGGATGATGTCGGTGGGCTTGCACGGGCGCATCGCGGGACGTCCGGCCCGCGCGGCGGCGCTGGCCCGCTTCGTCGACCATGTGATCGCCAGCGGCGACGCGTGGATCGCCCGCCGCATCGATATCGCGCGACACTGGCAACAGGTGCACCCGGCATGACGCCCGAGATGATGATCGACGATCCGCAGGTGGTGGCCGAGGTCATGGCCGCCTTCACCGCTTATGAAGCCGCGCTGATGGCCGATGACGTGCCCGCGATGGACCGGCTGTTCCACGATCATCCGACCACGATCCGCTATGGCGTGGGCGAGGTGCTGTATGGCGCGGAGGCCATTCGGGCCTTTCGCAAGGGGCGGGGCGGATCGCCGCAACGTCGGCTCGGAACGGTCGCGATCCACAGCTTCGGCCGCGACCATGCGACCGCCAACGCCGAATTCTTCCGCGAAGGCGATGCCCGGCGCGGGCGGCAGAGCCAGACCTGGGTGCGCTTTCCCGATGGGTGGAAAGTCGTCGCCGCGCATGTCTCGATCGAGGGGGCGGGATCATGACCGATAGCGATTTCAATGCCATGTCCAGCGATGCTTTCGTCGCGCGTTATGCGAGCGTGGTCGAGCATTCGCCCTGGGTGGTCGAACGTGCGGCGGCGCGGCGGCCCTTTGCCGATCTGGCGGAGGGGATCGTGGCGGTGCTCGCCGACGCCACGCCCGAGGAACGGCTGTCGGTGATCCGCGCCCATCCCGAACTGGCGGGGCGCGCGGCGATCGCGGGTACGCTGACCGAGGAGTCGCGCAGCGAGCAGGCCTCGGCCGGGCTGGACCGCATGACCCCGCAAGAGTTCGAGCGCTTCCATGCGCTGAACGCCGCCTATGGCGAGCGGTTCGGCTTTCCCTTCGTCATCTGTGTCCGGCGGACCGACCGGGCGGGCATATTGCGCGCCATGGCCGAGCGGCTGGCCAACGACCGCGAGCCCGAGGTCGAAACCGCGCTGGCCGAGATCGGCCATATCGTCCGCCTGCGACTGGAGACCCTGGCATGACCCAACCCATCGGCCTGGCCGCCCTGGCCCAGCAGGTCGCGACCGATCTCGAACGGCTGGCGCATGGCGGCCCCGCCTGGACGGTGCCGCAGCCCATGGCGGAGGGCCATGTCCATGACGTCATCATCGTCGGCGGCGGGCAGAGCGGTTTGGGCGCGGCGTTCGGGCTGTTGCGCGAGCGCGTGTCGGATATCCTCGTCCTCGACGAAAACCCGGCGGGTTATGAGGGGCCGTGGGACACCTATGCGCGGATGATGACGCTGCGCACGCCCAAGCACCTGACCGCGATCGACCTGGGGATCCCCTCGCTGACCTTCCGCGCTTTCTGGGAGGCGCAGCATGGCGCTGACGGGTGGGAGGCGCTGGACAAGATTCCGCGCCGCGACTGGATGGCCTATCTGCGCTGGTATCGCGCCGTCCTGAACCTGCCGGTGCGCAACGAGGCGCGGGTCACGCTGATCGAGCCGCTGGGCGGGCGGTTCCGCGTCCATCTCGCGGACGGTGCGCCGCTGTTCGCGCGCAAGGTCGTGCTGGCGACCGGCATCCAGGGGGGCGGCAATTGGCACGTGCCCGAACTGGTGCGCGATCGGCTGCCCGCGACCCGCTATGCCCATACGTCCGCTTCGATCGACTATGCGGGTCTGGCCGGAAAGCGCATCGCGCTGCTGGGGGCGGGGGCCTCGGCGTTCGACAATGCCCATGCCGCGTTGTCCGCTGGGGTGGCCGAGGCGCATGTCTTCGTCCGTCGCCCGGAACTGCCGCGCGTCAATCCGATCCGGCATATGGAGCGCAGCGGGATCATCGGCCGCTTCCCCGCGCTGGACGATGCCGCCAAATACCGGATGATGGTCGCCTTTTTCGACCGCAGCCAGCCGCCGACCAACGACACGTTCGACCGCGCGTCGGCGCTGCCCGGCTTTCACCTGCATCTCGGCACGCCATGGCTGGACGTGGCGGACACCGGCGACGCGGTCGCGGTCACCACCCCGCGCGGGACCGAGACGTTCGACTTCCTCGTCCTGTCGACCGGGCTGGTCACCGATCCGGCACTGCGCCCCGAACTGGCGCTGGTCGCCGACGGCATCGCGCGCTGGTCCGACCGCTATCGCCCGGCGGAGGCGTCGCATCCGCTGATCGATGCGCATCCCTATCTGGGGCCGCAATTCCAGCTGTTGCCGCGCACGCCCGACGACGCGGCGGCGCTGCACGGGCTGTTCGCGTTCAACTATTCGGGGCTCATCAGCCTCGGCCTGTCGGCCTCCGCGCTGTCGGGACTGCGCCACGCCTTGCCCCGGCTGGTGGCGGGGGTGGCCGACCAGCTGTTCCTCGACGACCGCGATGCGATGATCGCCGCCTATCTCGACTATGACGAGCCCGAATTCATCGGGGCATGGCCGCGCACGGAGGCCGTGGCATGAGCGCCACCCTGTCCACCCATGTCCTCGACACCGCGCATGGCCGGCCGGCGGCGGGCATCGCCGTCACGCTGCTCGACGGCGACGGGGTGCGGTTGTTCGACGGCGTGACCAATGCCGATGGGCGCTGTCCCGCGCTGGCTGCCGTGCCGGTTTCGCCGGGACGTCATGCATTATGCTTCGCGGTCGCCGACTATTTTCGCGCCGCCGGGGTGGAGCTGCCCGATCCGCCCTTTCTCGACCGGGTGACGATCGATTTCGGCATCGCGCCGGAGGGGGGGCATTATCACGTGCCGCTGCTCGTCTCGCCCTACAGCTATTCCACCTATCGGGGCAGTTGATCCCGTTCCTTCCCGCCGGAGTGCCCCGATGATCCGTCGCCTGCTCGCCACGATCGAGCCCTATATCCTGATGCTGCTGGCGACCGTGCTGATCGCCACGCTGCTGCCGCCGCGCGGTGTCGGCGTGCGCGTCTTCGACCTTGCCGCCGATACCGCGATCGTCGCGCTGTTCTTCGTCCATGGCGCGAAACTGTCGCGCAGCGCCTTGCTGGCGGGGGCGCGGCACTGGCGGTTGCATGCGGCGATCCTGGCGACCAGCTTCGCGCTGTTCCCGCTGCTGGGGCTCGCCATCGCGGGCAGCGGCCTGCCGTCGCCCAGCCTCACCACCGGCCTGTTGTTCCTGACCCTGCTGCCCTCGACCGTTCAATCCTCGATCGCCTTCACCGCGATCGCGCGCGGCAATGTCGCGGCGGCGGTGTGCAGTGCCTCGCTGTCCAACCTGCTGGGCATCGCCGTCACGCCCGCGCTGGCCGCCCTGCTGCTTCCGGGCACCGGGGGCGTCGAGCTGTCGTTCGACAGCGTGCGGGCGATCGTCCTGCAATTGCTGGTGCCGTTCGCAGCGGGGCATATGCTGCGCCCCTGGATCGGCGCGTGGATCGCGGCGCGCAAGCGGCTGGTCACGACGCTCGATCGCGGATCGATCCTGCTGGTCGTCTATACCGCCTTCGGTGCGGCGGTCACCCAGGGGCTATGGTCGCAGGTCGGCGCGCTGGAGCTGGCGGAACTCGTCGGATGGTGCGCGCTGCTGCTGACGGTGGTGCTGGTGCTGACCGGCGTGATGGCGCGGGCGATGAAGCTGGCGCCCGAGGACGCGGTCGTGATGCGCTTCTGCGGGTCGAAGAAGAGCCTGGCGACGGGCGTGCCGATGGCGGGCGTGCTGTTCCCGCCCGCGCAGGTCGGCGTCGTCCTGCTGCCGGTCATGGTGTTCCACCAGTTGCAGCTGATCGCCTGCGCCTTCCTCGCGCGGCGGCTGGCGGACGCGGTGGAGGCGGAGCCCACCATGCCGCGCGCGGTGGCGTCGGGATAGGTCGGCTATTCGCCCAGCCGGGCGAACTCCTCCTTCAGCATGTCGACAAAGGTGCTGAGATAGATGGGCAGCACCCGGCCGCGCTGAAGCAGCATCGATACGCTGGCCGGGCGGACGATCCCCTCGGCCAGCGGAACCCAGCAGAGTTCGCCCGCTGCCAGCTCGCGCTCCAGCCCGATGCGCGAGAGGAAGGCGATGCCGACCCCGGCGCGCACCAGATTCTTCAGCGTATCGATCCGCTCGACCGTGGCGACCCGCTTGAGCGGCACGTCGCTCATGTCGAACAGATCGTGCAGCACGCTCTGCTTCAGCCAGTCGTCATGCGGCGTCACCACCGCATGGGGAACGCAGTCGGACAGGGTCACCCGGTCGAGCAGGGAAAGGGGATGGCCCGGCGGGGTGATGACCCCGATCGGCGTCTGGACATGCGCCACCGTCGCGGTGCGCGCAGTGCTCGTCAGGTCGAAGGCGCAGATGACATCCGCTTCCTTGGACAGCAATTCCGCCTTCACCCGGTGATTGTCGCCCGCCAGCAGCGAGAATTCGATCAGCGGGAAGCGTTCCTTGTAGCGGACGATGGTGCGCGGCACGAGGTCGTCGGCCAGGCTCTCGGCGGCGGCGATCCGGATATGGCCCCGCTCCCCGCCGCGCAGCCGCAGCATCTCGTGGCGCAGCGCGACGCTCTCGCGCTTCCAGCGGCGGATATAGGCCAGCAACGCCTCGCCCGCCGCGGTCGGGCGTATCCCGCGCGGCATGCGGACGAACAACTGCACGTCCAGCTCCTCTTCGAGCTGCAACAGCTGCCGGTTGACCGCCGAGGATGCGATGTTGAGCGATTCCGCCGCCTTGCGGATCGAGCCGTGGCGGATCGCCTGATCGAAATAGATCAACCCGGTCTTGATGAGGGCCATCATCGTCCTCGTATCGCCATCCGGGCCGCAACCGACGGTCGAGGCCCGCGAGCTTTGGGAGCGTTACGGTTGCCCGGTCACAGCCGGGGCAGGGTGACGCCGCGCTGGCCCATATATTTGCCCGCGCGGTCGGCATAGCTGGTTTCGCAGGGCTCGTTGCCCTTCAGGAACAGGAACTGGCAGGCGCCTTCATTGGCATAGATTTTCGCGGGCAGCGGCGTGGTGTTGGAAAATTCCAGCGTCACATGCCCCTCCCAACCCGGCTCCAGCGGCGTGACGTTCACGATGATCCCGCAGCGCGCATAGGTCGACTTGCCCAGACAGATGACCAGCACGTCGCGCGGCACCCGGAAATATTCGACCGTCCGCGCCAGCGCGAAGCTGTTGGGCGGGATGATGCACACATCGGTCTTGCGATCGACGAAGCTGTTCGACGCGAAGTCCTTGGGATCGACGACCGCGCTGTCGACATTGGTGAAGATCTTGAACTCGTCCGCCACCCGCGCGTCATAGCCATAGGAGGACAGGCCATAGCTGATACAGCCGTCGCGGCGCTGGTTCTCGACAAAGGGCTCGATCATCCCTTGGGTCTGCGCGGCTTCGCGAATCCAGCGGTCGGACAGGATCGACATCTTCATTCCCCTTAAGCGTTGCCGCTCATTGCCGGATCGCCCGGACAGGGCAAGCGTGGAAACGCAAAATGGGACTTGCGGTTGACGTTGCGTCAAGCGGTAGGCTGCCCCGCATGACGAAGATGCTGGATATTGCCGAGATCGCGAAGGCCACGGGGCTCAGCAGCCGGGCGTTGCGCTTTTACGAGGCGCGCGGGCTGATCCGGCCGCTGCGCAGCGAGGGCGGGCGGCGCATCTTCGGTGCAGGGGAACTCGAGCGGCTGCACGCGATCGTCGCGCTGAAACGGGCCGGGTTCACGCTGGCGGCGATCGGGCGAATGCTCGACCGGCCCGATGCACGGCTGGGACCGATGGTCGCGGCGCAACTGGCGGTGGTCGAGGCGCAAGCCGCCGTGCTGGCCGATACGGCGACCCTGCTTCATTCCATCCAGTCCCGCATCGATGCCGGCGAGCGCATCGACGTCGCGACGCTCTGCTCGCTGATTCGAAAGGGAAACAGCATGACGACGACCCAATGGAAGGCCGTGGCCGACCAGCATTTCACCAAGGAGGAACAGGCCCATTGGGCCGAGCGGATGGCCGCGCTCGCCCCCGATTTCGATCAGGACGCCTATCAGGCGCAATGGGCCGATCTGGGCCAGCGGATCGCCGCCGCATTGCCGCTCGGTCCCGTTTCGGAGGCGGCGCAGGCTTTTGTGCGCGAGTGGTTCGCGCTGCTGGCGCCGTTCCGCGCGGTGGCCTCGCCGGAGATGTGGGCGGGCGCGACGCGGCTGCATGAAAACCGGGCGGCGTGGGATGGGCAGGCCGATCCGGGCTTTTCGGCCGATGTGTGGCAGTTCATCCAGGCGGCCGCTGCCGCGATGCGGGTGCGGGGAGAAGAGCCGGGCAACTGAGTCGATGTGTTTGCGCGGAGGCGAAAAGAAGGGGGCATCCGCTCATGGCGATGAGGCAGGCAAGGCCGGAACCTCTTCTCTGCGTCTCCGCGTGAACATGTCTTCGCGGCGTCGCGCGAAGTTCAGCCGATCCCCAGATCCGCCGGACCAAAGGCATCCGGCAGCAATTCGGACAGCCGATAGCTGCGCACCGCATCGCCTTCCGCCGCGCCGCAATGCACGGGCAGGTCGCGGCCACCCATCTGGGCGGCCTCGTTGATGACCTGTCGACACCGGCCGCAGGGGCCGACCGGGGCGGTACCGGTGGGCACGCCGTTCGCGTCCATCGCGCCGCCGATCACGCCGACCGCGACGATCTCGCGCAGCCGCCCGGCGGCCGAGGCGGTGGCGATCGCGACCGTCTCGGCGCAGAGCGACAGGCCATAGCTGGCGTTTTCGAAGTTCGCGCCGGTGATGACCGACCCGTCCTCCATCAACAAGGCGGCGCCCACCGCGAACCGGCTATAGGGCGCATGGGCGTGGCGCGCGGCGGCGCGGGCGGCGGCGATCAGGCGCGCGGCGGTCGGATCGATCTGGCTCATGGTGTGACGACGTCCCAGTTGACGGGGCCTTCCACCCCCTCGACCCGGCGGAAATCGCTCGCGCGCCACATCCGCCAGGGGCGGGCGGCATAATCGGGTTTGAACATATTGCCGACCGCCCAGATCGGGCGGTCGAACGCGGTCGTGATGCTGTATTCGGACTCGAACGGCTTGGCGACGCGTAGCATCACCGGCTTGCGCGTATGCGTCTCGACCATCGTCACGAACCGGGTCAGGTCGGCGACCAGCGTCGCGCGATCGGGCCGCGCGGTGCAATCGTCGTGAAAGGACAGGTCGATCGCGGCGGGCAGCGCATCCCCGGCGCGCGGCACGAAGATGTTGAAGGCATCCGCCTGCGCCGCGGCGGGCTGGCATAGCGAATAGATATGGACCGCCCCGCGCCGCAGCCCGGCCTCGGGCAGCGCGGCCCAGTTCGCCTCGAACGCGGGATCGCGGCGGTCCGCGCCCGAGGTGGCGACGATATAGGCGAAGTCGGCGCCGCCCGCGCGCAGCGTCCGCCACTCCACCGGCGGCGGATTCTCGGCCAGGTCGATGCCCTGCAACGCATAATGGTCGGCCGAGGGGCGCCAATGCGTCGCCCAGTGCCAGCCGCCCATGCCCGCCGCACCGAGCGCGAGCAGCCCGGCACCGATTTTCCAGAGAATCGCCATCAGTTGCGGATATGCAGGACGCACAGCAGTGTGAAGAGGCGGCGTGCGGTATCGAAGTCCACCTCGATCTTGCCGGTCAGCCTGTCCTTCAGCATTTCGGCGGCATCGTTATGGATGCCGCGCCGGGCCATATCGATCGTCTCGATCTGTTGCGGCGTGGCGGCGCGGATCGCCTGGTAATAGCTGTCGCAGATCGCGAAATAGTCCTTGATCGGCCGCCGGAACCGGCCGAGCGCCAGCACCAGCGTCTCGATATGTGTGCCGTCCTCGCGGTACATATGGATGCCCAGGCGACCTTCCTCGGACTCCAGCTTGATCCGATAGGGCCCGGCATAGCCGTCCGCCTGCGGCCGTTGCGGCGCGAAATAATTTTCCTCGATCAGGTCGAAGATCGCGATCCGCCGCTCCTGCTCGACATCGGCCGACCGCCAGCCGAGGCTGCGTTCGTCGAGATCGATGGATATGATCCGCGGATCGGCCATCTGGCAGGGATAGTCGCGAAGCGCGTGCGCCGCAAATCCCCCGCTGATCGACGCAATGCGTTTTCATCCGGCGCCACTCCGCGCTAACGCCGAAGAAATGGCCACCCTCGCATTTCCGAACACCGCTGCCGCCGCCGAGCCGCAGCAGCTCCCCCGCAATATCGAGGCGGAGGCCGCGCTGCTGGGCGCGATGATGATCGACAACCGGCTGGCCGACGATCTGGTCGACCGGCTGGACCCGGACCATTTCTTCGAGCCGGTCCATGGCCGCGTCTTCGCCGCGATCAAGAATCTGCGCGCCACCGACATGCTGGCGACCCCCGTCACGCTGCGCCCGATGTTCGAAGCGGACGAGGGGATGAAGGCGCTGGGCGGCCCGGCCTATCTCGCCCAGCTGACCGGGTCGGGCGCGGGCCTGATCGGCGCGCGGCAGTTCGCGACGCAGATCTACGACCTGGCCATGCTCCGTGCGCTGGTGACGGTGGGGCGGACGCTGGTCGATCGGGCGATGGATACCTCCGAAGAGGTCAATCCGCGCGCGCAGATCGAACTGGCCGAAAACGAGCTGTTCAAGGTCGCGGCGGACGGCGGCTCCGAAAATGCGGTGAAGAGCTTTGCCCAGGCCACTACCATGGCGGTCAAGAATGCCGAGCGCGCGCTGAATTCGGGCGGCCATGTCTCGGGCATCACCACCGGCCTGGACTCGGTCAATGCCAAGATCGGCGGTATGCACCGCTCCGACTTGATGATCCTGGCGGGCCGTCCGGGCATGGGCAAGACCTCGCTCGCCACCAACATCGCGTTCAACGCCGCGCGGCGCTGGATGCGTGACATGCAGGACGGCATCCCGCCGTCCGAGTCGGTCGGCGCCAAGGTTGCCTTCTTCAGCCTCGAAATGTCCGCCGACCAGCTGGCGACGCGTATCCTGGCCGAACAGTCGGGGATCAGCTCCGAGGCGCTGCGCATGGGCAAGATCAGCCGCAACGAGTTCGCGCAGCTGGCCGCCGCCGCCGCCGAGCTGGAGCAGCTGCCGCTGTTCATCGACGATACCGGCGGCCTGTCCATCTCCGCGCTGCACACCCGTGTCCGGCGGTTGCAGCGGCGGCATAACAACGAGATCGGGCTGGTCGTGGTCGACTATCTCCAGCTGCTGACCGGATCGGGCAAGTCGTCGGAGGGCAACCGCGTGCAGGAAATCTCGGAGATTTCGCGCGGGCTCAAGACGCTGGCCAAGGACATGAACGTGCCGGTGCTGGCGCTGTCTCAGCTGTCCCGCGCGGTCGAGCAGCGCGAGGACAAGCGGCCGATGCTGTCCGACCTTCGCGAATCGGGCTCGATCGAGCAGGACGCCGACATGGTCTGGTTCGTGTTCCGCGAAGACTATTACATGATGCAGCGCGAGCCCAAGCGCCCGATGGAAGGCGATGATGGCAAGGTCTTCGAGGACCACGCGAAATGGGCGACCGAGGTGGAGCGGGTCTACGGCCTGGCCGAACTGATCGTCGCGAAACAGCGTCACGGCGCGACCGGCAAGGTCGTGATGAAGTTCGACCCGACGATCACGCGGTTCACCGACTTCGCGGGGTATTGATTCCAACCTCCGTTCAGCCTGAGCGAAGTCGAAGGCCACGCAAAGCCCTGGCCGCATGGTCCGGGGCGTGCACTTCGACTTCGCTCAGTGCGAACGGAGGTGGGAATGCTTTTGCGTAACACCGGAGGAGGCAAGAGTGGCCAAGGGATCCAAGTCCCTCAGACCGACCGAACGGCCTCCACCGGCCGGTGTATCCCGCATTCCACCTTGTCGAACCCGCGCCATCTCCCCGCACGCGGGTCTTCGCCGGGCTTGACCTTGCTGGTGCAGGGCGCGCAGCCGATCGAAAGATAGCCCTGTGCCTCCAGTGGATGGCGCGGCAGGTCGTGTTCGGCGAAATAGCCGTCCAGCGCCGTCTTGTCCCAATCCGCCAGCGGGTTGAGCTTCAACCGGCCATCCTCGACCTCGAACCGGGGCAGGGCGCGGCGGGTGCCCGCCTGGAAGCCCTTGCGACCCGAAATCCAGGCCTCGAACGGGGTAAGACCGCGCGCCAGCGGCTCGACCTTGCGCAGGTCGCAGCAGCCATCGGGATCATAGCCATGGCGGATGCCCTCGGGGTCCTTCGCGGCGAGCAGCGCCGGGTCGGGCTGGATGACGCGCACATCGAGCAGGCCCAGCCGTGCGACCAGCGTATCGCGATACGCCAGCGTCTCGGGAAACATCTTCAGCGTGTCGGTGAAGACCACCGGCGTCGCGGGATCGGCCTGCGCCACCATGTGCAGCAGTACGGCGGACTCGGTGCCGAAGGACGACACCGCCGCGATCTGCCCGCGCAGCTCGCCGGTCAGCAGGGTGCGCAGCATCTCGGGCGCAGCCACGCCCGCGAAGCGCGCTTCATAAGCCGCAGCGTCCTCCGCCGTGTAAGCCGGCCGAACGTCGATCCGGTCGAGCGACCGCTCAGCCATGACGCCGCTTCCACACCGGCACGCGGGCATCGGCGGCTTTCTGATAGGGTTGCGGATAGAGGGCGAGCAGCTTGGTCAGCGTCGCCGCATCGACCGGCTTTTCGGGCGCGAAGCTGTCGAAGCCGCAGCGGCGCATATGCGGGATCTGGTCGACCAGCACGTCGCCCGCCGCGCGGAGTTCGCCCTCGAACCCCGCCTCGCGCAGAATCCGCGCCGCCGAATAGCCGCGCCCGTCGCGGAAGGTCGGGAAGCTGATCTCGACCAAAGCGATCTGCCCCAGATGCGGGAGGAGCGCGCGCGCATCGTCGCCCGCCTCCAGCCGGACGGCGGTGGCGTTGGTCTGGCCCAGGAACGCATCCAGCGTCACCGCCGGTTCGTCATGCGCCACATCGTCGCGAAAGCGCAGCAGCGTCTCGCCCGCATCGGTGTTCACGGTGATCGGATCAACCATAAATGGCTTCCTTGAACGGCTGCATGCCGACGCGGCGATAGGTGTCGAGGAAGCGTTCACCGCCCTCGCGAAGCTGGACATAACGGTCGGTCACGCGCTCGATCGCGTCGACCACGCCGTCCTCGTCGAAACCGGGGCCGGTGATCTTGCCGAGCGACACGTCCTCCGCGCCCGATCCGCCGAGCAGCAGCTGGTAGTTTTCGGTGCCCTTCTTGTCGACGCCCAGGATGCCGATATGCCCGGCATGATGGTGGCCGCAGGCGTTGATGCAGCCCGAAATCTTGAGCTTCAACTCGCCCAGCTCGCGCTGCCGCCCGGCGAAACGCTCGCCGATCTTCTGCGCCAGCGGGATGGAGCGGGCATTGGCCAGGCTGCAATAATCCAGGCCGGGGCAGGCGATGATGTCAGAGATCAGGTCTAGGTTCGCCTCGGCCAGCCCGGCTTCGCGAAGCGCGGTCCAGATGGCGTGGAGGTCGGCCTTGCGGACATGCGGCAGGACGATGTTCTGGGCATGGGTGACGCGCAGTTCGTCATGGCCGTAACGCTCGGCCAGGTCGGCCATCAGGTCGATCTGGTCGGCCGAGGCGTCGCCGGGAATCCCGCCGATCGGCTTCAGGCTGATCGTGACGATGGCATGGCCGGGCTGCTTGTGGCGTGCGACATTCTGGTCGAGCCAGACCGCGAAGTCGGGATCGGACCGGTCCACGCTATCGGGCGCGTCGCTGGCGAAGCCCGGTCCGGCGAACATCGCGGTGATCCGTGCCAGCTCGGCCACGGGCGGATCGATGCCCAGCTCGCGGATCGCGGCGAACTCCGCCTCCACCTGGTCGCGATAGGCGTCGACGCCTATCTCGTGCAGCAGGATCTTGATCCGCGCCTTGTAGATATTGTCGCGACGGCCATAGCGGTTATAGACCCGCAGGCACGCCTCCAGATAGCTCATCAGATGGTCGGCGGTGATGAAGTCCTTCACCTCATGCGCGATCATCGGGGTGCGGCCCATGCCGCCGCCGACGAAGATCTTCGCGCCCAGCACGCCATCGCGCTCCAGCAGCTGGATGCCGATATCGTGCAGCCGCATCGCCGCGCGATCCTCGTCCGCGGCGATCACCGCGATCTTGAACTTGCGCGGGAGATAGGTGAATTCGGGGTGGAAGGTCGACCATTGCCGCAGCAATTCAGCCCAGGGACGCGGATCGGTGACTTCATCGGCGGCCGCGCCCGCGAACTGGTCGGACGAGATGTTGCGGATGCAATTGCCCGAGGTCTGGATGGCATGCATCTGCACGGTCGCCAGCTCGGCCAGGATGTCGGGCGCATCGGCCAGCTTGATCCAGTTATACTGGATGTTCTGGCGGGTGGTGAAATGGCCGTAGCCGCGATCATATTTGCGCGCGATATGGCCCAGCATCCGCATCTGGCGGCTGTCCAGCGTGCCATAGGGCACCGCGACGCGCAGCATATAGGCGTGAAGCTGAAGATAGAGCCCGTTCATCAGCCGCAGCGGCTTGAACTGATCCTCGGTCAGCGCGCCCGACAGGCGGCGTTCCACCTGGTCGCGAAACTCCTCGACACGGGCATCGACGATGCTCTGGTCATATTCGTCGTAAACGTACATCGCGTCTCTCTCAGATCACCCAGGCGCCGGCATCGGCATCGGCGGGCTTCAGCGTCAGGTCGGGGCGTACCGTGGGGCCGAGCGCGCGGATACGGTCCTTGATATGCGCGGGGCGGGGGCCTTGCCCGGTCGCCTCGGCATCGATCAGATAGGGGACGTTGACCCGGCGCGCGCCTTCCTCGGCGCGCAGGATCGCTTCGCCAGCCGTGCCGACATCGACCGCATCCTCGATATGACGCGACCAGTCGCGCCCCGTCCACCAGACGACATCGCCGGTCGCCAGATCATTGCCCGTCAACAGCTTCATGCGTTCATCCCTTCCGCCACGCGGGCCCAACGCGCCAGCTTGTCCTCGGCATCCGACAATTCCACCACCTCGCCCACGACGATGATCGCCGGGCTCTGCACCTTTTCGCGCTCGACCATCGGCCCGAGGTCGGCGAGCAGGGTGCGGATGGCGCGGTGGCCCTCCAGCGTGCCGCGCTCCAGCACCGCGACCGGCATGTCGGGGGCGACGCCGTCCGCCATCAGCTTGTCGGCGATGCCGTTGGCGGTCGCGACGCCCATATAGATGACGAGCGTGCGGCCCTGGCCCGCCAGCCCCGACCAGTCCTGATCGGTCAGCCCCTTGCACTGGCCCGCGACGAAGGACACCGCCGAGGCATGGTCGCGGTGCGTCAGCGGCAGCATCGCCTCCGCCGCGCAGCCGAGCGCGGCCGAGACACCGGGAATCACCTCGACGCGCAGGCCGGCGGCGCGCACCGCCTCCACCTCTTCGCCGCCGCGCCCGAAGATGAAGGGGTCGCCGCCCTTCAGTCGCACGACGATCGCGCCGGTCTTCACATGCGCGACGATCAGCGCGTTGATCGCGTCCTGCGACAGGGTGTGCCGCGCGCGCCGCTTGGCCACCGAAATGCGCTGTGCCGTGCCGGGCGCGATGTCGAGCACGCGCGGATCGATCAGCCCGTCATGCACGACGACATCGGCCTGTTTCAGCGCCTCGACCGCGCGAACCGTCAGCAGGCCCGGATCGCCGGGGCCTGCACCGACAAGGATCACGCGTCCACGCGCGGCGGGATCGAGGAGACTAGCCATGATGCCCATGTGCGCCCGCTCCGCGCCTGCCACAACCGAGCGATGCTTGGGGCAGGGGTAGATCAGCTTGGGTGCCGCGCGGGGCGGGACCGGGACGATAGTATATTATATTTGTGATTCGCATTGAGATGTGCTTTGATGAGCGAAAGTAGAAGAAGTTGATAGGGGGCGTAGTAGTGAAGACATCATATTGCTCCAAAATGGGGATTGGGGCATCCTTGATTGCGCTGGCGTGGACGGGCGTTGCGTCGGCGCAAACGACTCCGGCGGGTGACGACGACAAGGCCAAGACCGAGGCCTCCGTCGTCACGGGTGTGGCGGCATCGACCGACAGGATCGACGCCAAGCAGGAAAAGGTCGATCTCGGCGACGTGATCGTCACGGGTACGCGCATCGTGCGGCCGAACATGGAAAGCAATGCGCCGATCACCACGATCGACGCCACCTATCTGAAGGAGCGGGGCCTCGCCCGCGTCGAGGACGCGCTGGCGCAACTGCCGCAGGTCACGCCGATGCTGGGACTTCAGGGGCAGAGCTGGGACTCCGGCGCTGCGCCGGTCGGGCTGCGCAGTCTGGGGGCGGGCCGTACGCTGACGCTGCTCAACGGGCAGCGGATGGACAATGACGTCAATATCGTTCCCGGCGCGCTGATCGAGCGGATCGACATCATGACCGGCGGCGCATCGGCGGTCTATGGTTCGGACGCGATCGCGGGCGTCGTCAACTTCATCGTGAAGCGCAAGTTCAACGGCATCGCCTTCGATGGCGAGGTTAGCGGCTTCAACCACAACAACAACAATCCGCTGCTGGCCAAGGTGGCGCAGGAGGCGGGCTACACCTATCCGCGCGGCAGCTATCTGGGCGGCGGCAATTACTATGCGTCGCTGGCGGCCGGGCATTCGTTCCTGGACGACAAGGTCAATCTCAGCGCCTTCGCGACCTACAAGCGCGCCGACCCGATCCAGTACCGCAATCTGGACACGACCAACTGTCCGCTGCTGATGTTCGACCCGAACAAGGTGGAGGCAGGCAACACCAAGTGGACGTGCAACGGCACGACCTACAATCCGTACAGCTATTTCGGGATCAACAACCAGGACCTCACCAACGCACGCGATGGTTCGCGTAGCTTCCGCCCCTATGACGTGCAGGACGAGCAGCGCATCCAGCGTGTCGACGCGGTCCAGCGTCGCAACGAGCAGGTCAATGTCGGCGGCTTCCTGACCGCCGACCTGCCGGCGGGCATGCGGCTGAACGGCAGCTTCCTGTACAGCAGCATCGTTGAGCGTGGCGCCCTTTCGATCGATGGCGGCATCTGGACGCCCAGCGCCCGCGTCAACTGCGACAATCCCTTCCTGGGGCAGCAGCAGGCCCAGGTGATCTGCGGTGCGGCGGCGGGCACGACGGCGCTCAGCGATCCGATTGCGGTGTCGCTGTTCCGGCCGGGCATGATCCAGAACTTCCGCAACACCACGGCCGATTGGCGCGGATCGTTGAACCTGTCGGGCACGATCGTCGACAAGATCCGCTTCGAACTCAGCTATCAGCAGACCCGCAACATCATGCGGGGCTATGCGGACCATCTGCCGGCAGCGGACCAGGAAGCCCGTATGGGGCGCGGTCTTCAGGTCCGTAACGTCAACGGCGTTCCGACCTGTCTGTCCAAGATCGACGGAAGCGATCCGATCTGCCAGCCGGTCGATGCCTTCTCGGTCAACTCGCCGGTCAGCGACGCGGTCTATAATTATCTGACCACCGATGGCAGCCGCCGCCAGCAGAACGATCTGCAGGTCATCAACGCCATCGTGTCGGGCACGCTGGAGGATTACGGGATCAAAAGCCCATTTGCCGAAAGCGGCGTCGGCTTTGCGATCACCGGCGAATATCGCAAATATCGCAACCAGTCGAAGGGGATAGGCGCTTGGTCGACCTTCACGACGTTTGACGGCCGGACCAGCGTGAAGGAACTTGGCGGCGAAATCGATATCCCGCTGATCGAGAACAAGCCGTTCTTCAAGGAACTCAGCGTCAATGGCGGCTATCGGATTTCCGATTACGACGTCTATCAGTCGCTGGTGCATAGCTGGAAGGCGGAGGCGAGCTGGGCCCCCGTGGACGGCATCCGCTTCCGGGGCAGCTATAACCGCGCGGTGCGGGTCGGCGTGCTCCCGCGGCTGGAAGGCGAGAACCGCTATCCCAATTCGCTGATGCTCGACCTGTGTGCCCCGCCCCGTGCGTCCAGCGGCGCCAACACTGTCCAGCGTTACACCTTCGATCAGTGCTCGATCGGCATGACGCGAGCACAATATGACGCGCTGACCAGCTATACGGGATGCAATTCACAGGGCTATTGCCCGACGACCCTGGTCAATGGCGGCAATGCCGGGCTGCAACCCGAACGTTCGCGCAGCAAGACGCTGGGCGTGGTGCTGCAACCGCGCGGCATCCCCGGTCTGTCCGCCACCGTCGACTGGTATGACATCGATATCCGTGGCGCCTTCGAATGGACGCGGATCGGTATGGCTTTCGACCAATGTTACAACAACAAGGTCGAATTCTTCTGTCAGTTCTACAAGCGTGACCCGCAGTCCGGACAGCTGCTCGTCGCCGACGCACGGTACAACAACTCCGGCTATACCAAGACGCGGGGTATCGACTTCGGGGCCAACTATGCGCTCGATCCGAAACGTCTGGGGATCGCCGACGACATCGGCACCTTCGGCCTGAACTTCAACGGAACGCTGACTACCAAATATGAGCGGCAGTTCGCACCGGGCAACACACCCTGGTCGTGCCTGGGCTATTTCGGCTTCGCCTGCGTTGATCCGATGCCGCGTTGGCGCCATGTCGCCGGAGTGAATTGGCAGTTGCCATGGATCAAGGGCGGCGTCGGGTTCACCTGGCGCTATGTGGGGGGCACCAGCAATGCGAAGCTCTCGAAGAACTCGGTGCTGGCTGCCAAGGCGGGTGAGACCTATCCGCTGGTCCAGCGGATTCCGGCCTATAGCTATTTCGACTTCAACACCAATGTCACGCTGGTGAAGGGGATCGACGTACGCTTCAACGTCCAGAACATCTTCGACAAGGATCCGCCGCTGATCGGCGATGCCGCGACGGCTTCGAGCGGATCGTACTTCAACACCTTCCCGGCCTATTACACGGTACGGGGACGGACCCTGCGGGTCGGCATTTCCGCCCGCTTCTGATCGGGGATGGCCCGGAACCCTGGTTCCGGGCCATTTTCCTGTTCAGCGAAGACCGACCGGGATCGCGGCGGCGATATGGTCGGTCTCGGCGCTGGCGACCGGATAGGCGCAATAGTCGGCGGCGTAATAGGCGCTGGGGCGGTGATTGCCCGACCAGCCGATACCGCCGAACGGCGCGCTCGACGCCGCGCCATTGGTCGGGCGGTTCCAGTTGACGATCCCGGCGCGGATGCCGGTCCAGAATGCCTCGTATCGTTCGCGCGAGGGCGAAATCAGCGAGGCGGACAGGCCGTAGCGGGTGGCGTTGGCCTGTTCGATCGCCTGCCCGAAATCCCGCGCGCGCGAAACCTGTAGGACCGGGCCGAACAACTCGTCATCGGGCCGCTCCGTCGCATCGGTCACGTCGAGGATCGAGGGGCTCAGCAGTGGCAGGCCGGGGGTAAGACGCGCCAGCGGGCGGACGACCGTCGCGCCGCTCGCGATCAGTTCGTCGGCCCGTGCCAGCAGATGATCGGCCGCCGCATTGTCGATCACCGACCCCATGAAGGGCGCGGGGTCATCCTGCGGCGCGCCGACGATCAGCCGGTCGGTCAGCCGGGTCAGCGCCGCCATCACCGGATCGTACAGCCGATCCTCGACGATCAGCCGCCGCCCGGCCGTGCAGCGCTGTCCGGCGGTAGTGAAGGCGGACTGGGCGATCAGCGCGGCGGCGGCATCCGGGTCGGGATCGTCCCAGACGAGGATCGGGTTGTTGCCGCCCATCTCCAGCGCGAGGATCTTTTCCGGCCGCTCGGCGAACTGGCGGTTGAGCGCGATGCCGGTGCGCGCCGATCCGGTGAAGAGCAACCCGTCGATACCCTCATGCCCCGCCAGCGCCCGCCCCTGGTCGGGTCCGCCGACCAGCAGCCGCACGACCCCGTCCGGCACGCCCGCCGCATGATAGCATTCGACCAGGAACGCCCCCGTCGCGGGCGTCTTTTCGGAGGGTTTGAACACCACCGCATTCCCCGCGAGGAGCGCAGGCACGATATGACCATTGGGCAGGTGCGCCGGGAAATTATACGGCCCCAGCACCGCCAGCACCCCGTGCGGCCGGTGGCGCAACGCCATGCGCCCGCCGCCCGGCTGGTCGGTGACGCGCTCGCCCGCACGCTCAGCCTGCGCGGTGATCGAGATGGCGACCTTGGCGACCACGGTGTCGACCTCGGTCGCGGCCTCCCACAGCGGCTTGCCGGTCTCGCGCGCGATCAGCTCGGCAAAGGATGCGGCGCGCTCCCGCACCAGCTCGGCAAAGCGGTGGAGCGTGGCGATCCGCTCCGCCAGCGGGGTGGCCGCCCAGCCCGGCCATCCGGCACGCGCGGCGGCGACTTCCTGCGTGGCATCCCCGATCGGCAGTTTGGCGATCAGCGCGCCGGTGGCGGGCTCATGGGTCGACAGGAACTGGGTCATGGCGGCGAGGCTAGGCCGTGCCGGGACCCCCGGCAAGCGCCGCGCCCATCGCGCGAATCCGCTCCACCTTGTCGTAGAGCGGCGTCCAGTCGTCCCGCTCGGCGATGGGCGCCCAGATCGCCTCGACCTCGTCAATCAGCATCGATTCGGGCGAGCCCTGCCAATAGGCGTGATCGCGGGCGCGTCGCGGCGCATAGGGCTCGATCAGGTCGCGGAGCGCGTCCCACGTCTCGTCATAATGATCGGGCACCGACCCGCCGAACAGATCGAAATAGGTACGGTCGATCGAGGCCTGGCTGGTGCGCAGCGCGCGCTCGAAGGTCTGGACCAGCGCGCGGTCCTCGGTGGCCTCGCGCGGGGTGACGCCCAGCCGCCAGAGGATCGCCGCGACGATCGCCGTCTGATAGGTGGTGGCAAAGCCGTCGAGCGCCGCGATCAGCGGCTCGCTTTCGGCGATCAGGCGCAGGCTGGAGGCGAGCTGCATCACGTCCCACTGGATCGCCTCGGGCTGACGGCCCAAGGCATAGAGGCCGCTCTGGTCGAAATAGGCGGCGGTGAATTCGGGGGCCCAGACCGGGGCGAACCGCCATGGGCCATAGTCGAAGCTCTCGCCCGTGACGTTGATATTGTCCGAATTGAGCACGCCATGGACGAATCCGGCGGCCATGTAGCGCGCCGCCAGGGTCGCGGTCCGCTCCGCCACCAGCGTCAGCAGCCGGACGGGATCATCCGAATCCTCGCCATAGAGGTGATGCAGGGCATAGGCGACCAGCCGCTTCATCCCGGCCTCGTCGCGCTCGAAGGCGAGCCGCTGGAAACTGCCGATGCGGATATGGCCATGGCTCATCCGCACCATCACCGCCGAGCGGGTGGGGGAGGGCTCGTCGCCCCGGTGCAGCGCCTCGCCCGTCTCGATCAGCGACAGCGTGCGCGAGGTGGGGACGTTCAACGCCTCCAGCATCTCGGTCGCCAGGATTTCGCGCACCCCGCCCTTCAGCGTCAGGCGACCGTCGCCGAACCGGCTGTACGGCGTCTGCCCCGACCCCTTGGTGCCGAGTTCGAGCAGCCGGCCATCGGTCGCGGTCATCTGCGCGAAGGTGAAGCCGCGCCCGTCGCCCAGGTCGGAATTATACTGGCGGAACTGGTGCCCATGATAACGCAGCGCGACCGGGCCGGGCAGCGTGTCGGGCAGCGGCTGGAACCGGCCGAGATGCGCGCCCCATTCGTCGTCGGTCAGCGTGTCCAGCCCGATCTCGGCCGCCGCTCGATCGTTGCGGAAGCGCAGGATGGTCTGCGGAAAGTCGGCGGGCGCGACCGGATCGGCGAGGATGTCGGCGATCTCGGTCAGGGCGCGGGCGGGGCGATAGGCTTGCGGGGAAACGGGCATGCCGCGATATGGAGGCGGCACCGGAGGACCTTCAAGCATGACGGCCTATGAGAATCGTTATTGGTGGTCGAAAGACGGGCTGCGGCTCCACGCACGGGACTATCCGGGGGCGGACGCGCTGCCCCCCGTCATCTGCCTGCCCGGCCTGACCCGCAATGCGCGCGATTTCGAAGGTCTGGCCGAGGCGCTGGCGGGCCGCGCGCGGGTGATCGCGGTCAGTTTCCGGGGGCGGGGCGAAAGCGCCTATGCCAAGGACCCGATGAGCTATGTGCCGCTCACCTATGTCCAGGATGTCGAGGCGATGCTGGACGAACTGGGCATCGGCCGGTTCGTCGCGGTCGGCACCTCGCTGGGCGGGATCGTGACCATGGTGCTGGCGGCGACCGCGCGCGGGCGGCTGGCGGGCGCGGTGCTCAACGATATCGGGCCGGAGATCGAGGCGGCGGGGCTGGCGCGCATTCGCGGCTATGTCGGCAGGGGGCAGAGCTTCCCGACCTGGCTCCACGCCGCGCGCTGCGTCCAGGAAACCAATGAGGACATCTATCCCGGCTGGGGCGTCGAGGACTGGCTGGCCATGGCCAAGCGCACCCACCGCCTGACCAGTGCGGGGCGGATCGTCCTCGACTATGACCTGAAGATCGCCGAGCCGTTCCGCGTGCCCAATACCGAGGGCGGACCGGATATGTGGGCTGCGCTCGACGCGTTGAACGGCGTGCCGACGCTGGTCGTGCGTGGCGAGCGATCCGACATATTGGGCGCGGGCGTGGCGGAGCGCATGGCCGCGCGCCTTTCGCCGTCCGAGCTGGTGACGGTGCCGGGCGTCGGCCACACGCCGCTGCTGACCGAGCCGGAGGCGTTGGCGGGGATCGGCCGGTTGCTCGACCGGGTGGCGGGTTAGGGGGATCGCCTTCAAAACCCAGCGGCACCATCCCGGCGAAGGCCGGGATCCAGTTGGGTAAGTGCTGCTGACCTGATCCCGTCGTACCGCAACTGGACCCCGGCCTTCGCCGGGTGCAGTGTTGGGGCAGGGACTGACGATCGCGACGGCGCTTGGTTGTTCGGGAAAAGACGAGTGCTGGGCGGCGCGAGTGGTTTTCAACCTTCCCGATGCCCGCTAATCCGGCGGACATGGCCCGTCCGCTCCACATCCTCCATCTTCATTCCTCCTTCTCGCTGGGCGGCAAGGAGGCGCGGGCGGTCGCGCTGATGAATGCGTTCGGCGATGCCGCGAAGCACACCATCGTCTCGGGGCTGCCCGACGAACTCGGTGCGCGCGATGCGATCGCCAAGGGCATCCGCTACGAGATCGCGCAGGATGCGCCGCCGCTGACCGGCAAGCCCTCGGTCAAGCGTTACGAGGCGATCGCCGCCTATATGCGCCGCTTCGATCTGGTCCTGACCTATAATTGGGGGGCGATCGACGGGGTGATGGCGCGCCGCGTCTATGCCAAGGGCGCGCCGCCGCTGGTCCATCACGAGGACGGGTTCAACGCCGACGAGGCGCGCGGGCTGAAGCTGGAGCGCAACATCTATCGCCGCATCGCCCTGTCGGCGGCGGATGCGCTGGCGGTGCCCAGCCATGTGCTGGAGGGGATTGCGCGCACCACCTGGAAACAGCCCGCCGAGCGGGTGCACCGCATCCCCAACGGGATCAACACCGCACTCTATGCCCGCGACCCCGAGCCCAAGGCGATCCCCGGCTTCGTCCGCCAGCCCAAGGAGGTGGTGGTCGGCGCGCTGGCGGGCCTGCGCGTCGTCAAGAACCTGCCGATGCTGGTCCGCGCGATGGGCGGCATCGCCGGGCGCTTCCGGCTGGTGATCGTGGGCGAGGGGCCGGAGCGCGCGACCATCCAGCAGGCCGCCGCCGCGATGGGCATCGCCGACCGGCTGGTCATGCCGGGCTTTCTCGACCGGCCCTATCGCTTCATCCGGCATTTCGACATCGTCGCCTTGTCCTCGCTGTCCGAACAGGCGCCGATCTCGGTGCTGGAGGGGATGGCGGCGGGCCTGCCCATCGCCTCGCTGCCGGTCGGCGACGTGGCGTCGATGGTGTCGGAGGCCAATCAGCCGTTCATCACCGACCATCCCAACGAGGTGCGCCTGCGCGACGTGATCCAGGCGCTGATCCTCAATCCCGATCACCGCGCGGCGGCGGGCGCGGCCAACCAGGCGCGGGCGCGGGCCGAGTTCGACGAAAGCCTGATGGTCGCGCGCTACAAGTCCCTGTACGAAAAGGTCCTGGGCCGACCGGGTGCGCTCGGCTGATCCGCCATGGAGCGTCGTACCGGGCCGTGTCGTTAATTCCCGCTCGCTAAGCGGTCCTAACACGCTATATGAGGCCCTTTCGGACAGACAAGGTAACGACGTGTTCAAAGGCTTGAGCCCCATCCTGTACAACGGCCGCGAGGTATGGCCGCTGATCGAAGGCGGGAAGGGCGTCGCCGCCACCAACCACGCCTCGGCGGGGGCCTGGGCTGCGGCTGGCGGCGTCGGCACCGTCTCGGCGGTCAATGCCGACAGCTATGATGCAGACGGCAAGATCATTCCCCAGATCTACCGCGCGCTGACCCGGCGCGAGCGGCATGAGGAACTGATCGAATATGCCATCGAGGGTGCGGTCCAGCAGGTGAAGCGCGCCTGGGACATTGCCGGTGGCAAGGGCGCGATCAACATCAACGTGCTGTGGGAAATGGGCGGCGCGCAGCGGGTGCTGGAAGGCGTGCTGGCGCGCACCAAGGGGCTGGTCGCGGGCGTCACCTGCGGCGCCGGCATGCCCTACAAGCTGTCCGAGATCGCGGCGCATCACCAGGTCAGCTATCTGCCGATCGTCTCCTCGGGCCGCGCCTTCCGCGCGCTGTGGAAGCGCGCCTATTCCAAGGCGTCGGAATGGCTGGCGGCGGTGGTCTATGAGGACCCATGGCTGGCGGGCGGCCATAACGGCCTGTCCAACGCCGAAGACCCGTTGCAGCCGCAGGACCCCTATCCGCGCGTGAAGGCGCTGCGCGACACGATGCGCGAGGGCGGGATTTCCGACGACGTGCCGATCGTGATGGCGGGCGGTGTCTGGTATTTGCGCGACTGGAACGACTGGATCGACAATCCCGAGCTGGGCAAGATCGCGTTCCAGTTCGGCACGCGGCCCTTGCTGACGCAGGAAAGCCCGATCCCCGAGGAGTGGAAGCAGCGGCTGATGACGATCGAGCAGGGCGATGTCCTTCTCCATCGCTTCTCCCCGACCGGCTTCTATTCCAGCGCGGTGCGCAATCCCTTCCTGCGCAACCTGGAGGCGCGCTCGGACCGGCAGATCGCCTTCTCGACCCAGGAAGCGGGCGATCATGTCTTCCAGCTCGATGTGGGCGTGAAGGGCAAGAATTTCTGGGTGACCAAGGGCGACCTGCTGCGCGCGCGCGAGTGGTTCGGCAGCGGCTTCACCATGGCGCTGAAGACCCCCGACAATACGCTGGTCTTCGTCACGCCCGAGGAAGCCAAGGAGATCCGCAAGGATCAGGCCGACTGCATGGGCTGCCTGTCGCAATGCCTGTTCTCCAGCTGGGCCGACAGCGAGACCAACTCGACCGGCCGCCTGGCCGACCCGCGCAGCTTCTGCATCCAGAAGACGCTGCAAGAGATCGCGCATGGCGGCGATGTCGAGCAGAACCTGATGTTCGCGGGCCACGCGGCCTATAACTTCAAGCGCGATCCTTTCTATTCCAACGGATTCGTGCCGACCGTGAAGCAGCTGGTCGACCGCATCCTGACCGGCGACTGATCGCCGTCATGACGCCGGAGCTTCGCGCGACATTGCAAAATGTCGCGCGAGCGATGGTGCCGTTTCTGGAAGGCTGGTGGATCATCGGCAGCGCCGCCGTGGCGCTACAGGGTATCGAAGCCGGTCGGGTGAACGACGTCGACCTGCTGGTCGACCCGTCGCTGGCACCGGCCGTGGTGGAGCGGCTGGGCGTCTCGCCGCTGACCCTGCCGCCCGATCCGCTGTTCCGTTCGGCGATTTTTGCACGCTGGGACGTTCCGTCCGTGCCGGTCGAGATGATGGCGGGATTTGAGCTATCGGTCGGCGGCGTATGGCGTCCGGTCGAACCACAATCGCGCGAGTGGATCGTGATCGACGACGCCGCGCTCTTCGTGCCGGATCGTCCCGAATTGCTGTCGCTGTTGCGCCTGTTCGGGCGGCCGAAGGAGGGGCCGCGTATTGCGGCAATGGAGCGGGCGGGAGCGACGCCGAGCCAGGCCTCTCCCGCCCTATAGGTCAGTCGGCCACGGTGCCGACCACCGCGCCCGCGGTGCCGCCGACCGCAGCACCCTTTTCCACGCTACCTCCGGTCGCGGCCGCAACCCCGGCGCCTCCCGCACCGCCGATCGCGGCTCCTTTCAGCGTCGAGCAGGCCGACATCGACAGGGCGGTCGCGGCGAGGGTAAAGGTAATTGCCAGCTTTTTCATGATGGTAGCTCCCATTTTAAGATGGGAGGGGAATGCGGTGGCGTGGCCCTGGGTTCCGCGCCGCAACATTTTGACATGGATCATGGGGCCGGTGTCGTTGCGGCTGGGAGACGCGAGGGGGGATCATGGCGATTGACCAGGATCGGAAGCAAACCGGCTAGAGGCGATTTGAACGGACTCAATGTCTGACTTGGGTGGGGAGCTGACGTTTCGATCAACCTACCGGCAGGTTGATCCCGAGGAACGCCAGAAGAAACACCAGAGCCACGGACGTTGCGAGGGCCAATCCAATCCATCTCTTCGCAACCCGGAGCCGGCGACCAATTGGGTTGGTTCGCTCCCATTCCCAATGTGGTCGATAGAATTCGCGGGCAAGGGGTGGCGGCTGATCTGCTCGATCGTAACGGAGGATGCCTAACATTACGATCACAGCCATCAACATAAGCGGCAGCATCTCCCAACGAATATGCATTTTGGCGTCCCTAATCGATATTCTACGCTAACGGCTTGCCAATGCCGATGGAAGGTGCGCGTTCAGGGAGCTGGCGATCGAGGCGGAACGTCTGGAAATGGGCGAAAACGAACATGCCCTTTTCCCAAAGGGAGATATACATTGTCCGCTGCGGAATGCCTCTAAAGCCACCCCTCCAGCACCTGATCCGGCGGGCGGTGGCCATCGGCCCAGCTGCGGATGTTGGCGATGACCCGCTCGCCCGAGGCCATGCGGCCCTCCAGCGTGGCCGAGCCCATATGCGGGGTCATGACGACATTGGGCAGGGCCAGCAGACGTGGGTCGATCTCCGGCTCGTGTCGCCAGACGTCCAGACCTGCGCCCGCCAGCCTGCCCGATTCCAGCGCGTCGACCATCGCGTCTTCATCGACGATGCCGCCCCGGCTGGCGTTGATGAGATACACGTGCGGCCGCATCAGGGCGATGCGGCGGCGGTCGATCAGGTCATGGCTGTCGGCGTTGAGCGGCGTGTGGATCGACACGATATCGACCGCGCCCAGCATCGCGTCGAGATCGGCATGCCAGGTCGCACCCAGTTCCGCCTCGATGCTGGCGGGCAGGCGGCGGCGGTTGTGATAGTGGATGGACAGGCCGAACGCCTTCGCCCGTCGCGCGACCGCCTGTCCGATCCGGCCCATGCCGACGATGCCCAGCGCCTTGCCGCCGATCCGGTGGCCCAGCATCCCGCCGGGACTCCAGCCCTTCCACGCGCCCGAGCGGACCAGCTTTTCCCCTTCGGGCAGGCGACGCGGCACCGACAGGATCAGCGCCATCGTCATGTCGGCCGTATCCTCGGTCAGGACGCCCGGCGTGTTGGTGACGATGATGCCGCGCGTGCGGGCGGCCTTCAAGTCGATATGGTTCACGCCCGCGCCGAAATTGGCGATCAGCTTCAAGCGAGGCCCGGCGCGCGCGATCAGATCGGCATCGATCGCGTCGGTGACGGTCGGGACCAGCACGTCGCAATCCGCCACCGCCTCGGTCAGTTGCGCGCGGTCCCACTTCTCGTCGCTGCGGTTGAGGCGCGTGTCGAACAGCGCGGCCATCCGGTCCATGATCGGATCGGGCAGTTCGCGGGTGACGACCACCCTGGGGTTCAGGCAGCGGCGCGGATCGACCATGGCCAAGGGATTGGGCCAAGCCTGCCGGTCCGTCAACCGGCGATGCCGTGCCAGCCGTCCCTCGCCACCCGTGCGAACAAGGTTGAAGCGCCCCCCCGCCTCGGCGTAGAGCCGGGGGCGGGGGCGAATTGAAGGAATTATGATGCGCAGGTCCATGTTCGGACTGGCTTTGATGGCGGTGTTCCTGTCCGCCGGACCGATCGCCCCGGCGGCGATCGCCGCGCCCGAAAAGCGCGCCATGCCCTATTACGGATCGATCGGCGCGTCGCTGGCGCGGATGCGGACCGGCCCGGCGCGCGCCTATCCCGCAAGCTGGACCTATCGCCGCCCCGATTTGCCGGTGAAGGTCGTCGCCGCGTTCAAGGAATGGCGCAAGGTGCAGGACCCCGACGGCACCGAGGGGTGGATGCTGGCGGTCCTGCTGCGCAACACCCGCACCGCGATCGTGCGCGGCGCCGAACCGCTGCCGATGCGATCGGCCCCCAATGAAACCGCCAAGACGCTGTGGCGCGCCGCGCCGGGCGTGGTCGGGCGGATCAGCGAATGCAATGGCGGCTGGTGTCGGCTGGATGTGAAGGGGCAGGCGGGGTTCGTGCCGGTCGGGTCGATCTGGGGCGTCGAGCCGGGGGAGGTCGTTCCTTAGGGGGCGGGGAGGGGGTGGTCTCGGTGAGACACCTTGCCCTCCCCCAGCCCCTCCCGCGTGCGGGAGGGGAGAGGCTTGGGGATGGCGCTGGCCCCCAGTCGCCGCGTGCCGTCTTCGGGACGCTGTGAAGGATTCGCTCGCTCGCTGCCAGGCACGCCCCTCCCGCAAGCGGGAGGGGATGGGGGAGGGCAGGCGGCAGGCGATGATCTCGGTAGGATTCCGGTCCCGCTTAGCGATCGGACCCCGGATCGGTTACATCAACTCCACCGCCATCGCGGTCGCCTCGCCACCGCCGATGCACAATGAAGCGACACCCCGCCGCGCGCCCTGGGTTTCCAGCGCCGAGAGCAGTGTGGCCAGCACCCGCGCGCCGCTGGCGCCGATCGGATGGCCCAGCGCACAGGCGCCGCCATGGACGTTCAGCCGGTCGTGCGACAAACCCATGTCGTGCATCGCGATCATCGCGACGGCGGCAAAGGCCTCGTTGACCTCGTAGAGATCGGCATCGCCGGTCGACCAGCCCGCCCGCTCCAGCGCCTTGCGCATCGCAAAGACCGGCGCGGTGGTGAAGCGGGCGGGGGCGTGGGCATGGGCGGCCTGCGCCACGACCCGCGCGATCGGGGTCAGGCCCAGCCGCTCCGCGACGCTCGCCCGCGTCATGACCAGCGCCGCCGCGCCGTCCGAGATGGACGAGGCATTGGCCGCCGTGATCGTCCCGTCCTTGGAGAAAGCGGGCTTGAGCGTCGGGATCTTGGCGGCATCGCCCTTGGCGGGCTGTTCATCGCGCGCGACCTGTTCCTCGCCCTTGCGGGTCTTGACCGTGACCGGCACGATCTCGCGGTCGAACGCGCCCGAGGCCTGCGCCGCCTTCGCACGTTCCAGCGAGGCGATGGCGAAATCGTCCTGCGCCGCCCGCGTGAACTGATAATCCTGTGCGGCCTCCTCGGCGAAATGCCCCATCAGCCGCCCGCGCTCATAGGCGTCCTCCAGCCCGTCGAGGAACATATGGTCATAGAGCATGTCATGCCCGATCCGCGCGCCGCCGCGATGCTTGTGGCTGAGATAGGGCGCGTTCGTCATGCTCTCCATGCCGCCCGCGACGATCAGATCGGCCGAGCCCGCCGCCAGCGCCTCGGCCGCCATGATCGCGGCCTGCATCCCCGATCCGCACATCTTGTTGACCGTGGTCGCCTCGACCTGCTCGCCCAGTCCCGCGAAGATCGCCGCCTGCCGCGCGGGCGCCTGGCCGAGCCCGGCGGGGAGGACGCAGCCCATATGGATGCGCTCGATCGCCGAGGGATCGACGCCGGCACGCTCGACCGCGCCCTTGACGGCGGCGGCGCCCAGTTGCGTCGCGGACAGGCCCGACAGGCTGCCCTGGAACGACCCCATGGGGGTGCGGGCATAGGACAGGATGACGATGGGATCCGTCATGGCGGCATGCTCTCCGTGATCTGTGTTTTGCTGTGGCCTTACGCCTTTTGCCCGTGGCGCGCAAAGGGGCGGGCGGTTAGGGGCGGGCGTATGACGTTCGGGGCGGCATCGGGGCTTTGGGCCGGTATCTATGGGCTGGCGGGAGCGATCGCCGGGTCGTTCGTCGCGGCGCTGGTGCTGCGCTGGCTGGACGATCGGTCGGTGCTGCACGGGCGATCGGCCTGTGACGGATGCGGCGCGGCGCTGCGTCCCTGGGAACTGGTGCCGATCCTGAGCGCGCTGGCGCTGCGCGGACGCTGCGCCCGGTGCGGGACGCGGATCGATCCGGTCCATTTTCGGATCGAATCGCTGGCCGCGCTGATCGGTGCGGCGGCAGGATGGGTCGCCGGGCCGGATGGCTGGACCGGCGCGCTGTTCGGTTGGTCGCTGCTGGCGCTGGGCGCGCTCGATGCGATGGCGCTGTGGCTGCCCGACCGGTTGACCGCCTGGCTGGCGGGGGCGGGGCTGCTGACCGGCGCGCTGGGCCTTGCGCCGTTGCTGGGGGACCGGATCGTCGGCGGGTTGGCGGGGTTCGGGACGCTCTGGGCCATCGCCGCCTCGTATCGCCGCTGGCGGGGGCGTGAGGGGATGGGAGGCGGCGACCCCAAGCTGATGGGCGCGATCGGGCTGTGGCTGGGCTGGCGGATGCTGCCCGCCGTGCTGCTGGCGGCGTGCGTGATCGGGCTGGGCCATGTCGCGTTTCGCCGCCTGTCGGGCAAGCGGATCGCCGGGGACGATATGGTGCCGCTGGGGCTGTTGCTGGCCATCGCCGCTTACCCGAGCTGGCTGTTGATGATAGCATCGGCGCCATGATGTCGCCGCTCCTCGCCCTGGCGCTGATCCAAGCGCCGCCTGCCGCCCCGCCGGTGCTCGGCACCCTGCCGCGCCAGCAACTGCCCGAACGGGGATGCGCCGCCTATCTGTGGACGGTCCAGGATCAGCGGCTGGTCGCCATGGCGGAGCCCGCCCGGCTGCGCATCTTGGTCGACGGGACTGTCCGCGACCTGCCTGCCGCCGAGGGAAGCGGGGCGGGGACGCTGGGGTTCGCCGACAGCACCCGCTTTGCCGGGGGCGGATGGACCGCCACCCTGTCGATGACCATCGCGCAGCGCGAAACGCTTCAGGACGGGGCGATCGTCTCCGACGCGACGCTGCGGATCGGGCGCGACGGACAGGATGAGATCGCGGTGCCGGTCGGCGGGCTGGTGGGATGTGCGCCCGCCGCGCGGTGAGAAGTGAACTGTAGGGGGAACTCCAACTGACCTTCCGGCGTTGACGGGATAGTGGGGGATCGATCCGAATGACGGAAGGCCCTGTCGGATAAAGGGGTTTTGAACGGCGTGGCGGGACGGATCGGCAGACATACCTGGCTTGCGTTCGCGCTGATCGCTCCACCGCTTTCCCTTCCCGCTCAGGCGCAATTGTCCAAGCCCGGCACCGCGCCCGCCCAGGGCCCCAGCCTGTCCGACGCACAGCGCCAGGGTGGCGACAATGCGACCGCCGGCGATCCGCAGGGCAATGCCCCGATCGTCCCCGATGCCGAGTTCAACGCCGCGCTGCCCCCCTTGAGCGGCGACATCAATGCGCCGCTGGAATCCATGTCCTCGATGACCAAGGGCCAGCCGAAGGTCGAGGCGATCCCCGTGCCGCAGACCGCGCCGCCGCTGCCTGCTGCGCAGTCGGCGCAACCGCTCGCCACCGGCGACACTATCGGCCCGATCGCGCCCGAGGATCCGCAACTGGCGCAACCGCTGACCCCGCTGACCGGCTTCGACTCCACCCCGCTCCAGACCGCCGCCGACATCAAGGGGACGCGCGCCCCCGAAATCCGGTACGACATGGACGTGCGCGGGCTGGCCGAGCTGAAGCTGGAGGACGAGTTCCGGGGGCTGTCGGCGCTGCGCGAAGGCAAGGGCAAGGCGGCGAACGCGACCCAAGTCGCCGCCCGCGCGCGCGAGGACGAACAGCTGGCAATCCGGCTGATGAAGTCGCTCGGCTATTATGACGCCACCGCCGTCTCGACGCTGCAACGCGAAGGGGCGGGCGATGGCGAGGGAGAGGCGCAGGCGGGCCGGTTGAAGGTCGTGCTGACCGCGACGCCGGGGCGGCTCTATCGCCTGTCGTCGATCACGGTGAAGGCCGATCCCACGGTCCCGCCCGACCTGATCCGATCCAACCTGCCGCTCAAGGTCGGCGAGCCGATCGAGGCGGCGCGTATTCAGGGCGCGGAGGCCAATGTCAGCCTGGTCCTGCCGCAACGCGGCTATCCCTTCGTCAAGGTCGGTGACCGCGACATATTGCTGGAGGATCAGGGGCCCGAGCCGGTGGGCGCCTATACGCTGCCGGTCGATACGGGGCCGCGATCCGCGTTCGGCAAGCTGACCACGGTCGGCGACCGGGTGTTCGATCTCGACCATCTGAACGTCTTCCCGCGCTTCGACGAAGGCCAGCTCTATGACTCGCGGCTGACCGACGATCTGCGCAACGCGCTGGTCGCGACGGGGCTGTTCAACGGCATCGCGGTCGAGCCCAAGCGGACCGGGCGGATGAACCCCGACGGGACCGAGCAGATCGACCTGCAGGTCACCCAGACCAAGGGCCCCGCGCGCACCCTGTCGGGCGAGGGCGGCTATTCGACCGGGCAGGGCGTCCGGTTGCAGGGCAGCTTCACCAACCGCAACGCCTTCAAGCCCGAAGGGGCGCTCATCGCCTCGGTCATCGCGGGCACGCAGGAACAGGGGCTGAGCGGCACCTTCCGCCGTTCCAATGCCGGACGGCGCGACCGGACCTTCCAGGTCATCGGCTCGGCCAGCCACCAGAATTACGACGCCTTCGACGCGTTCATCGGCACGGTGGCGTTCCGCTGGAGCTATGACTCGACGCCGATCTGGCAGAAGAAATTCACCTATGCCTATGGCGGCGAACTGACCGGCACCAACGAAAGCGTCTATGACTTCGCCCGCGGCGAGCGGCGGCGCGCGACCTATGGCATCGCGGCCATCCCGGCGCAGGCGGTGTTCGACCAGTCCAACGACCTGCTCAACCCGACGCGCGGCTATCGCCTGAAACTGAACCTCAGCCCCGAAACCTCGGTGCGCGGCGCGGTGCGGCCCTATGTCCGGACGATGGTCGAGGGGACCTTCTATTACCCCTTCAACGACAGCCTGGTGCTGGCGGGACGGGCGCGGGCGGGCGCGATCTTCGGGATCGAGCGCGACGATCTGGCCCCGTCGCGGCGCTATTATGGGGGTGGCGGCGGCTCGGTGCGCGGCTATGGCTTCCAGCGGCTCGGGCCGTTCGATCCGCAGGGCAATCCGGTCGGCGGGCGCAGCCTCAACGAATTCTCGCTGGAGGCGCGCTATCGCTTCGGCAATTTCGGCATCGTGCCGTTCGTCGATGCGGGCAACAGCTATGAAAGCACCTTGCCGACGGGCAAGGACCTGCGCTTCGGCGCGGGCATAGGCGGGCGCTTCTACACCAATTTCGGGCCGTTGCGCGTCGATGTCGCGACCCCGCTGAACCCGCGTCCGGGCGACGGCAAGGTCGCGCTGTATATCTCGATCGGACAGGCCTTCTGATGGCGGACGAACAGACCATGGTGCCTGAGCCCGCGACCGAAACCGTCGTCGTGCGCCGCCCGCTCTGGCAGCGTGTGCTGAAATGGATTGGCTTCACGATCCTGGGCCTGATCCTGCTGGTCGGGGCGATCCTGCTGGGCATCAACACCGATCCCGGCCGCCGCTTCGTCGCGGACCAGCTGGGCGGCTATACCACCGCCTCGGGCCTGAACATCCGGGTCGGACGGATCGAGGGTTCGCTTTACGGCCGGATGAACCTGATCGACCTGCGGGTCAGCGATCCCAAGGGCGTGTTCCTGTCGAGCCCGAAGCTGGCGGTCGACTGGCGCCCCTTTGCCTATACGCGCAACCATGTCGATGTCCGCTCGCTGAGCGCCGATCTGGTGACTCTGGCGCGCAAGCCCGAGCTGAAGCCGACGCCCAGCGACCCCAATGCGCCGCTGCTCCCCGATCTCGACATCGATGTGAACCGCCTGACCATCAAGCGCTTCGTCCTGGGTGCGCCGGTGACCGGGCAGCGTCATATCCTGGCGATCGACGGCAAGGTGCATATCGCCGACCGCCGCGCGCAGGTGACGGCCAGCGCCGATGCGCTGCGCGGACCCGGCATTGCGGGTGGCGACCGGCTGCGGCTGGTGCTCGACGCGGTGCCCGATGCCGACCGGCTGGCGGTCGACGTCAAGCTGACCGCGCCGACCGGCGGCGTGGTCGCGTCGATGGCGGGGCTGAAGGCGCCGCTGACTCTGTCGGTCGACGGGCGTGGCGGCTGGAAGGCCTGGCAGGGCCGCGCCATCGCGACGTTGGGCGGCGGCGAGCTGGCCAATCTGAACGCCACCGCGCGCGACGGGCATATCGAGGTGCGCGGCGTGACGCGGCCCGGCCTGTATCTGGAAGGGCCGGTCGAACGGCTGACCGCGCCCGCGCTCCAGGTCGCGATCGACACCACGCTGAACGAACGCCGCGCCGACACGCGGATGAAGCTGCGCTCCTCGGCGCTGCTGGTCGATGCGGGCGGTCTGCTCGATCTGGCGAACAGCCAGTTCGGCAATTTCGCGGTCGACGCCAAGCTGCTGACGCCGGGAGCCATTGCGCCCAACCTGACGGGGCGCGACGTGCTGGCGCGCGTGGTGCTGAACGGCGCGTTCGCGACGCCGACGGTGGATTACAAGGTCCGCGCGGCGGCGCTCGGTTTCGGCGAGACCTCGGTCCAGAACCTCTATGCCGAGGGGCTGGCCAAGGTGAATGCCGACCGCATCCTGGTGCCCGTCAAGGCACGGGCGAAGCGGATCGCGGGGCTGAACGCGGCGGTCGGCGGGCTGACCAACAATGTCGCGATCGAGGGCGATTTCGCGATCGCCATGCCCAACATCCTGTCGGACAATCTGCGCATCCGTTCCGACAATATCGACGCGACGGCGGTGGTCGTCGCGAACCTGTCGACCGGTCGCTATACCGGCGCGCTGAAGGGCCGGGTGAACAATTACCGGGTCGAGAGCATCGGCATCATCAACCTGACCACCGACGCCAATCTGGTGGCGACGCCGGGCGGGTTCGGGATGAAGGGCCGCGTGGTCGCGCGCACCTCGCAGATCTTCAACGAGGGCGCGCGCAACTTCTTGGGCGGCAACGCCATCGTCCGCGCCGATGTCGAATATAGCCCGCAGGGGATCGTGACCTTCAGCCGCCTGAGGCTGGCCGCACCGCAATTCCGCGTGACGCGGGGCAGCGGTCGCTACAATCCCGCAAACGGCGCGCTGGCGGTGGAGGCGGATGCCTATTCCAACCAGTACGGCCCGCTGACCGCGCGCGTGACGGGGTCGCAGACCAACCCGGTCATCGTGCTGCGCGCGGCCCGGCCGGGCGTCGGCGTGGGGCTGGCCAATCTCCAGGCGCGGATCGTCGGGCGGAACGGCGCCTATGCGGTCAACGCCAGCGGCGACACCAATTACGGCCCCTTCACCGCCAATGTGCTGGTCAGCACCGGGCGGCAGCTGGCGATCGACATTCGCAGCTTGGTCTTCGCCGGGATCAACGCCACCGGCCGCGTCGTCCAGACGGCGGCGGGACCGTTCGCGGGGGCGTTGCAGTTCGCGGGCCAGGGGATCAGCGGCCGCGTTCAGCTGGCCGACCAGGGCGGCAACCAGCGCGCGGACATCGCCGCGCGCGCCTATAATGCCCGCGTGCCGGGCATGGTCGACTTCACCATCGGCCGCGCCATCGTCAACGCCAGCATCGTCATGCTGCCCAAGGCACCGCAGATCGTCGCCGACGCGCAGCTGGCCGACACCCGTTATGGCGAGGTCGTCATCCAGTCGGCCCGCGCCAAGGTGAACTACACCGGCGGGCGCGGTACGGCGCAGGCGGTGCTGACCGGATCGTCGAGCATTCCGTTCAACGTCGCGCTCAATGCGCGGCTGGCGCCCAACGACTATCTGGTGGCGGCCAAGGGGCAGGCCAACGGCATCGGCTTCCGGACCACCAATCCCGCGCGCATCCGGCAGGAGCAGGGGACTTGGCGTCTGGCCCCGACCCGGATCAATTTCGATCAGGGATCGGTGCTGATGGCGGGTTCCTATGGCAAGGGGCTGAACGTCCAGACGCGGCTGGACAAGCTGCAGCTTTCGATCCTCGACGCCTTCATCCCCAATCTGGGCATTTCGGGTCAGGCGAGCGGTGCGCTGGATTTCACCCAGGCGCAGGGCAGCAGCTTCCCCGCGGCCGAGGCGCGGCTGACCATCAGCAACTTCCGGCGCACCGGCCTGTCGGCGGTGTCGGAGGCGGTGGACATCGTCTTTGCCGGACGGCTTGTGTCCGATGGCGGCGAGGCACGCGCGCTGATCCGGCGCGGGCAGATGGTCGTCGGCCGGATGGTCGCGAACCTGCGTCCGCTGGCGCCGGGCAATGGCGGCTGGGTCAACCGGCTGATGCAGGCGCCGCTGTCCGGCGGCCTGCGCTATAATGGCCCGTCCTCGGTGCTGTTCTCCTTCGCGGCGCTGCCCAACCAGCAGTTGAGCGGACCGATCGCCATCGCCGCCGATTTCGGCGGGCGGGTGTCCGCGCCGCAGCTCAACGGCCTGATCCGCGCGGACAACCTGACCTATGACAATGAGGCGTACGGCACGCGGCTGAACAACATGCAGCTGGCGGGACGCTTCAACAACGACCGGCTGGAGATCACCCGGATGCAGGCCAAGGCGGGTGAGGGCAGCATCCAGGCGCAGGGCACGATCGGGCTGGCGGCGGACAGCGGCTATCCCATCGACATCCGCGCGAGGCTCAACAATGCGCGGCTGGCTGACAGCGATGCGCTGGCCGCGACGACCAGCGGCACGATCCGGCTGACCCATGGTCGCGACGGCGGACTGATCCAGGGCGACCTGACCGTGCCCAATGCGCGCTATCAGATCATCCGCCAGGGCCAGGCCGAGGTGCCCGAGCTGACCGGCGTGCGCCGTCGCAGCGAGATCCGCACCCCGCGTCCGACCGACCGGCCCGCGCCCACCCCGCCGCCGGGGCTGTTCCGCCTCGACCTGCGGGTCCATGCCGACAACCAGCTGTTCGTCTCGGGCATGGGGCTGGAGTCGGAATGGGAAATGGACCTGCGCATCGGGGGCACCAGCGCGGCGCCGACGATCAATGGCGGGCTCGATCTGGTGCGCGGCACGTACAGCTTCGCCGGCAAGCGGTTCGAGGTGAATCGCGGCACGATCCGCTTCCGCGGCGGCGCGCTGACCGATCCGGACATCAATATCCAGGCGACGACGACCACCGACGGCATCACCGCGGTCATCAACGTCACCGGCACCGGCCAGCGTCCGCAGATCAGCTTCACCTCGACGCCGACCCTGCCGCAGGACGAGGTGCTCAGCCGGTTGCTGTTCGGCACCAACCCCGAGAATCTGTCCGCGACCGAGGCGATCCAGCTGGCCGCCGCGCTCAATTCGCTGCGCGGATCGGGCGGCGGCGGGCTCAATCCGCTGGGCAAGCTGCGCTCGGCGGTCGGCTTCGACCGGCTGCGTGTCCTGGGCGCCGACGAGGCGACCGGCCGGGGCACCAGCCTGGCGGCGGGCAAATATCTGACCGACAATATCTATGTCGAGATCGTCACCGATGCGCGCGGCTTCACCGCCACCCAGTTGCAAATCGCGCTGACCCGCACGCTCAGCCTGTTGACCCAGACCGGCTCCTTCGGCGGATCGGCGGCCAGCCTGCGCTATTCGCGCGATTTCTGATCGATGGCGAAACCCCGCCGGGCGGTCCCGGCGGGGTTTCATCGAAGTGAAACATCCGGCAGGATGGGGCCATGACCCCGGACCGTCTTGCCGCCGATGCGACCGCCATCCTCGCCGATCTGATCGCGATCGACACCACCTCGCGCGAGTCCAATCTGGACCTGATCGCCTATGTCGAGCGGCATCTGGCGGGGTTCGGGGCGACCGGGCGGCGGGTCTTCAACGACGAGGGGACCAAGGCCAATCTCTATGCCAGCATCGGCCCGGCGGTGCCGGGCGGCGTCGTTCTGTCGGGGCATAGCGATGTGGTGCCGGTCGACGGCCAGCCCTGGACCAGCGACCCGTGGCGGCTGACCCGGCGCGGCGACCGGCTGTTCGGGCGTGGCACCTGCGACATGAAGGGATTTCTGGCGCTGTCGCTGGCGATCGCGCCACATGTCGCCGGGGGGCGGATGGTCCGCCCGCTGCACCTGGCGATTTCCTATGACGAGGAGGTCGGCTGCCTCGGCGCGCCGTCGATGATCGCCGAGATCGCGCGCGAGCTTCCTTCACCGGCGGCGGTGGTGGTGGGCGAGCCGACCGACATGGTGGTGGTCAGCGGTCACAAGGGCATCGCGACCTGGACCGTGACCGTCACCGGGCATGAGGCGCATTCCAGCCTGATCCATCTGGGCGCGTCGGCCAACATGGTCGCGGTGCGGCTGATGCAGGATCTGGCCGATCTGGCCGACCGGCTGGCGGGTGAGGGCGATCCGCACGGCCCTTTCTGTCCGCACCATGCCACGCTGACCATCGGACAGATGGCGGGCGGCACGGCGGTCAACATCCTGGCGCGCGAATGCCGGTTCGCCTTCGATCTGCGGACGCTGCCGGGGCAGGAGCCGGAGGCGTTGCTCGCGCCCTTCTTCGCGGCCTGCGCCGATGCCGATGCCGCGCTTCGCGCCCGGTTCCCCGAGGCGGGGGTGCGTGTCGAGCGGCGCTCGCGCACGCCGTCCTTCGCGCCCGAGGCGGACGGAGCGGCCGAACGGTTGGCGCGGCGATGGGCGGGGGATAATGGTCCGGCCCGTGCGGTGCCCTATGCCGCGGAGGCGGGGCAGTTTCAGGGGGCGGGATTTTCGACCGTGATCTGCGGACCGGGCTCGATCGCGCAGGCGCATCAGCCGGACGAATATATCGAGGTCGCGCAGATGGAGCGCGGGGCCGCCTTCATGCTGCGGCTGGCGGACGATCTGCTCGGCTAGACCGGCCGATATGCGCCCTGAAGCGAGCGGATGCCGCGCATCCGACCCGCTTCAGGGGCGGATATGATTACCAGGGGCGAATCTGTTCGCCGTAGATCAGCGCGAGAATGAAGTTCAGCATGGGTACCTCCCTAAGAGCGCCCCTTTTGTTGGCGCGGCGCCATGGTTAATATGCTGTTAACCATGGCGCAATGGCATTGCGACGAATTGCCAAGCGATTGAGATCCCAGCGTAAAGGCGGTTAACACCTTGTTTAAGGATCGCCCCTAGACCCAGGGGCGTGAGTAAAGGATTGTCCCGAACCCCGCCCGGTGACGCTATGTGCCTCACCCCCGACGGCCACCCGGCGGACGATCGTGATTCGCCCTGGCAGTTCCTGGTCCTGATCGGCCTGAGCAACTTCAACGCGCTGCGCCGTCGCCTGGGGCGCGCGGGAAGCGCCACGCTGATCGAGGCGATCGCGGACCGGATCGCCCGGTGCATTCCCGATGCCGTCGCCCGCCCGTCCGGCCCCTCGCAGGTCGAGGTCATGCTGCACGCCGCCGGTCGCGTCGGGCTGGATGCCTATCTGGCGACCTTGAGCGAGGCGCTGGTCCACCCCTTCGCGCTGGGCGACGCGTCCTGCCGCATCAAGCCCATGCTGGGCGTCGCGGCCGCGCGGATGCCGCATGACGACGATATCCGCCTGCTGGAAGAGGCCGAACAGGCGCTCGCCGAATCGCAGGTCGAGGGGCGGACCGTCATCCGCGACATGGCGACGCGGACCGACCGGCTCGACCGGCTCACGCTGGCGCAGGAGCTGAGCGAGGCGATCGAGCAGGATGCGCTGTTCGTCGAATATCAGCCCAAGGTCCATGTCCGCCAGCAACGCGTGTCGAGCCTGGAGGCGCTGCTGCGCTGGCGTCACGGGACGCACGGCCTGATCTCGCCGGTCGAGTTCATTCCGGTGGCCGAGGAGTCGCGGATCATCGCGCCGCTGACCCTGTGGGTGCTGCGCCGGGTCATCGCCGACCAGCGGCGTCTGGCGACGCTGGGCCATGCGCAGCGCATCTTCATCAACATCTCGGGCATGTTGCTGGGCGACCAGGATTTCGTGCGCGAAGCCTGTGCGATCGTCATCGACAGCGGCGCCAGCATCGGGTTCGAGATCACCGAAACCTCGGTCATCCGCGATCCCGACAGCGCGATCGCCAATCTCCGCGCGTTCGCCGCCATGGGCATCGCGGTCGCGATCGACGATTATGGCGCGGGCCTGTCCTCGCTATCCTATCTCAAGCAGCTGCCGGCCTGCGAGCTGAAGATCGACAAGCTGTTCATCACCCAGCTGACCAGTTCGCACCGCGACCCCCTGATCGTCCGCTCGACCATCGACCTGGCGCATGCGCTGGAGATGGAGGTGGTCGCCGAGGGGGTGGAGACGCCCGCGACGCTCGCGCTGCTCAGCGTGATGGGCTGCGACATGGTGCAGGGTTATCTGATGAGCCGCCCGATCGCGCTCGACGCGCTGATCCCGTTCCTCGACGCCCAGGCGCATCAGGCGACGGTGGCGCCGTCGCCGCCCATGCCCTTTGCCCGGCTCGCTACCCGTGCGCGTGCTTAGGGTCCTGCTGGTCGCCGCGGCCCTTCTGGTGGCGGTAGTAGAGGCGAAGGGGCAGGGGGCGGCGGTTGCGCCATGGCCGCCGGGCTTCGCCCATGCGATCGACGCGGCCAGGGCCGAGATGCTGCGCGACCCGGCCCTGGCCATGGACCAGGCCGAGCGCGCGCGGGACCAGGCGCAGGCCATGGCGCAGGGCGATCACCGCCTGGTCGCGCTGGCGACGGCGGACTGGCTGCGCGGCGAGAGCATGATCCGGCTGGGGCGCGGCCAGGATGCCTATCCGATCATCGCACATGCGCTGACGACCGCGCGGCGGCTGGCGCCGCGATCCGACCTGTTCGGCAATCTCCTTTTGTCCAGGGGCGGGCTGGACCGCGACCGGGGCGATATCGCCGACGCGCTCAAGGCCTATCAGGTCGCGCACCGGGTCTTCCAATATCTGGACGACACGCGCGGACAGGCCCGTGCTCTCGTCCAGATTGCGGGCCTTTACAGCGACGGCAAGGATTTGACCTCGGCGTTGCGCTATCTGGAACAGGCGCGCACCACCTATCGCGGCGACGATGCGCTGCGGCTGGCGATCCTCAACAACCGCGCGCTGACGCTGGTCGAGCTGACGCGGTTCGACGATGCGCTGGCGCAGCTGCGCGAGGCACGTCGTCTGGCCGAGGCGATGCACAGCCCCGGCCTCCAGGCGCTGATCTGGCGCAACATCGCCCGTGCCCGGCTGGAGGCGGGGCGGATCGCCGAAGGGCAGGCGGCGCTCGCCAGCGCGGCTAAGGCCGATCCGCAGGCCGGCGAGGAGGATCGTCGCGCGCTGGACAGCATCGCGGCGCAGGCGGCGTTCCAGCGTGGCGATCTGGCGGGGGCGACCCGGCTGATCGACCGGAGCTTTGCGGGTGTCGATCCGAGCGGGACGCCGATGACGCAGCGCGACGCGCATCAGAGCGCCTATCGCATCTATGCCGCCGCCGGGCGGACCGCCGATGCGCTGCGTCATCTCCAGGCGCTCAAACGCATCGATGACGAGGCGACGCGGCTGGCGACCTCGACCAGCCTGGCGCTGATGGGGGCGCGGTTCGACTTCGCCAATCAGGAACTGCGGATCGCGCGGATGAAGGCCGCCGACCTGCAACGCAACATCGCCTTCGAGCGGGAGCAGTTGCGGACCGAGCGGCTGATCCTGATCGGGTCGGTCGCCGGGATCGTCGTCGTGCTCGCGCTGCTCGGCATCTGGCTGGTCACGCTGGGGCGCAGCCGCAACCGTATCCGCGCGGCGCATGGCGACCTGGCGATCACCAACGACCGGCTGGAAAAGGCGCTGGCGGTCAAGACCGAGTTCCTGGCGACCACCAGCCATGAGATCCGCACGCCGCTGAACGGCATATTGGGGATGACGCAGGTCATGCTGGCCGACCGGGCGCTGGCGCGCGACCAGCGCGAGCGGGTCGAGGTGATGCATGGCGCGGGGCTGACCATGCGCGCGCTGGTCGACGACCTGCTGGATGTCGCCAAGATCGAACATGGCGGCCTGACGCTGGAAAAGGCGCCGTTCGATCTGGTCGCGACGATCCGCGACGCCTCGCGACTATGGGAGGATCAGGCGGCGGCCAAGGGGCTGGGCTTCGCGCTCGACCTGGCGGACTGTCCGCACAGGGTGGAGGGGGATTCGGCACGGATTCGCCAGATCGTCTTCAACCTCCTGTCCAACGCGCTGAAGTTCACCCCGTCCGGCCGCGTCGACCTGACGGCGCGGCGCAGCGGGCAGGGTGTCGAGGTGCAGGTCCGCGACACCGGCATCGGCATCGCAGCGGACACGCTGGAGGATATATTCGAGGCGTTTCGCCAGGCCGATGCCAGCACGACGCGCCAGTTCGGCGGCACCGGGCTGGGGCTCGCCATCTGCCGGCGGCTGGCGCGCGCGATGGGCGGCGACGTGACCGTCGAGAGCGAGCCGGGGCGCGGCACCCGCTTCACCCTGACCCTGCCGCTGACCGAGCTGGCGGCGGTGCCGCAGGAGGAGGGCGAACGCCCGCATCTGCTGCTCGTCGATCGCAACCCCATTCGCCGCGCCATGTTGGCCAAGCTGTCCGCGTCGCAGGCCGCCATCGTCTTTGCCGCCGACGTGGCGGAGGCGGTGGTCCGGCTGGGCGAGGGGGGCATCACCCATGTCCTGATCGACGACAGCGCGATCGACAGGGACGGCGTGGCCGCCGCGATCGCCGCGATCCGGGGCGCTGCTCCGGTGAACCTCCCGCTTCATCTCTTGTGGCCGAAAACGGAGTCGTTGGCTGGGAACGATTTTACCGAACGCGACTTGATCAGGGTTATCGCCAAACCGATCTCCGGGGGAGAGGTGATGCGCATGTTGTTCGGCACCTCATCGCAAACCGCTCGGTCGCCTCTTGTAACGCAAGCGGCATGATCGTTAGGGCGGACCCCATGACCTTGAGCATCAACGCATTCGGGCTCGACGTGGCAAAAGGACGCGAATGAACGTTCTTTTCATCGAGGATGACCGCATGAACCGCCGGGTCGTGCGCGACATGCTGGACGTCGCGGGCGCTACCATGGCCGAGGCCGAGAGCGCGGAAATCGGCCTGGAGATGATCGACCGCGACACCTATCACATGATCCTGATCGATCTGCGGATGCCCGGCATGGACGGCATCACCGCGATCCGCCACATCCGTGCACGCGGCGACGACAAGGCGGAACTGCCGATCATCGTCGTCACCGCCGACAGCGGCGTCGACCTGCGCGAACGTTGCATGACGGCGGGCGCGGACGATGTGATCGTCAAGCCCGTCGCGATGGACCAGCTGTTCGAGGCGATCGGCCGCATCCTGGCGGGGGATCGCGGCGGGGCCATGATCTCCTAACGCGGATCGACATTCAGCGATGCCTCTCCTTCCCTCGCCCCTCGCAGAGGGGAAAGGGTTGCGCAGACTTGGCCTTTGCGAAAGCAAAGGCTTAGTCGGAGCTGGGTGAGGGGTGTATGCGCGCAGCGCGCGAGCCTTTGGGCTCGCTCAACCCCTCACCCAAGCTGCGCTAGCCAGCAGGCTGGCAAGCTTCGCTAACCCTCTCCCCTGTCCAGGGGAGAGGGGAAGAAAATGTCGATCCGACCTGGCTTATTCGGCCGAGGGCTTGGCCTTCAGCGCGTCGGCCAGCGAAGCGGTCGCGCTGCCCCGCTTGGCGGGTACGGGCTGCGACGGATCGGGGGCCCAGCCGGTCAGGAAGATCAGGCTGAACTGCTCGCTGGTCCGGCCGTCCTCGTCGGCCATGTCGGCAAAGGCGGCGGCGGCGGAGGCCAGGGCGGTCCGCCCGATCGGTCGCCGCTCGGCCAGCAGGTTGCTTGCCGCCATGCCGCGCAGATCGCCCAGCAGCCGCCCGAAATCGCGGTAGCGCACCTCCAGCGTCTCGATATCCGCGACCGGCAAGGTGAACCCGGCGCGCATCAGCAGATCGCCCGCCGAGCGGACATCGACCTGCGGGTGGAGCCGCGCCACCGGCCGCTCCGCCTCCGCTATGCGCAGCGCCGCGCGAAGCCGGGGCAGCGAGCCGCCGCCGACAAACGCCCCCAGGAACAGCCCGTCGGGGCGCAGCACCCGCCGGATCAGCGTCAGCACGCCGGGCAGGTCGTCGATCTGGTCGAGCACGCCCGCGCTGACCACCAGGTCAAAGCTGCGATCGGCGAAGGGCAGCCGGTCCTCGTCCGCCTGCACGCCCGCCGCCGCGCGGGCAAAGGCGAAACCGGGGTCCAGCCGCGCCACATGCGCGCCCGGCGGAACGGGAAAGCCCCCGTCGAAACAGCCCAGGTCCAGAACGTCGCGGAACGGCCGCGTCACCGCATCCAGCCGCTCCGCCAGGCCGTCGAGCATCGCGGCGCGCAGAAAGTCGTGCGCGGCATAATCGGGCTGGGCGCGGTCGCGGCGGTGGCGGCGGGCGCTACGGTCGAAGATGGTGGTGGGGGTCACGGTCGCGCTTGTGCGCGCTCAACCGATCGGGGACAAGTCGGATCATGGGGCGGGGGACATGACGCGGCCGGGATTTGCGGCGGGGCGGGCGGCGTACAGGCTGGCCGGCTCGCTGATCCGCCTCGTCGCCGATTGGGCCTTGCCGCCGCGCTGTCCCGGCTGCGGCGAGCCGGTCGAGGCGGATCATCGCTTCTGTGCGGGTTGCTGGGGGCAGCTGCGCTTTCTGGATGACATGGGATGCGCGAGTTGCGGGCTGCCGATCGTGCCGGAAGGGGGGCGGGAGGCGCGCTGTGCGACATGCCTTGCCTCGCCGCCGGTCCATGCGGGGATCCATGCGGCGGTCGCCTATGGCCCGATCGCCCGCGAACTGCCGATCCGGCTGAAGCATGGCGGGCGGATCGGCGTGGCCGAGACGATGGCCGGACCGATGGCGCGGCGGATGCCGGAAGGGGCCGAACTGCTGGTGCCGGTGCCGCTGCATCGCTGGCGGCTGTGGCGGCGCGGCTTCAACCAGGCCGTATTGATCGGCGCCAGCCTGTCGCGGCGGACGGGCGTGCCGATGCTGCGCGACGGGCTGGTGCGAGTCAGGGCGACCCCGTTGCTGCGCGGCCTGTCGCCCCGGCAGCGGCGGGCGGCGATGACCTCGGCCTTTCGCGTGCCCGACCCGGCGCGGGTCGCGGGGCGGCGAGTGGTGCTGGTCGACGACGTCTATACCACCGGCGCGACGACGGGGGCGTGCGTCCGCGCGCTGCTGGCGGCGGGGGCGGCTTCGGTGGCGATCCTGTGCTGGGCGCAGGTGGTCGAGGGGGCGGACGATTGACAATAGGGCCTGCGCGCCACACCTGAGGGGGATGGCAAAGGTCGAAATCTACACCAAGGCGTTCTGCCCCTATTGCACCCGGGCCAAGGCGCTGCTCGCCTCCAAGGGCGTCGAGCCCCAAGAATATGACATCACCATGGGCGGGCCGCAGCGCGCCGAGATGATCGAGCGCGCGGGCGGGCGAACCACCGTGCCGCAGGTCTTCATCGACGGCCAGCATATCGGCGGATCGGACGATCTGGCCGCGCTCGACAAGCGGGGAGGGCTCGACCCGCTGCTGTCGGCATGACCGACATCGCCGTCCTGCAGATGACGGCGGGGATCGACCCCGCCGCCAATGCGGCCGTGCTGGAACAAGCGATCGCCGAGGCGGCGGCGCGCGGCTGCGCCATGCTGTTCACCCCCGAAATGTCCGGGCTGATCGACCGCGACCGTGCGCGGGCGGCCGAGCATCTGGTGGTCGAAGCGGACGATCCGGTGCTGGCGCGCGTCCGGGCAGCGGCGGCGGCGCATGGGCTTTGGGTCCATCTGGGTTCGCTGGCGGTGCGCGGGGCCGACGGGCGGCTCGCCAATCGCGGCTATGTCATCGACGATGCGGGCGCGATCCGGGCCCGCTATGACAAGATGCACCTGTTCGACGTCGACTTGCCCAGCGGCGAGAGCTGGCGCGAGTCCGCCTCCTACGCGCCCGGCGAGCAGGCGGTGGTGGTCGACACGCCGGTCGGGCGGCTGGGCCTCGCCATCTGCTACGACCTGCGCTTCCCCGCACTGTTCGCCGCGCTGACCGAGGCGGGAGCGACGATCCTGTCGGTGCCCGCCGCCTTCACCCGGCCGACCGGCGCGGCGCACTGGCATGTGCTGTTGCGCGCGCGGGCGATCGAGGCGGGCGTGCATCTGGTCGCCGCCGCGCAGACCGGCGAGCATCAGGACGGCCGCGCGACCTATGGCCATTCGCTGATCGTCGGGCCCTGGGGCGAGGTGCTGCTCGACATGGGCGAGGCGGCTGGGCTGGGCGTGGCCGCGATCGACCCCGCGCAGGTGGAGGCGGTGCGCGAGCGGCTGCCCGCCATCCGCCATCGTCGCGCCATTCCGCCGGTGGCCGGGGCATGATCGTCTTCGACCTGCGCTGCGGCCAGGCGCATGTGTTCGAGGCGTGGTTCGCCTCGTCCGGCGCCTATGCCGAACAGCGCGAGAGCGGGCGGATCGAATGCCCGATATGCGGCGACCGCGACATCGAAAAGGCGGTGATGGCGCCGCAGATCGCGGCCAAGGGCAATAGCCGCCCCGACGCCCCATCGCCCGAGGCGATCAAGGCCGCGCTCCGCCATCTGGCCGGAGAGCAGGCCAGGATGCTGGAGAAATCGACCTGGGTCGGCACCGCCTTTGCCGACCGGGCCCGCGCGATGCATGATGGCGAGGCGCCCGTCACCCAGATTCATGGCCAGGCCAGCCTCGCCGAGGCCAAGGCGCTGGTCGAGGAGGGCGTGCCCGTCGCGCCCTTGCCCTTCCCGGTGCTGCCGCCCAAGCTGACCAACTGATCGGCGCGCATGGGCGGGCGCGGCAAACGCTCTGGACCGGACCCCGCGTCCCCTGTATCACCGCGCCCGCATGGGGCCCCGTAGCTCAGCAGGATAGAGCATCAGATTCCTAATCTGAGGGCCACTGGTTCGAATCCAGTCGGGGTCACCATGCCATATTTTCCAAGGCTTTGGCGATCCCTGCCGGGCATGGAGAAAGAGCCGCAACCGGGGGCTGCGGCTCCGCTGTCGGACAGGCCGACCGGGTTATTTCTGCTTCTTGGCCTTCTTGGCATAATGATGGTGCGCCAGCGCGCAGCCCGCCGCTGCCCCGGCGACGCCATGCCCCTTTCCGACCATATGGCCCGCGACACCGCCCGCCACCGCGCCGCGGATACAGCCCTTGGCATAGACCGGGCTGGCGAGCAGCGTGGCACCGGCAAGGGCGATTAGAGCGATCCGCATGACATCCTCCTGGGTTATTCGATCGCCTTCCAAGTATCGGGACCGATCGCCTGTTCCATGACAAATATGTCAGGGCGGTGCCGGGGACATGGCGGGGAACATCGCGGCGGCTTGATCGATCGGGGATCGGTGGAGAATGGACCTGATATGACCGAACCCTTGAACGCGGCCGCCCATGTCATTCAGCTGGCGCTGACGCCGATCTTTCTGCTGACCGCCGTGGGATCGTTGCTCAACGTGTTCGCCACCCGGCTGGGGCGGATCAGCGACCGGATCCAGGCGCTCAAGCGCGACGGACGGGCGAAGAGCTTCGAGATGCGCCGGTTGCGCCTGCGCTCGAAGATCCTCGACATCGCGGTGACGATGACGGCGGCAGCGGGCGCGATGACCTGTTGCTCGGCGATCACGCTGTTCCTGGGGACGTTGCGCGAATCGGGCCATGCCTCCCTGCTGTTCTTCTTCTTTGGCGGCGGCCTGCTGTTCGCGGTGGCGGGGTTGGCCTGTTTCGTCGGCGAGATTACGATCGCCGGACGGGCCCTGCGCGACGAGAACGACAGCCAGTGACCGGCGTTCGGGAGAGCCGCGTGAGCGGTCACGCCGTGCGCCCGATCGCCTCGCCCGCACGGATGGCCTGTCCCTCCGTCAGCGTGTCGAGCAATCGCATGCCCCGAGGCAGGAACAGGATGATGGTCGAGCCATGCTCGAACCAGCCCATCTCCTCGCCCTTGCCGATCCGCGCGGTGCAGGCGCGGCGGCCGGGGCCATGCTCGCGCAGGGTGCGTTCGGTGTCGAGGCAATGGAGCCGGATGCTCGCCACCAGGATCGCCGCGACCGGCACGATCAGCAGCGGCTGGCCCGACACCAGGGTCCGCGCCTCGATCACCGCGCGTTCGTTGCGACAGAAGAGCCGCTCGACCCGCTTGAGCGCGATCGGATTGACGTTCCAGCAATCGCCCGAGAGATAGGTCACGCCCTCGACCGCAATGTCGGTCGGCGCGTGGAAACGGTGATACATGCCCGCCGTCAGCCGCAATGTGACGAACGATCCGTTGCGGAACCGCTCGACCAGTTCGGGGTCGGGGATCAGGTCGCCCAGGCGATAGGGAAAGCCCTTTACCTGATAGAGTCGATCGTCCGCGATTTCGCCATGCGCGCCGACCAGCGCGTCGCAAGGGGATGCGACCGTGTCGGGATCGCCGTCGAACGGGCGGGCCCCGTCGCGCAAGGGACGGACGAAGCCGTCGCGCAACGACCGGAACCGCGTCGTCCGCGCGTCCGACAGGTCGACGCCCGCGAAGAATTTCCACAGGGCCAGGCAGGGTCGGGCGATCAGCGGATGCTCGATCCGTGCGATCCGACCGACCAGCTTGGTCGCGAACCGGCGCGGCAAGCGGTTGGTGACGAGGAAATTGATGTCCTCGTTCAGAAAGAACCGCATGATGGGTCCGCGCATTGTCATGCCTCCGTCATGGGCACGCGGTCAAAGGCCGCATGAACCCGATTCTCACTGGCCTGATGGCCGTCTCCGCCGGTGCGGTCGCCCTGACGAAAGGGCATCGCCGCCTGACCCTGTCGCGCGCCAAGCATCCCGGACTGGGCGGCCATGTCCGCATGGCCAAGCGGATTGCGGGCCAGATCCCGTTCTACAGCTATGGCGAGGATCGCTTCTTTCGGGTCGATGGCGCCCCCGATGCGGTGGCCGGGCAGCGGCGCGCAGGGTTCGAGCGGCTGGGCGCCTTGTTCGCGCAACGTTATGCGCAGACGCTGGCGCTGACCCGCGAGACGCGGTCCGGCCTGTCCGACCTGCAGTTCACCGGCGCATACCGCGTGCCGTTCCAGTTTCGCGAGAAGGTCCGCACGACGCTGGCGACCGGGGCCTTCTACCAGCGGTCGGAGGGGCCGATCCTGGTCGATCTGGACGGCAACAGGCTGATCGACCTGACCGGCTCCTACGGGGTCAATCTGTTCGGCAACGACTTCTACAAACGGACCATGGCGGAAGGGGCGGCGACCGTCGCCGATCTGGGCGGGGTGCTGGGGTCGTTCCATCCGGTCGTCGCCGACAATGTCCGTCGGCTGACAGTCCTGACGGGGATGGACGAGGTATCCTTCCACATGTCGGGGACCGAGGCGGTGATGCAGGCGGTGCGGCTGGCGCGCTATCACACCCGCCGTCCGCGCCTGGTGCGGTTCGCCGGGGCCTATCATGGCTGGTGGGGCGATGTGCAGCCCGGCATCGGCAACCCCGTGCCTGCCGACCGCACGCTGACGCTGGCCGATATGTCCGAGCGGACGCTGAAGGTGCTCGCCACGCGCAAGGACATTGCCTGCGTGCTGGTCAATCCGCTCCAGGCGATGCACCCCAATGGCTCGGCGCCGTCCGACGGGCAGCTGGTCGATGGCGGGCGCAAGGCGGGGGCGGACTTGGCCGCCTATCGCGACTGGCTGCACCGGCTGGCCGATGTGTGCCGGGCGAACGGCATCGTCCTGATCTTCGACGAGGTGTTCATGGGCTTCCGCCTGGCGAAAGGCGGGATGCCCGAATATTTCGGGGTGAAGCCCGACCTCATCACCTATGGCAAGACGCTGGGCGGTGGCTTGCCGGTCGGCGTGCTGTGCGGCCCGGCGCATCTGATGAAGCGGTGGCGTGAGGATCGCCCTGTCGACATCTGCTTTGCGCGCGGCACCTTCAATTCGCATCCCATGGTGATGGGGGCGATGAACGCCTTCCTGCGGCGGCTGGAGACGCCCGAGGTGGTCGCGCTCTATGACGGGCTGGACGAGCGGTGGAATGCGCGGGCCGCGATGTTCAACGCAGCGATGGCGGCGGCGGGGCTGCCCCTGTCGGTCGCGCATGTCCAGACGATCTGGACCATCCTCTATTCGGTCGCTTCGCCCTATAACTGGATGCTGCAATATTATCTCCGGGCGGAAGGACTGGCATTGAGCTGGGTCGGGACCGGGCGGCTGATCTTCAGCCTCGACATCGACGACACCCTGTTCGCCGAGATTTGCGACCGCTTCGTTGCAGCGGGACAACAGATGCGTGACGATGGCTGGTGGTGGACCTCGCCCGATGCGCCGAGCGACCTGGCGCTGGCGAACAAGGCGATCCGGCGGCGGATCCTGAAGGAGTCGCTGGCGGTGCGGTTGGGGCGGGGGGTGACGGATAGCGTTCGTCCGGCCCCAGCCCCTCACCCCGCCCCTTTCCCCGGCGGGGAGAGGGAGTAGGAGACGCAAAAGCCCTCTCCCCATCGGGGAGAGGGTTGGGTGAGGGGCAGGGGCCGGGCGACCCCTTTGAAAACGTGGCTTTGCGGTGAGCTTACGCCGCCTTCAGATCCTCGAAGTCATCGACATCGTGATGATCCATCCGCTCGCCCTTCATCAGGCGGCGCGGCGCGCTCTTGTACATCTTGAAGTCGTTGAACGGGTCGGTGACGATCTTGGTCGCCCAGACGAGTCCGGTCTCCAGGTCGCGCTTCGCCCAGAGCTGAAGGACGCGCACTACGATCGCGCTGACGCCCAGGCCCAGCCAGCCGATGCCGACATGCCGCAGATAGCCCATGAAGCCGTCCGGATAGTCGAGCGTCCCGAACAAGGTCGGCTGGACCAGCAGTACCAGCGGGATCGCGCCCCAGATGCCCATCAGCACATATTTGCGGACGAGGTTGTAGCCGACTTTGATCTCTTCCTTATGCTCATGCGTCGCCTTGTTCACATGGTCATAGCCCTTGGGCTCGAAGAAGAAGTGCCCGGCCTGGCGGCTGGTCATCGCCACGCCCCAGGCGAGGAGGCTCGCCACCGCCGGATCGATGAACAGCAGCACATAGGCGGTCAGGAAGGTGCAGGCGCTGACGAAGTGCAGGCTCTGGTTGACCAGGCTGTGATGATAATAGCGATGATCGTCCCACCGCTGTTCGGCGAGCTGCGCGCGAAAACCAGTCATTGGACATGTCCTTGGGCGGAAGGCTGGCGCTTGGCGAAGCGGACCAGCGAGAAATGGCCGAGCGGGGGCAGGGGCCGGCTTTCGACCAGTTCGACATCGCCGCGCGTCGCCGCCCAGTCGGTATAGCGTTCGAACGGGAAGTCGGTGCGGAAGCCCAGGCGGCTGGTGATCGGCATCAGCGTCTTCTCGATCGTGCCGCGAAGCCCGTCGCCCGCCCCCACCCGCGTCGTGATGACGATCTCGCCACCGGGGCGGCAGATGCGCGCGAACTCGTCCAGCGCCTTTTCGGGGTTGGGCACGGCGGTGATGACATATTGCGCGACCACCACGTCGAAGCTGTTGTCGGCGAATTGCAGCGCTTCGGCATCGCCGTAAGCGATCTGCTCGACATGGCTCAGCCCGCCGCGCGCCACCCGTTCGCGCGCCTTGTCGAGCATCGGCTCGGACAGGTCGACGCCGACGATGCGATTGTCGCGCGAATATTGGGGCAGCGATATGCCGGTGCCCACGCCCACCTCGATGATCCGGCCGCCGATGCGTTCGGCCGCGACGATCGCGGCGGAGCGGCCTTTCTTGAAGACGGGGCCGAAGACCAGATCATAGACAGGCGACCAGCGATCATAGGCCTTGGTGACGCTGGCGGTACTCATCTGCGTTGCCATCGAAGGGGCATCCCGTTGAACGACGATGCGGCCCCTGTTCGCAGCAGGCGGTGACAATTTGACGACAAGTCGCGAGTCTTTTGCGACGATTTCGCAGATCGGAAACCGAAGTGTCACATGGGTGGAATGAATATGTCGTAATACGGTGCTAGGGGTTATTATGAGCTATGCTGTTCCCGGCGAAGATCGTCGCCGGGCAATGCTTTTCTATCGGCGACAAGTCTTCGTTATCGGGGAAATATCTGTCGGCTTGGGCGGCGAATCGTCGGGATCATGCGGCCCGGCGGGTGGCGCGGGCGGGCTGTGCCCAGGCTGCGGCGTGCAGGGCGCTGCCATGGTCGAACCGGCCGACCGTATCGGCCATGCCCGTCGCTTCCTGCGCGAGTTCGCGCGCGGCGGCGGTGGCTTCCTCGACCATCGCGGCATTTTGCTGGGTCATCGAATCCATGTCGTTGATCGCCAGGTTGATCTGCGAGAAGCCGGTCGCCTGTTGCTGCGCCGAATTGGCGATGTCGGCGATCAGCCCGCTCATCTCGCGGACCTGCGCGGCGATCCGGTCGAGCGCGGTCCCGGCGGCATGGACATGCTCGACGCCCGCGCGGACCTGTTCGGCGGATGCGCCGATGCGGCTCTTGACGTCCTTGGCGGCATCGGCGGAGCGCTGCGCCAGCGCGCGCACCTCGCTGGCGACGACGGCAAAGCCCTTGCCCGCGTTACCGGCGCGCGCCGCCTCGACCCCCGCATTCAGCGCGAGGAGGTTGGTCTGGAAGGCGATGCCGTCGATGACCGCGATGATCTCCGAAATCTCGGTCGAGGTCCGCTCGATCCCGCCCATCGCATCGATCGCGCGGCGGACCACGGCGCTGCTCTCGGCGGCGTTGGTCTGGGCCGCCGTGGCGACGTCGGCGGCGCGGGCACCGCTGACCGCCGATTGCTGCGCGGTCGTGTTGATCTGATGCACGGCGGCGGCGGTTTCCTCGATCGAGGCGGCCTGCTGCTCGGTGCGCATCGACAGGTCGTCGGCCGCCTTGCGAATCTCCCCCGCCCCGGCGAGCACGCGCTGTGAGGCGGCATCGATATCGCCGATCGACCGGCGCAGCATCGCGGCGGTGTCGTTGAAGCTGCTGCGCAGCGGTTCATAGTCGCTGCGAAAGGGCGTATCGATGCTGTAGGTCAGATCGCCCGAGGAAATGGTGGCGAGGCCGGTGCGCAGCGCATCGACGACCTGGCTGGTCTCGTCGAGATCCTGGATGATGACCAGCAGGTCGTCGGGCTTCACCACCGGCGCGGGCAGCAGCATGACCATGAAGCGGCGAAGCCGGCCGTTCGGACTGGTGTTCATCCATTCGAAACGGGCCGAACCATCGCGCAGCGCCTGTTGGACGCGTTCCTGGATATGGACCGCGGTCGGCCGCCCGTCGCCCTGGGTGGGGGCGGAGAAGACCAGCGGGTCCTGTCCGATCACGTCGGCGCGGGGACGCTCATAGATGCGCTCGGCGGCGGCGTTGCAGGCGATGAAGCGACCTTCGGACAGCAGCATGATGGCATCGGGGGATCGATCGAACAGGGCGATGGCGACGCGATCGTTCAAATTCGTATTTTCGCGATGAAACCACTTCATCCTGTCGCCTTCCATCCAATCCTGACGGTCGGCTTAGGATGATTCGCTTAACATAGCTTTAGGAAGACAGGGATTTTTCCGGCGGGCCCGCAGGGGCTTTTCCCGCCGGGGGGCAGGGGATAAGCCGTCGCCTCCTCTTGTCCGGACTGTCGCCCATGCGTCGCGTGCCTGCCCTGATCCTTTGTCCGCTGGCGCTGGTCGCCTGCCAGCCGTCCGGCTCCGACGGCCGTACCGACGCGGTGGATGCGGCGGAAAGCCGGGAGCGCGCGCGTCAGGAAAAGGCGGCGCGCGAGATGGTCGCGCAGACCGAGGATCAGGTGCGGGTCAAGATGCTGGAACAGCGGATTGCGACGCTGGAGGCGCAGGTGGCGGCGTTGCAGGGGGATCGCAAGCTGCTGGATGCGCAACTGGTCGAGCAGCGACTGAACCAGATCGAACTGGAGCGTGTCGGGGCGGGGGCGGCGCCGGGCAATGTGCCCGCACCGACGGCGGCACCCGTATCGCCACCCGCAAGGGGAGCGGCCAGAGCCGCCGGATCGGCCGTGTCCCGGCCCGCGACACCCCGGCCGACGCCGTCTGCGACACCGCCCGCGCGCAAGCCGCTGGTCCTCGACCTGCGATAGCTGGCACGCGGGCGGCGCGAGGGGGATTCCCCGGCGCGGTGGCCGGGGGCCCGGATAAGAAGCTTACTTCTTCAGGTGCGCCGAGATGAACTTGTTCATCTCGAACATGGTGCACTTGTCCTTGCCGAACACCTTCTTCAGCTTGTCGTCGGCCAGGATTTCCCGCTTGTTCTCGGGATTCTGCAGGTTGTTGGCCTTGATGTAATCCCACACCTTGCTGATGACCTGGCTGCGCGGCAGCTTATCGTTGCCGACGATCGCGCCCAGTTCCTCGGACGGCTGGACCGGCGCGTGGATGCCGGTGCCCGTGGTTGCGGTGGCCATGATATTCCTTCCCTTAATCCTTCAGCATCCCAGCCGCTTGGCGGGACGCGCGTGAATCACGCCTTCTTCAGCGCGTCCGCCTTGTGCGCCGCCTTTCCGCCATTGTCACTCTCTACTATGTATTGCGGCTCGTCCTTCGATGCGCGGACGGTGTGACCCTTGATGCTCGTATCGCTGGTCTGCTTCTTCACGACCTTGCCCTCGGCGGTGCCGCCATGGCTGTTCCACTCGACATGGTCGCCCTTCTTGAATTCGGTCATCGTCGCTCTCCCGGTTTGTGCAAGCCCATCAATCCGCCGGGGCGTTCGTTGGTTGCACATGCGGGCGCATCGGGGCATCAGGACGCCATCTGAGGAGACTGGAATTCATGAAGACCCGCGCCGCCGTCGCCTTCGAAGCGAAGAAGCCGCTCGAAATCGTCGAACTCGATCTGGAAGGACCCAAGGCCGGAGAGGTCCTGGTCGAGATCATGGCGACCGGCATCTGCCACACCGACGCCTATACGCTGGACGGCCTGGACAGCGAGGGGATCTTCCCCAGCGTGCTCGGCCATGAAGGCTGCGGCATCGTGCGCGAGGTGGGCGCGGGCGTGACCAGCGTCGTGCCGGGCGACCATGTCATCCC
>NZ_JBEPKL010000015.1:0-92558 GCF_040544655.1 Sphingomonas sp. 1185
GGAGAGGGTTGCGCAGACTTGGCCTTTGCGAAAGCAAAGGCTTAGTCGGAGCTGGGTGAGGGGTGGGCGCTCGCTTGGCGAGCGCGCGAGCCCTTGGGCTCGCTGTACCCCTCACCCAAGCTGCGCTAGCCAGCAGGCTGGCAAGCTTCGCTAACCCTCTCCCCCTGTCCAGGGGAGAGGGAAGAAGACGCAATCCTAAATGTCGATCCGACCTGGACTGCGCCCAGGCCGAACGGGGGTTTGATGCATCCCCTCACGCCGTTCAGCCTGAGCGCAGTCGAAGGCCACGCGACACCCAGGCAACGAAAAAGGCCGGTCCGCCCCCGCGAACCGGCCTTTTCTGCATTTCCGAAACCGGGTCGATCAGGCGACGGCGGCCTGTTCGCCCTCGTCGGGCTCGCGCAGCACATAGCCGCGGCCCCAGACCGTCTCGATATAATTCTCGCCCTCGCAGGCCAGGCTCAGCTTCTTGCGCAGCTTGCAGATGAAGACGTCGATGATCTTCAGTTCGGGCTCGTCCATGCCGCCATAGAGATGGTTCAGGAACATCTCCTTGGTCAGCGTCGTGCCCTTGCGGAGCGACAGCAGCTCCAGCATCGCATATTCCTTGCCGGTCAGGTGGACGCGGGCACTGTCGACCTCGACCGTCTTGGCGTCGAGATTGACCGCCAGCTTGCCGGTGCGGATGATCGACTGCGAATGGCCCTTGGAGCGGCGGACCACGGCATGGATGCGCGCGATCAGTTCCTCGCGGTGGAACGGCTTGGTGACGTAATCGTCCGCGCCGAAGCCGAAGCTGCGCACCTTCGAGTCCATCTCGTTGATGCCGGACAGGATCAGGACCGGGGTCGAGACACGGGCGACGCGCAGCCGCTTCAGCACGTCATAGCCATGCATGTCGGGCAGGTTCAGATCGAGCAGGATGATGTCGTAATCATACAGCTTGCCGAGATCGAGGCCTTCTTCGCCCAGATCGGTGGTATAGACGTTGAAGCCTTCGCTGCCGAGCATGAGCTCGATCGCCTTGGCGGTCGTCGGTTCGTCCTCGATCAGCAATACGCGCATCGATTGTCCCCATTCGCGGAAATGTCGCCCCCTGTGCCCCGGCGACTGGTATTCTAAACATTAACCAATGCAGCAGTGAACGTAAAAGGTTAATTCGGTCCTAACCCGGAACATTGTCGTCGGGCTTCAGCCTTGCACCGGGTCCCAGCAGCGTCTGGTGTTCGACGCGCGGAATATCCTCGCCCAGCACTTCGCGCAGATACAGGCTGCGGATCAGGGTGAAGGCGACGATAAGCAGCGCGGCGGAGAAGAACAGCCCGAACAGGCCGAAGATCGTGCCGATGCCGATGATCGCGAACAGCGTGACCGCCGGGGGGATGGCGACCACGCGGCTGGTGACGAAGGGGGTGATCGCGTTGGTCTGGACCAGCCGGACGACCGCGAAGGTGATGAGCGTGCCGATGATCGCGCCGTTGCCCCCCTGCGCCGCCAGCCCCAGCGCGGGCAGCATCGCGGCGATCGGCCCGACATAGGGCACGAACTCGCTGAGGCCGGTCAGCAGCCCCAGCGCGGCGGCGGAGGGTACGCCCGCAATGGCGAGCCCGACGCCGACCAGCACCCCCATCGTCGTCATCTGGATCAGCTGCGCGCGCAGCCACAGGCGCAGCGTCGACCCCGTGTCGAACAGCGCATCCTCCATCGCCGACCGCATCGAGCGGGGCACGAGCAGCAGGAAGCCGCGCTCGTAGATTTTGGGATCGGCGGCGAAGAACAGCGCGCCGACCAGCAGGAGCAGGCAGTTGAGCACGAACTCCCCGGCGCCCGACACGATGCCGCCGATATCCTGCGCGACGCGACTGCCCGCATAGGCGGCGCGCACCGCATCGACGACTTTGGCCCCGACCGGCGACTGCGACGCCCAGGCGGCGAGCTGGTCGATCAGGATCGGCAGTTGCGTGACCAGCGTGTTGAGCTGCTGGCGAAAGGCGACTCCGAACAACCAGGCGAGGAACCCCAGCACCGCCAGCACCGTGGCGACCGACAGGGTCAGCGATCGCTTCGGCCCGATCGGCAGGTGGTCGGCATAGAGGTCGGCGATCGCATGGATGACGATCGCCCCCAGCACCGATCCGAAGGCGAGGATCAGCAGGTCGCCCGCGCGGAACAGGGCGGCGGTGATGCCCAGGACCAGCAGGGTCAGGACGATGCGGCGGATGAAGCGCGCATCGCTGTCGTCGGGGCGCAGCCGGTTCATCGCACCGCCTCCCGTTCGCGCGCCACGGTACAGGGATCGCGCACCGTATCGGCCAGCCAGGCGATCAGCGCCTCGACGCGGGCGGGACGCAAGGGGCTGGGCGGGGTCAGCAGATGCAGCCCGATCGGCGGCGGGGTCCAGTCCTCCAGGATCGGCACGACGCGCCCGCTGGCCATGTGCGGCCCGATGATGAAGCCCGGCAGCCGCGCGATGCCCAGCCCGGCGACCACCGAGGGGACCAGCGCGTCGCCGCTATTGGCGGTCAGCGGACCCTGCGGTCGCACCGACACCTCGGCCCCGCCGGGATGGCGGAAACGCCAGGGGCCGGTGACGTTGGAATAGCTGAGCAGCCGATGCTCGCCCAGTTCGTTGGGATGGCGCGGCGTGCCATGTTCGGCCAGATAGCCGGGCGAGGCGACGACATGGGTCGAGATGCCGCACAGCCGCCGGGCGCGCAGCGAACTGTCGGGCAGGTCGGCGATGCGCAGCGCGATGTCATAGCCCTCCGCGACGATATCGACCTTGGCGTCGGACAGGCTCAGCTCGATCTCGATCCCCGGATGCCGCGCCAGGAAGTCGGCGATGACCGGCGCGATGTTGGTGACGCCGAACGACATCGGCGCGGCCAGCCGGATGCGGCCCGCCGGCGCGCTGGCGGCGTCGCGCGCGGCCTCCTCGGCGGCGCGCGCCTCGGCCAGGATGCGCGAGGCATGCTCGGCCAGCGGCTTGCCCGCCTCGGTCAGCGCCAGGCGGCGCGAGGTGCGGTGGAACAGCGACTGGTTGAGCTGCGCCTCCAGCCGGGTGATCGCCTTGGACACGGTCGCCTTGGACAGCCCGATGGCATCGGCGGCGGCGCTGAACGAACGATGCTCGACCACGGCGGCGAAGATCGCCCAGGCCTCCAGATCCGGCAGACGCATCGCTTTCCCTTGCCCCTTCGCGCGACCATCGGCGATCGGCTCCGCGTTACAATGAACGTGGAAACGATCGGTTTCCAGCGTTTCCGTTTACGCGATCCTATTCGGCCCTATCTTGTGAGCATCCAAGGGAGAAATTCCATGACTGCCATTACCGCCGAGAAGGGCATCGACCGTCGCAGTTTCGAAAGCCTGGGCCATGCCAATCATGGCTGGCTGGACGCGCGGCATCATTTTTCCTTCGCCAGCTATTATGATCCCGCCCGCATGGGCTGGGGCGCGATCCGGGTGTGGAACGACGACGTCATCGCGCCCAATGCCGGTTTCCCGCCGCATCCCCATGCCGACATGGAGATCATCACCTATGTTCGCACCGGCGCGATCACCCATCAGGACTCGATGGGCAATGTCGGCCGTACCGCAGCGGGCGACGTGCAGGTGATGAGCGCCGGGTCGGGCGTCCGCCACGCCGAATATAATCTCGAGAACGAGCCGACGACGCTCTTCCAGATCTGGGTCGAGCCGCGCAGCCGTGGCGGCCAGCCGAGCTGGGGTGCCAAGCCCTTTCCCAAGGGCGAGCGGTCGGGCCGGTTCGTGACGCTGGCGAGCGGCTTCGACGATGACGGCGACGCGCTGCGCATCCGCGCCGATGCCCGCGTGCTGGCCGCGACGCTGCGCGCCGGGGAAAGCGTCGAGCACCGGGTGGGCGCGGGGCGTCACGCCTATCTCGTCCCCGCCACCGGACGGATCGAAATCGACGGTGTGCCGTTCGCGGCACGCGATGGTGCGGCGCTGTCGGGCGATGCGGAAGGCCGGACGGTGACGATCACCGCCATCGAGGATGCCGAGATCGTTCTGGTCGATTCCGAATAATTCCATTTACCCAAGGGAGTATTTCACATGGCGAAGGTTCTGGTCCTTTATTACTCGTCCTATGGCCATATCGAGCAGATGGCCGACGCCATCGCCGAGGGCGCACGCTCGGCCGGTGCCGAGGTGGACATCCGCCGCGTCGCCGAGACCGCCCCGGCCGAAGTGGTCGCCGCGGCGCACTTCAAGACCGACACCGCGCATCCCGAGATCGAGGGCCCCGACGCACTGACCCATTATGACGCGATCATCGTCGGGACGCCCACCCGCTATGGCCGGATGGCCAGCCAGATGGCGGCCTTCTGGGACACGACCGGCGGCGTGTGGATGCGCGGCGGCTTGGTCGGCAAGGTCGGCGGCGCCTTCACCTCGACCGCCAGCCAGCATGGCGGGCAGGAGACGACCCTGTTCTCGGTCCTGACCAACCTGATCCACCACGGCATGACCATCGTCGGCTTGGATTATGGGTTCCAGGGACAGATGGGCGTCAAGGAAGTCCATGGCGGCACGCCCTATGGTGCCTCCACGCTGGCGGACGGCGACGGCAGCCGCCAGCCCAGCCAGGTCGATCTGGACGGCGCCCGCTATCAGGGCAAGCGCATCGCCGAGACGGCGGCCAAGCTGTTCGGTTGATTTCAGGGCCGACCGGCATTCGGCGATGCCTTTCCTTCCCTCGCCCCTCGCAGAGGGGAGAGGGTTGCGCAGACTTGGCCTTTGCGAAAGCAAAGGCTTAGTCGGAGCTGGGTGAGGGGTGGGCGCTCGCGAAGCGAGCGCGCGAGCCTTTGGGCTCGCTCAACCCTCACCCAAGCTGCGCTAGCCAGCAGGCTGGCAAGCTCCGCTATCCCTCTCCCCTGTCCAGGGGAGAGGGAAGAAGCGATTATTAATATCGATCCGACCTGGGGACGGGGGTGCCGAAGGGTGCCCCCGTTTTTGGTGCCGGGCGTGGCCTTCGACTTCGCTCAGGCTGAACGGAGGTTGGGGAACTGGGCTGGATACCAAACCCCGTTCTGCCTGAGCGAAGTCGAAGGCCACGGGAAACCCCTATCGCCGCTTGCCCTTCGTTTTCACCGGCACCGGCGGAGCCGCCACCGGCACCGGCGGCTGGCTCGTGACCACCACATTCAACGGATCGCGCACGCCCGGATCGGCGGGGAACTGCGCGCGTGCCTTGGCGAAGACCGCCCGCGCCTGTGCCGCGCCCGGTTCGGTCGGACTGGTGCCGACCCAGCGCCAGTGCCACGGCTCCCACTTCACCCGCTGCCTGTTGCCCGCCGGGAAGCTCATCTCGAACCCGAAGCGCGGCGCGTTGGCGATCAGCCAGCGTGCGGCCGGGGTCGCCGCCATGCAGGCCTCGGCATCGGGGCAGCCCTTGGCCGGGCGGACCGCGAAGTCCAGCGCATAGCCGGTCGCATGCTCGCTATGCCCCGCAGGCGCGACCGAGACGACGCGCTCGGCGGCGGACACGCTGCGGTCGCGGCAGAAGACGTTGCGCTGGCGCGCGACCTCGCGGTGGCAGGACAGGCCGCGCAGCGTGCCCCCCACCGACGGATCGCGGCGGGCCGCGTCGAGCAGTCGCTGAAGATCGGGGATCATCGCCCGGTGCAGGCGGCAATAGGGCTTGAGCCCGAAGCCTGCCGGGGCGGGCACGATGTCCTCGGGCGGCGCATCGCCATAAGCGAAATGCCCCGCGACCCGGCCGTCGGGGCCGGGCGGCGGCAGCGCGCCGTCGCAGGATTGCGCCCGTGCCGTCACGGGCATCGCGGCGATCGTCAGCAGCGCCAGGAAGCGCAGTAAAAGGGCGGGGGCGGTCGGCATGACGCGCGCGCCTCTGGCATGTCGGCGCGCACGGTGGCAAGGGAGCGGCATGCACGGAGATCGCGTTCTATTCATCGACGGCGAAGCGCTGGTGATCGACAAACCGGCGGGCTTGCCTGTCGATCGGCCCCGTAACGGGTCGATCAGCCTCGAAAACCATCTGGAATCGCTCAAATTCGGGTTCAAGCGCTGGCCGACCGCGGTCCACCGGCTGGACCGCGACACCAGCGGCTGCCTGTTGCTGTCGCGCAATCCCAAGGCGCATGCCCGCTTCCAGCAGGCGTTCGAGGCCGGGCTGGTCGAGAAGCGCTATCTGGCGGTGCTGAACGGCGTGGTCGAGGGCGAAGGGATGATCGACCTGGCGCTGGCCAAGGTCTCGACGCGCGAAGATGGCTGGCGGATCGTCACCGATCCGGCGGGCAAGGCGGCCCGCACCGGCTGGCGCGCGCTGCGCCATGAGGGCGGGCGGACGCTGGTCGAGTTCCGTCCCGAAACCGGCCGCACGCATCAGATCCGCGTCCATGCCGCCACGGGCCTCGGCGCGCCGGTGGTGGGCGATCCCGTGTATGGCGCGGGCGAGGCGGGGGGGATGCTGCTCCACGCCGCCAGCCTGACGCTGCCGCGCGGCGAGGCCAAGGACCCGATCACGGCGGAGGCCCCGTTGCCCGAACGCTTCGGCGCGTTTCGCGACTAGGGCGGACCGGCGATGGCGCTGATCCCCGTCACCCGCGCCATCGCGATCGACGAGCGCGAGATCGCCGAGAGCTTCACCCGCGCCTCCGGGCCGGGCGGGCAGCATGTCAACACGACCGACAGCGCGGTGCTGCTGCGCTTCGACGTGGGCGGCTCGCCGAGTTTGCCGGAGGCGGTGAAGATGCGGCTGGCCGTGCTGGCGGGGCAGCGGTTGAGCAAGGACGGCGTGCTGACCCTGCGCGCCGATGCCAGCCGGTCGCAGGAGATGAACCGGCGCGAGGTGCGCGAGCGGCTGATCGACCTGATCCGCGAGGCGACGATCGTGCCCAAGACGCGCCGTCCGACCAAACCGACTCGGGCATCCCAGACCCGGCGGGTGGATGCGAAAAAGGGGCGGGCGCAGGTGAAGGCGGGGCGGGGGAAGGTGCGGTTCGATTGAAAGCGTCGGGGCGTGGCCTTCGACTTCGCTCAGGCTGAACGGCGTGAGGGGTTTGTGGCCCCATATTCCAACGTCCGTTCAGCCTGAGCGAAGTCGAAGGCCACGCGAACCGCTCGCCCAAAGAAAAACGGGCCGGCGAACTGATCGCCGACCCGCTTCCCATTGCCGAAGGGCGAACCCTTTAGCGGCGGACATCCTCGCCCGCGCGGACCAGCGCGTTGCCGGTCGCCTGGCGGGCATTGTCCGCGCCCTGCTCGATCTTGTCGCCCGCCCGGTCCAGGCCACGGTCGATATTGTCGCCCGCGCGGTCGGCATGCGCCGCGGCCCGGTCACCGGCGCGGTCCAGCTTGTCGCCCGCCTTGTCCATGGCATTCTCGGCCGAGTTCAGCGCGCGTGCGGTCGCCGCCTCGACATCGTCCGAGGCATTCTGCGTCGTCGCCTTCACGTCCGAGCCGATGGCGTCGGCGGCCTGCTCGGTCTGCTGCTGGGCGTTCTCGCTGCACGCGGCCAGCGACAAGGCGGCGGCACCGGTCAGGGCAAGGATCAGGGCCTTCTTCATCGCAAACACTCCCGTTTTCATCATTTGATCGGCGTGCCAACGCAGATTATCCGTTTCGGGTCCGTGTCGGCCGAAATCTGTTCGCTCCGTTGACCGCATATAAAGATATCTTTATATCGTGATCCATGGCCAATGCGCTCGAAATCTTTCGCGCCCTCAGCGATCCGACGCGGCTGCGCATCCTGGCGCTGCTGCGGTCGATGGAGCTGTCGGTCGGCGAACTGGCGCAGGTGCTGGGCCAGAGCCAGCCGCGGGTCAGCCGCCATGTGAAGATCCTGGTCGATGCCGAACTGGCCGAGCGCCGCAAGGAGGGCAGCTGGGTCTTCGTCGCGCTGGGCGATCGCGAGGCGGTGGAGCCGATGATGGCGGCGCTCGATCGCTGGACGGCAGAGGCGCCCGATCCTTGGATGGTCGCCGATGTCGCGCGGCTGGCGGCGGTGCGGGCCGACCGGGCGGCGAGCGCGGCGGCCTGGTTCGAGGATCATGCGGGCGAGTGGGATGCGATCCGATCGCTCCATGTCGCGGACAGCGAGATCGAGGAGGCGATGGCGGGCCTGATCGGCGAGGGCGATCTGGGCGCGCTGATCGATATCGGCACGGGCACCGGGCGGATGCTGGAGCTGTTCGGCGACCGGGCGGACTCGGCGCTGGGCATCGACCGCTCGTCGGAGATGCTACGGCTGGCCCGCGCCAAGCTGCACGGCCGCACCAATACCGAGTTGCGGCAGGCGGACCTCTATGCGCTGCCCATGGGCGACGGCGCGGCGGATATCGCGATCCTGCACCATGTGCTGCACTTCGCGCAGCAACCGGGCGCGGCAATCGCCGAGGCGGCGCGGGTGCTGGGGCCGGGCGGGCGGCTGTTGATTGCCGACTTCGCGCCGCATGATCGCGAGGAATTGCGGCAGAAGGCGGCGCATAGCCGCCTGGGTTTCGCCGACGAACAGATGGCGGGCTGGTTCGGCCCCGCCGCGCTGACGCTGGCGCGGACCGAGACGCTGGAGGGCGGCGAACTGACCGTCAAGCTCTGGCTGGGTGTGAAGAAGGGGCTTCGGCCCGTCGAGACGAATAGGGTGAAGGCGGCATGACGAACACGATCCTGACGCGGGCCGAGGCCGCGCTGGCGCATGAGGAGCCGCTGTTCGCCGATGTGGGCGGCGATATCGCGGTCAGCTTCGAATTCTTTCCGCCCAAGACGGAGAAGATGGACGCGCAGCTGTGGGACGCGATCCGCACGCTGGAGCCGCTGGACCCGCGCTTCGTGTCGGTGACGTACGGCGCGGGCGGCTCGACCCGCGAGCGGACCCATGCGACCGTCGCGCGCATCCAGCGCGAGACGACGATGGACGCCGCCGCGCATCTGACCTGTGTCGAGGCGACCCGCGAGGAGATCGACCAGGTCGCGCAGGAATATTGGGCGGCGGGCGTGCGGCATATCGTCGCGCTTCGCGGCGATCCGCCTGCCGAGGGCGCGCGCTTCGTCAGCCATCCCGGCGGCTATGAGAATGCCGCCGATCTGGTCGCGGGCCTGAAGAAGCTGCACCCGTTCGAGATTTCGGTCGCGGCCTATCCCGAATGCCACCCGGATTCGGCGGATCAGAAGGCGGATATCGACAATCTGAAGCGCAAGATCGATGCGGGCGCCAACCGCGCGATCACGCAGTTCTTCTTCTCGCCCGAGGCCTATTTCCGCTTCCGCGATGCAGCGGCGTCGGCGGGGATCACCGCCGAGATCGTGCCGGGCATCCTGCCAGTGTCCAACGTCGCGCAGACCCGCAAGTTCGCCGCGATGTGCGGCGCGGCGATCCCCGAATGGATGGACCGTCTGTTTGAGGGGCTGGACGATCATCCCGGCGCGCGCCAGCTGGTTGCCGCCACGATCGCCGCCGAGATGTGCCGCCGCCTCTATGCGGGCGGGGTGAAGGGGTTCCACTTCTACACGCTCAACCGCGCCGAGCTGGCCTATGCGATCAGCCATTTGCTGGGCGTGCGGGGGAAGAAGGCCGAGGCGGTCGCGGCGGCGTGATCTTAACCCTTCGGGGGTAGGGCGGAGGCGATGCGGCGGGCCGTGTCGCTTCGTGGCTTTCCCTCCCCCGGCCCCTCCCGCTTGCGGGAGGGGAGTGATGAATTCGAGGGTCGGGGTCGGCGACAGCGCATAACCCACGACCCAGGCACGCCCCTCCCGCAGGCGGGAGGGGATGGGGGAGGGCAGGGCCACAGGCGGTGACGCTTGCGGCGCACCCGAACCAGACGAACAACCGCTCGCCAGAGCAGGAGCAAGACGATGACGACCCGCGAAACCTTCCTGGCCGAAGCCGCCAAGCGCATCCTGATCACCGACGGCGCGTTCGGCACCGAGATCCAGAACTGGAAGCTGGACGAGGCGGCCTATGCGGGGACGCTGGGCCTCTCGCACGACCAGAAGGGCAATAACGACATCCTGGCGCTGACCAAGCCCGAGGTGCCCGAGGCCATCCACCGCGCCTATTTCGAGGCGGGGGCGGACATTGCCGAGACCAACACCTTCTCCGCCAACCGGATCAGCCAGGCCGATTACGGCGCGGAGCATCTGGTGCGTGAGATCAATGTCGAGAGCGCCAAGCTCGCCCGTCGCATCGCCGACGAGTTCGCCGCGAAGGACGGCCGCCCCCGCTTCGTCGCGGGCGCGATCGGGCCGACCAACAAGACGCTGTCGCTGTCGCCGGATGTCAACGATCCGGGTTACCGCGAGATCGACTTCGACTATCTCAAGGACGTGTACCGCGAGCAGATCGACGCATTGGTCGAGGGCGGAGCGGACTTCATCCTGATCGAGACGGTGTTCGATACGCTGAACGCCAAGGCCGGGATCATGGCGACGATCGAGGCGGGCGAGGCGTTGGGCCGCGACATCCCGATCATGCTGTCGATGACGCTGACCGATCTGTCGGGCCGCAACCTGTCGGGCCACACGGTCGAGGCCTTCTGGCACGCGGTGCGCCATGCCAGGCCGTTGACCATCGGGCTGAACTGCTCGTTCGGCGCGGAGCAGCTTCGTCCGCATGTGAAGACGCTGAGCGAAATCTGCGACACGCTCATCATGATCTATCCCAATGCCGGGCTGCCCAACGAACTGGGTGCCTATGACGAGGCGCCCGTCACCACCGCCGGTCTGGTCGGCGAATGGGCGGTCGGGGGGCAGGTCAATGTGCTGGGCGGCTGCTGCGGCTCGACCCCTGCGCATATCAAGGCGATCGCGGACAAGGTGAAGGGCATGCAGCCCCGCACCATCCCGACCCCGCCGGTCGTCACCCGCCTCGCCGGGCTGGAGCCGTTCACCATGGCGGCCTGACCCCATAATTCCTCCCCTGTAAGGGGAGGGGGACCATGCGGAGCATGGTGGAGGGGTGTCCCCCCTCTCGATAGCGCGACACCCCTCCGTCAGGCCTTCGGCCTGCCACCTCCCCTTAAAGGGGAGGAATAGAGATCGAGATATGACCAACACCTCCACCAATTTCGTCAATGTCGGCGAACGGACCAACGTCACCGGATCGGCGGCGTTCAAGAAGATGATCCTGGCGGGCGATTACACCCGCGCGGTGGAGGTGGCGCGCAGCCAGGTCGAGAATGGCGCGCAGGTGGTCGACGTCAACATGGACGAAGGGCTGCTCGACGCCGAATACGCCATGACCACCTTCCTCAAGCTGATCGCCGCCGAGCCCGACATCGCGCGCGTGCCGATCATGATCGACAGCTCGAAATGGAGCGTGATCGAGGCGGGGCTGAAATGCGTCAGCGGCAAGCCGATCGTCAATTCGATCAGCATGAAGGAAGGCGAGGAGGCGTTCCTCCACTATGCCCGCCGCTGCATGGCGTATGGCGCGGCGGTGGTCGTCATGGCGTTCGACGAGGTGGGGCAGGCCGACACCAAGGACCGCAAGGTCGAGATTTGCGCGCGCGCCTATGAGCTGCTGATGGGGATCGGCTTCCCGCCCGAGGACATCATCTTCGATCCCAATGTCTTCGCGGTCGCCACCGGCATCGAAGAGCATAACAATTACGGCGTCGACTTCATCGAGGCGTGCCGCGAGATCAAGGCGCGCTGTCCGCACGTCCATATCTCGGGCGGCCTGTCGAACCTGTCGTTCAGCTTCCGGGGCAACGAGCCGGTGCGCCGTGCGATGCACTCGGTGTTCCTCTACCACGCCATCCCGGCGGGCATGGACATGGCGATCGTCAATGCGGGCCAGCTCGACGTGTACGACACGATCGACCCCGAACTGCGCACCGCCTGCGAGGATGTGATCCTCAACCGCGACCCGGAAGCGGGCGAGCGTCTGGTGGCGCTGGCCGAGCGTTATCGCGGCACCGATGCGGTGGCCGAGAAGCAGGCCGCCGAGTGGCGCAGCCTGCCCGTCACCAAGCGGCTGGAATATGCGCTGGTCAAGGGCATCGACGCGCATGTCGTCGACGATACCGAGGAATGCCGCCAAGCCTTTGCGCGGCCGATCGAGGTGATCGAAGGCCCGCTGATGGACGGGATGAACGTCGTCGGCGACCTGTTCGGCTCGGGCAAGATGTTCCTGCCCCAGGTGGTGAAGTCCGCCCGCGTCATGAAGAAGGCGGTCGCGCACCTGCTGCCCTTCATCGAGGCGGCGAAGGAGCCGGGCGCCAAGGGCAAGGGCAAGATCGTGCTCGCGACCGTGAAGGGCGACGTGCACGATATCGGCAAGAACATCGTCGGCGTCGTGCTTCAGTGCAACGGCTTCGAGGTGGTCGATCTGGGCGTCATGGTCCCCTGGTCGAAGATCATCGCGGCGGCGAACGAGAATGACGCCGACATGATCGGGTTGTCGGGCCTGATCACCCCCTCGCTGGATGAGATGGTGACGGTGGGCGAAGAGATGCAGCGGGCGGGCATGACCATGCCGCTGCTGATCGGCGGGGCCACGACGTCGAAGGTCCATACCGCGCTGCGCATCGCGCCTGCCTATTCGGGGCCTGTGGTGCACGTCCTCGACGCCAGCCGCGCGGTCGGCGTGGCGACGACTTTGGTGTCCGACACCCAGCGCGACCCCTATGTCGCGCAGGTCGCCGCCGATTACGAAGCCGTCCGCAAGGCGCGCGAGGGGAAGGGGGCCAATGCCCTGCTGCCGCTGGAGGAAGCGCGCGCGCGCGGCTTCGTCGCGGACATGGCGCTGAAAGCCGGGGAGCCCAGGCAGCCGGGCGTGCATGTCTATCAGGACTGGGACCTGTCCGACCTGCGCGACTATATCGACTGGACGCCCTTCTTCCGCGCCTGGGAACTGGCGGGCAATTTCCCCGCCATCCTGACCGACGAGGTGGTCGGCGAGAGCGCCAGCGGCCTCTACGCCGATGCGCAGGCCATGCTCGACACCATCATCGCCGAGAAGTGGCTGACCGCGCGGGGCGTGGCGGCGCTCTGGCCCTGCCGCCGCGACGGTGACGATGTGATCCTGACGGCCGATGGCGTGGAGACCCGCATCCCCTTCCTGCGCCAGCAGATCGCCAAGCGCGAAGGCCGCGCCAATATGTGCCTGGCCGACTTCATCGATCCGGCGGGCGACTGGATGGGCGGCTTCGCGGTCGGCATCCATGGCATCGACGCGCATATCGAACGCTTCCGGGCGGGGCATGACGATTATAACGACATCCTGCTCAAGGCGCTGGCCGACCGTCTGGCCGAGGCGTTCGCCGAGCGGCTCCATGCGCATGTCCGCACCGACCTGTGGGGCTATGCGGTGGGCGAGCAGCTGACCAACGAGGCGCTGATCCGCGAGCAATATCGCGGCATCCGCCCCGCGCCGGGCTACCCCGCCTGCCCCGAACACAGCATCAAGCGGACGCTGTTCGACCTGCTGGGGGCGGAAAGCGCGGTCGGGCTGGAGTTGACCGACAGCTTCGCGATGCTGCCGACGGCGGCGGTCAGCGGCTTTTACTTCGGGCACGCCCAAGCCGAATATTTCGGCGTCGCGCGGATCGGCGAGGACCAGGTGGCGGACTATGCGACCCGGCGCGGGGTCGATGTCGCGCAGGCGACCCGGTGGTTGCGCCCCAATCTCGATTGATCGGGGCGTTCCACCATTCCTGACGGCTTGATCTTGATTATTATCAAGGCGAGCGAGTAGTCGATGCTAATCACATAGGATATAAAGGCTTTTTGGGAACGCTGCCCATCGCGTCGCGTTGGGGCATCCCATGTCGAAAACCGGAAGCAGCCTTTTCCCCGCGCACGATCCCAGCGAGCCGCAATCGGCCGAGCTGCTGCGTGCGCATATCGCGGCAGCGGATTTCCCTTGCGTCGGCGCCAAGGCGGCGATGGCGCGGGGGACGCTGGATATCCTGGGCGCGCGCGACATCGCCAGCGCCTGGGACGATCTGCGCATCCATGACCGGCTGCGGCGCTTCGCCGAACGCTATCGTGCCGAGCCGCAGCTGTTCCGCAGCCTGGCGGTGGTGTTCGCCGGGCCCGAGCAGCTAGACGAAGCCGCGTTCGAGCGCGCGATCTGGGCGCGGATCCAGTCGCTGTCGGACAAGGATGTCTGGCTGGGGCAGGACTGGGACGAACGGGTCAGCGCCGACCCGGAAGACCCGCATTTCTCGCTGTCCTTCGGCGGCGAGGCGTTCTTCGTCGTCGGGCTGCATCCCAACGCCAGCCGCCCTGCGCGGCGCTTCCCGCGCCCCGCGATGATCTTCAACCTGCACGACCAGTTCGAGATATTGCGCGCCCAAGGCAAATATGAGGGGATGCGCGAGAAGATCATGGTCCGCGACGAGGCGCTGGCGGGATCGCGCAACCCGATGCTGGCGCGCCATGGCGAGATGAGCGAGGCCCGGCAATATAGCGGTCGCGCGGTGGAGGAGGGCTGGCGCTGTCCCTTCCACTATGCGGGCACGGAGGCCGGGGCCGGGCGATGAGCGCGACGACGGTCGAAATTCCGCCCCGTAGCGGCGACGCCTTTCGCATGGCCAGGGGCGACAGCCTGACCGTCATCGACCCGCGGGGCCGACAGGTCGCCGATCTGCTCGCCTTCAACGCGGAGGATCTGGACGAGGTGATCTCGTCGGGCCGGACGCTCGACTATGCCGAGACGATCCGGCTGACCACCGGGCACAAGCTCTATTCCAACCGATCGCGGGTGATGCTGGAGATCGTCGCGGATACGGTGGGGATGCACGACTTCCTGCTGACGCCCTGCTCGGTCGACACGTTCGACCATTTCTATCCCGACCTGCCGCGCCATCGCGGATGTTTCGGCAATCTGGCGGCGGCGCTGGCGCCTTTCGGGGTGGTGCCCGACCGGATTCCGGTGGCGTTCAACTGTTTCATGAACGTGCCGGTCGACGGGACGACCGGCAAGCTGGAGGTGTTGCCACCGCTCAGCGGACCCGGCGACCATATCCGCTTCGTGGCGCATATGGATCTGGTGATCGGCCTGACCGCCTGTTCCGCACCCGCGTCGAACGGGGGGAGCTTCAAGCCGATCGAATATAGGGTCGAGCGCCCCTGACATTCCTCCCCTGTAAGGGGAGGTGGCAGCCCGGAGGGCTGACGGAGGGGTGTCGCGGCCAGCGGGGACACCCCTCCACCATCGCTTCGCGGCGGTCCCCCTCCCCGTGCCGGGGAGGAACAAGCTTACTTCTTACACGTATCCGCCGCACCGGGATCGAGGTCCAGGCAGCGCCCGTCCACGCCCGGTATCGGCAGGCCGATCGTCGCCGCCAGCGTCGGCGCGATGTCGACCGTTTCGACCGACAGCGGCTGCTCGAACCCGGCCATGCCCTTGCGCCAGAACAGGATCGGCACGCGGCGGTCATAGTCCCAGGGCGAACCATGCGTCTCGACATAGCCGGGCGCGGCTTCCTCGATCGTCGTCACGCGCGGCTTGAGCAGGATCAGCAGGTCGCCCGAACGCGTCGGGTCGTAGGAGGACCGCGCCTTCTCCTTCAGCGTCCAGGTCTCGGGCGGGGTGGTGGGCCAGGGCGTCGCGGCGATCTCGTCGCGGGTCAGCGCGGCGGCGACCTGGGGCAGCGCCTCGTAACGGCGCTTCGCCTCGGCCAGCACCTTGGCGCGGGTGGCGGCGGGCAGGTCGCGGTTGATATAGATGTCGCCCTCCGCGCTCATCATGATCGGCGGGGTGTTGGACAGGCCCAGACCTTGCGCGATGACGGCGGCCATCGCCTTGGTCTTGGCCTCGGGCGCGATATGGCTTTCCATCGGCATGGCGCGAATCTGCTGCCGCTCGGTCATGTCGTGCGCGCCGTGGTCGGCGGTCAGCATCACCTCATAGTCGACGCCCGTCGCATCGAGCACGTCGAAGAACCCCGCCAGCGAGCGGTCGAGCTCCTCCATCTGGATGCACATCTCGGCCCCCTGGGTGCCCAGCGCATGGCCGATATAGTCGGTCGCCGACAGGCCGACCGACAGCATGTCGGTCTGCGGACCCTGGCCCAGCTTCATGTCCTGAACGAAGCCCGCCGCCATCGCCAGCACCGCCGCATCGGCGGCGGGCGAGACGCGGAACGCCTTCAGGTCGCCCGCCGCGCGCTGGAACCGGCCGGTGCCCAGGGTCTGGCTGCCGACCGTGATCGGCCGGTCGAGCGACTTGCAGAAACCGGGCAGCGGCAGCGGCGCCTGCGGTTTCGCGACCAGATCGGCGACCGCCTTGCGCGTGCGCTCCACGACCGGCGGCACGGCGCGTCCGGCATAGGAGACATAGGTCTTGCCGTCCCACCACCAGATCTCGTCCATCTTGTGCCCGCCCATCATCACGGCGGCGCGGTCTTTCCCTGCGACCGAGACGGTGCGGACGCGCGGATCGGCGGTCTTCATCCGCTCGCCCAGCGTCGGCACCTTCAGGTGCATGTCCGACACGGTGTAGTTGTTATGGTCGTTGCCCGCGACGCGCTCGTCCTCCGAGCAATAGACGATCTTGTCCGCGCGCCCGACCGACTGGTCGATCCAGTTGTTGGCGATGATCCCGGTATGCGCGGGGCGATAGCCGGTCAGGATGGTCGAGTGGCCGGGGCAGGTCTCGGTCGCGGCATGGCTCTGATAGCCCGAGGGGAAGACCGCGCCGGTCAGCAGGCGCGCCATGCCGCCGGTGAAGTGGTTGCGATATTGCTGGAACAGGTCGGCGGAGAACTGGTCGACCGAGATCGCCACGATCAGCTTGGGCGGCGTGGTGGGAAAGGGGGGCTGCGGCGTGCCCGGCAGGGTGGCGACGGGGGCGGGCGCGGTGCCCGGCACGGGGCTGGCGGTCTGGGCGAGCGCCGGGGTGGCGAACAGCGCGGCGGAGGCGAGAAGCGCGGCAGTCAGGGAGTTCATGGGCAACCTTGGTGCAAAGCGTGGACGGGGACGCTATGGAACGCGAAAGCGGGTTAGGGCAAGGTCGATGCGCGGTTGGTTTTACATCCTGATGACGGCGCTTTTCATGGTGATGGGCTATGCCCCCGCCATGGCGGAAAGCGGCCCCCCGGCCGCGCCCGGCGCGATCCATCTGCCGATGCGGCTCGTTCCCGAAAGCGCGACCCCGGCGGCGGGCGGCCATGTCACGCTGGCCATCGCCGCCACGCCCGAAAAGGGCTGGCACGGCTATTGGAAGAATGGCGGCGATGCGGGCCTGCCGACCGAGGCGCACTGGACGCTGCCCCGGGGCGTGACGGCGGGCGAACTGCGCTATCCGGTGCCGGGGCGGCTGAAGATCGCCGGGCTGATGAACTATGTCTATGAGCGGCCCTTCGCGCTGCTCGTCGACCTGAACCTGCCCGCCGGGCTTGCCAGGGGCACCGCGCTGCCCGTGTCGGTCAAGCTCGACTATCTGGTCTGCACCGACACCATCTGCGTCCCCGAAAGCCAGACGCTGTCGACCACGCTGACCGTGGGCGACGGCGCGGTCGCACCTGCGACGCGCGCCGAGTTCGACCGCTGGCGCGCCGCGCTGCCCCGGCCGCTGGGCGGCGACGGCGTGATCGAGACGAAGGGCAAGGGCGTGCGGATCGCCATCCCGCTGCCCGCCTCGGTCGCGGTGAAGGATGCCTATTTCTTCCCCGACCGCAGCGGGGTGATCGACCATGCCGCGCCGCAGACGCTGACCCGCAATGGCGACCAGCTGATCCTGGCCATCCCGGCGGCCGCCGTGCCGACGCCGGGGCCGGTGTCGGGCGTGCTGTCGATCGGCGAGGGGCAGGGGCTGGCCTTCGCCGCCAAACCGGGCGCGATCGCCGGGGCGGGCGGCGATGCCGATCATGGCGTTGGCGCGGTGGCGCTGGCCTTTCTGGGGGCGGTGCTGGGTGGGTTGCTGCTCAACATCATGCCCTGCGTCTTCCCGATTCTGAGCCTCAAGGCCCTAAGCCTCGCCCGTGGCGGGGGTGACGAGCGGCATGCGCGGGCCGAGGCGCTGGCCTATACGGCGGGCGTGGTGCTGGTGTGCGTGGGGCTGGGCGTGATCCTGCTGGCGCTCCGCGCAGGGGGGCAGAGCGCGGGCTGGGCATTCCAGTTGCAGGACCCGCGCGTGATCGGCGTCCTCCTGCTGCTCGTCGCGGGGATCGCGTTCAACCTGGCGGGTCTGTTCGAGCTGCCGACCCCGGCCTTTGCGGGCCGTTCGGGCGCGATGGGGGCGTTCGCGACCGGCGCGCTGGCGGCGTTCGTCGCGACGCCGTGTTCGGGGCCGTTCATGGCAGGCGCGCTGGGTGCGGCGCTGGTCCTGCCCGCCGCCGCCGCGCTGGCGGTGTTCGCCGGGCTGGGGATCGGCATCGCGCTTCCCTTCATCGCCATCGGTTTCGTGCCCGCGCTGCGGCGGCGGCTGCCCAAGCCGGGCATGTGGATGGTCCGGCTGCGCCATATCCTGTCGGTGCCGATGTTCCTGACCGCGCTCGCGCTGGCCTGGATATTGGGGCAGGAGGCGGGGGTGACCGGCATGACGTTGGGGCTGGCCGCCGCATTGCTGGCGTCGCTGGGCTTCTGGTGGACCGGGCTTCGCCAGCATGGCGGCAAGGGCCGCGCGGGCTGGCCCGCCATCGCCGCACTGGTGCTGGCGGTGGCGATCGTGGTGACGGTCAAGCCCGCCGCGGCGGTGGCCAGGACCACCGCCGACACCGCCTTCAGCGAAGCCAAGCTGGAGGATCTGCGCAAGCAGGGCCGCCCGGTCTTCGCCTATTTTACCGCCGACTGGTGCCTGAGCTGCAAGGTCAACGAGGCCGCCGCGATCGAGCGCAGCTCGGTGCGCGATGCCTTTGCGCGCAACAAGGTGGCGGTGCTGGTCGGCGACTGGACCGATGGCGATCCCGTGCTGGGACGGTTTATCGAGCGGCACAACCGGGCCGGGGTGCCGCTCTACCTCTATTATGCCCCCGGCGCGAAGGAGCCGCAGGTGCTGCCGCAGGTGCTGACCCCGTCGATGCTGGAGAAGCTTGGGGCGTAAAATCCTCCCCGGTACGGGGAGGGGGACCAGCCGCAGGCTGGTGGAGGGGGCTCTCCACCAGGCGAGTCATTTGCGGCGATCCCCCTCCACCCCCGCTTCGCGGCGGTCCCCCTCCCCGTGCCGGGGAGGATTGCATATCCCCCCTTGCACGCCCCCATCATGCGGTGCAGCATGGAACCCGGCCGCAAGGGGGAGCGTAACAACCGGATGGGGACCATCGCCGCGTTCGACGAAATCATGGGGGGCTCGGGCGCGGTTGCGTCTCGCCCCGAACTGTCTGCTTTGCACCGCTGGCTCGATACCACTCCCGACACCGAATTGCGCCGCCGCCAGCAGGCGGCCGAGGCGACCTTCCGGCAATTGGGCATCACCTTCGCCGTCTATGGCGAGAGCGATGCGGCCGAGCGGATCATTCCGTTCGACATCGTGCCGCGCGTCTTCCTGCCCGACGAATGGGCGCGCCTGTCCGAAGGGCTGGTCCAGCGGGTCGAGGCGATCAACGCCTTCCTCGACGATATCTATGGCGAGCGGAAGATCCTGCGCGACGGGATCCTGCCGCCCGACCTGATCTTCGGCAATCCGCAGTTCCGCCCCGAAATCGCGGGGATGCGCCCGCCGCACGGGGTGTGGGCGCATATCTGCGGCATCGACCTGGTCCGGACCGGCCCGGACGATTTCTTCGTGCTGGAAGACAACGCCCGCACGCCCTCGGGGGTCAGCTACATGCTGGAGAATCGCGAGGCGATGCTGCGACTCTGCCCCGAGCTGTTCCGGCAATTCCGGGTGGCGGCGGTCGACAGCTATCCCGACCGGCTGCTCGCCACGATGAAGTCGGTCGCGCCGCACGGCGTGGCCGAGCCGACCTGCGTCGTGCTGACGCCGGGCCATTACAACTCCGCCTATTACGAGCACAGCTTTCTGGCCGATTCGATGGGGATCGAGCTGGTCGAGGCGGCCGATCTGGTGGTGGACGACGACATCGTCTGGATGCGCACCATCGCGGGCCGGGTGAAGGTCGATGTCATCTATCGCCGGGTCGATGACGATTTCCTCGATCCCTTGGTCTTCCGTCCCGATTCGATGCTGGGCGTGCCCGGCCTGATCGCGGCCTATGCGGCGGGCAATGTCGCGATCCTCAACGCGCCGGGCAACGGCATCGCCGACGACAAGGCGATCTACAGCTATATGCCCGATATCGTACGCTATTATTCGGGTGCCGAGCCCAAGCTGAAGAATGTCGAGACCTGGCGCTGTCGCGAGCCCGAGGCGCTGGCCTATGTGCTCGACCATCTGGACGAACTGGTCGTCAAGCTGGTCGACGGGTCGGGCGGCTATGGCATGCTGGTCGGCCCGACCGCGACAAAGGCGCAGATCGAGCATTTCCGCGCCGCGCTGATCGCCGAGCCGCACCGCTATATCGCGCAGCCGACGCTGGCGCTGTCGACCGTGCCGACCCTGGTGGAAAGCGGGGTCGCGCCGCGCCATGTCGATTTCCGCCCCTTCGTCCTGACCGGCCGCAACGGGGTTGAGGTGACGCCGGGTGGCCTGACCCGTGTCGCCCTTCGCGAAGGCTCGCTGGTCGTCAATTCCAGCCAGGGCGGCGGCACCAAGGACAGTTTCGTCCTGCTCCATCCCGAACCCGATAGCTGGGTGCAGGTGCAGGGCCAGCAGTCGCAGATCCAGACGCAGGGGGCGCGCTGATGCTGTCGCGGACCGCATCCTCGCTCTACTGGCTGGGGCGTTATTTCGAACGGGCGGACTTCATCGCCCGACTGGTCGAGGCGACCGTCCGGCTCGACGTGCTGTCGCCGCGATCGGCGGGGCTGGCCGCCTGGGGCTCGGCGCTGGCCGTCACCGATACCGCCAGCGCCTTTGCCGATGGCGGGCGCGAGCTGCGTCGGCGCGAGGTCGCGCGTTTCCTGACGGTGGAGGGCTGCCATCCCGGCTCGATCGTCCGCTGCGTCGACATGGCGCGGACGAACGCGCGCGCGGTCCGCACCGCGCTGACCCGCGAGGCGTGGAGCGCGATCAACCGCGCCTGGCTGCATTTCGAGGCCAAGCCCGCCGCCGACGATCCCACCGCCGTCCTGGGCCTGGTCGAGGCGGTGAAGAACGAGACGCGCGGGTTCGAGGGTGCGGTGCACCGGATGCTGCGCAACCAGACGACCTGGTTCATCCGGCTGGGCCAGGCGGTCGAGCGCGCGGACAACACCGCGCGGCTGCTCGACGTCAAATACCACATCCTGCTTCCGGCGGGCGAGCGGATCGGCGGCGTCGTCGATCGCGACCAGTGGACGACGATCCTCCAGACTGTCTCCGCGGTCACCGCCTATCGCTGGCTTTATTCCGACGGGTTGAAGCCCGCCAATGTGATCGACCTGCTGATCGCGCGCACCGAGCTGCCGCGCAGCCTGGCGGCGTCGGTCGAGGAAACGGTGGACGTGCTGGGGCAATTGGCCCGGCGTACGGGGCAGCATGGGGAAGCGGATCGTATGGCGAGGGTGCGCGCAAACCGGATGGGCAAGACGCGGTCGGGCGACGTGATCGCGGGCGGGCTTCACCAATATCTCGAAGCCTTTATCCAGGAGAATGCCCAGCTGCACGGCGCCATCGGCCGTCAGTTCAAGTTCGCCTGATGCGTATCGCCATCGAGCATCAGATCACCCACCGCGTGCAAGGGCGCGGCGGGGCGATCGCCCAGATGCTGCGCCTGACACCGGGCAACAGCGACGACCAGACGGTCGGGCACTGGCGGATCGATGTCGACTGCGACGCGCGGCTGCGCCCCGGCCAGGACGGGTTCGGCAATGCGGTGACGATGCTCTATATCGAGGGGCCGGTCGAACAGGTGACGATCACCGCCAGCGGCGACGTGCTGACCAGCGACGCGCATGGCGTGGTCCATGGCACCATCGAGACGCTGCCGCCCGCGCTGTTCCTGCGCGCGACCCCGGCGACCCCGCAGGACGCGGGCATAGCCGCCTTCGCGCGCGAAGTGACGCAGGACACGGACGGGCCGCTCGCCGCGCTCCATGCGCTGAACGCGGCGTTGCACCGGCGCTTTGCGGACAAGGTCGGGCCGGGGGCGGCCGATGCGGGACAGGCCTTCGCCGCGGATGCGGTCGGGGCGTGCGACCTGGCGCATATCTTTTGCGTGGCGGCGCGGTCGCTGGCGATCCCGGCCCGCTTCGTCTCGGGCTTCGCGCTGCTCGACGGCACGACCAGCGCGCATTGCTGGGCCGAGGCGCATGTCGAGGGGCCGGGCTGGATCGGGTTCGATCCCAGCATCGGCCTCAGCCCGCAGGACCGCCATGTCCGGGTCGCGGTGGCGCTCGATGCCGCAGGCGCGGCGCCGGTGGCGGGCGAGGCGTGGAGCGACCGGGTTCCGGTGGCCGCTGCGAGCCAGTAGGATATAAGGCCCGACCCCCGACCCTCCCCTGAAGGAGCGGGGAGGGGCCGTCCGCTATGCCTCGCCCGCCTCGATCGCGGTTTCGACCGCGGGCGGGCCGGAGGCATCGGGGTTGTCGGCATGGAGCGGCGCCCAGCCGCGCGGGCCCAGCGCTTCCAGCGGCTGGTAGCGGGTCTTGTACATCATCCGCGCCGACCCCTTCACCCAATAGCCCAGATAGACATAGGGCAGGTCGGCCGCGCGGGCGCGCAGGATATGGTCCATGATGATGAAATTGCCCAGGCCGGGCCGCGTCGCGTCCTGAGTCTCGAAGAAGCTGTAGATCATCGACAGCCCGTCGCCCTGCCGATCGGTCAGGCAGGCCCCCAGCAACCGCCCGCGCTGCCCCTGCGGACCGGCGGGTTCGCGATATTCGATCAGCATCGACTTGACCGGCGACAGCTCGACCATGTCGGCATAGTCGCTTTCGTCCATCGTGGTCATGCCGCCGCCGGGATGCCGCTCGCCCAGATAGCGGCGCAGCAGGTCGAACTGCTCGGCGGTCGCCCAGGGCTGGCAGGCGGTCACCTCCAGATCGGCGTGGCGGCGGAGCAGCTTGCGCTGGGTGGCGTTGGGGCGGAACCCCGTGCTGAGCACCCGAACCGAGACGCAGGCGGTGCATCCGGCGCAGGAGGGGCGATAGGCGACCCCCTGGCTGCGGCGAAAGCCGATCCGGCTCAGCGCCTCGTTCAGCTCGTCGGCATGTTCGCCGTTGAGCTCGGTGAACACCTTCCGCTCCTCGCGCCCCGGCAGATAGGGGCAGGGCGCCGGGCTGGTGACGAAGAAGCGCGGAAAACGAAAGGGCGCAGTCACCGCCGGGCAGTTCCTTCAGGAGGGGAGAAGCACATGTCTAGCGATCTTCCCGCCCGATGGGATGGGGGTATCGTCGTACGGAAACGGGACGGTCGGCCGGGACATCGCCGACCCGGCCGCCATCCGGATCATGCGAGTTCGACCTGCGTCGTCTCGTAACCCGCCGCGCGCAACGCCTCGATCAGCCGGTGCAGGTGGAGCGCGTCGCGCGTCTCGCACTCGATATCGGTGATCAGTCCCTTGGCGGGCAAAGTGGTGAAGACGCGCTGGTGATAGACCTCGATGATGTTCACCCGCTCGTGGTCGAAGATGCGCGCGACGTTGAACAGCGCGCCCGGCTGGTCCTGCAACCGGATGCGCAGCCGCGCCAGACGCCCGGAGCGGGCGAGGTCGCGCAACAGGACATTGGCGAGAAGGCGCGTGTCGATATTGCCGCCGCACAGCACGATGCCGACAGTCTTGCCCCGGAACCGTTCGGGATAGGACATCAGCGCGGCCAGCCCCGCCGCGCCTGCACCCTCGACCACCGTCTTCTCGATCTGGAGCAGCGCGCTGACCGATTCCTCCAGATGGCGTTCGTCGACCAGCAGGATCTCGCGGACCAGCTGTGCCACCATCTGCGAGGTGAGGCCGCCCGGCTGCTTGACCGCGATGCCCTCGGCCAGCGTATCACCCGCGCAGGGCAGGGCGGTGCCGTTCAGATGGTTGTACATCGAGGGAAACAGCTGGGCCTGCACGCCGACCACCTCGACCGGCGGGGTGGCGGCCGCCGCGACCGTGGCCATGCCCGAGATCAGCCCGCCGCCGCCGATCGGCACAATCAGCGTGTCGATGTCGGGCGCATCCTCCAGCATCTCGAGAGCGACGGTGCCTTGCCCTGCGATGGTGCGGGGATCGTCAAAGGGATGGACGAAGGTATAGCCGCGCTCGGCCTCCAGCACGCGGGCATGGGCATAGGCGGCGTCGAAGGTGTCGCCCTCCAGCACCACGGTCGCGCCGTGCCCTTCGGTCTGGACGACCTTCACGATGGGGGTGGTGCGCGGCATCACGATGGTGGCGGGCACGCCCAGCCGGTTGGCGTGATAGGCCAGGCCCTGCGCATGATTGCCCGCCGAGGCGGCGATCACGCCCTTGGCGCGCGCTTCGTCGGACAGTTGCAGCAGCGTGTTGAGCGCGCCGCGTTCCTTATAGGCGGCGGTGAACTGGAGATTCTCGAACTTCAGATAGACGGTCGCACCGGTCAGCTGGGACAGGGTCCGGCTGATCAGGGTCGGCGTGCGGATGATCCGGTCCGAAATCCGCGCATGGGCGGCGCGGACATCGTCGATCGTGACGATGGGTGCGGCCGATACAGGGACGGAGGACGGGATTTCCGAAGCGGCCTCTGGGGCGGTGCGAGTTACCATGGATCAGGCCGTAGCCGATCGGGGGCGGGAGGTGAACCGTTTCGGTGGCGGCGTTGTCGAGGGCGGGAAACTTCTTCTCCCTTCCTGCGGGCGGCGGGGCGGGCCGGGGAGGGCCTCTCCCCTCCCGCAGGCGGGAGGGGTCGGGGGAGGGCAAGGTGTCTCACCGAGCCCGTCCGCCTGCGGCGTTCCCTCCCCCATCCCCTCCCGCCTGCGGGAGGGGCGTGCCTGGGTGAACGGCATGCGCTGCCGCAGGCGTCCCCCTTCTTGCAGGGGCGCGCTCACCGAAACCATTCCTCGAAGGAACGCCCTACCACTGTTGCATTGCGGCATCGCCGCCCACGCGAATCGTGCCCGAATGCAACAAGGGCCCGGCACCTGCGTTGCTGGCCTTTTGGGGCCATGCTAGGGCGTCGCGATGATCACAGGGTTGCCACGGATGTCGCCGATGATCCGCTCCGTCACCGGCACGATCGCCCAGTCATGAGCGTCGCACCGACCGGGATCGCCACCACCGCGACCGAAGAATCCCATTCCCACCATCCCCAGGGGCTGGGGCGCCTGGCGCTGGGGGCGATCGGGGTCGTCTTCGGCGACATCGGCACCAGCCCGCTTTACGCCTTTCGCGAGACCTTCGCGAACCCGCACCACCCGCTGCCGCTCGACAATGCGCATATCCTGGGCGTCATCAGCCTGATCTTCTGGTCGATGATGATCGTCGTGTCGGTCAAATATGTCGCGATCATCATGCGCGCCGACAATCGGGGCGAGGGGGGCAGCCTGGCGCTGCTCGCGCTCGTGTCGGGGCAGACCAAGACCCGGCGCTGGTCGCGCGGGATCGTCCTGCTCGGCGTCTTCGCCACCGCGCTCTTCTATGGCGACAGCATGATCACCCCCGCCGTCACGGTGCTGGGCGCGGTCGAGGGCCTGGCGGTCGCCGCCCCCGCCTTTGGCAGCTTCGTCCTGCCGATCGCGATCACCATCCTGATCGTGCTGTTCAAGATCCAGCGTTCGGGGACCGAGCGGGTCGGACTGTTCTTCGGGCCCGTCATGCTCGTCTATTTCACCGCCATCGCGGTGCTGGGCATCATGAGCTTCGTCCAGACGCCCGAGGTGCTGTTCGCGCTGTCCCCGCATTATGCGGCGCAATTCTTCCTGATCGAGCCGGTGCGCGGCTTCCTGGCGCTGGGTTCGGTGGTGTTGGCGGTGACGGGGGCCGAGGCGCTCTATGCCGATATGGGCCATTTCGGGCGGCGGCCGATCGGCCTGTCCTGGCTGGTCTTCGTGCTGCCCGCGCTGATGCTCAACTATATGGGGCAGGGGGCGCTGCTGGTCCGCGAGGGCGCGGCGGCGCTGGAGAGCCCCTTCTACATGCTGGCGCCCGAGGGGTTGCAGCTTCCCCTCGTCATCCTCGCCACCGCCGCCGCCGTGATCGCCAGCCAGGCGGTCATCACCGGCGCGTTCTCGGTCACGCAGCAGGCGATCCAGCTGGGGTTCATGCCGCGTCTGCGCATCGAGCATACATCGGCCGCGACCGCCGGTCAGATCTACATCCCGCTCATCAACTGGATGCTGATGGTGATGGTGATCCTGCTGGTGCTGTTCTTCCGCTCCTCGTCCAACCTGACCTCGGCCTATGGGATCGCGGTGACGGGGGCGATGCTGATCGACACCTGCCTGCTGGGCGTCGCGCTGACCCGGTTGTGGAAATGGCCGCTCTATGCCGCGCTGCCGCTCCTCGGCCTGTTCTTCCTGGTCGACGGCGCCTATTTCCTCGCCAACCTGACCAAGGTGCCGTCGGGGGGCTGGTTCCCGCTGCTGGTCGGCTTCATCATCTTCACCTTCCTGACCACCTGGTCGACGGGGCGCAAGCTGATGATCCAGCGGTTGCGCGAAGGGACGATGCCGATCCACATCTTCATCGATTCGGCCGCTGGCGCCGCCAGCCGGGTGCCCGGCACCGCAATCTTCATGACCTCCTCGCCGGAGGGGGTGCCGCACGCGCTGCTCCACAATCTCAAGCACAATAAGGTGCTGCACGAGCGGATCATCCTGCTGACCGTCAAGATCATGAGCCAGCCCTATTGGGCCGAGGGCGAGCGCGCCAAGCTGGACGATCTGGGACATGGTTTCCACCGTCTGGTGCTGCGTTTCGGCTTCATGGAAGAGGCCGACGTCCCATCGGCGCTCAAGCGGGTCGAGATGGCGGGCGGCGCGTTCAAGATGATGGACACCAGCTTCTTCCTGTCGCGCCAGACGCTGCTCGCTGCCGAGCGGCCGGGCATGTCGGTGTGGCGTGAGAAGCTGTTCTCCTGGATGCTGCGCAACGCCGAAAGCGCGATGGAATTCTTCCGCCTGCCCACCAACCGCGTGGTCGAGCTGGGCAGTCAGGTCGAGATTTGAGCGGCGAGCCAGCCCCGATCATCGTCACCGCGCTGTTCGGGCGCGCCGACCAGGGCTGGTTCGACGGCTTGCGCCGCCAGCATTTTCCGCCCGAGCGCAACGTGCTCGATGCGCATTGCACGCTGTTCCACCATCTGCCGCCCTCGGTTGAGGCGGAGTTGAAGCATCGGCTGAACGGCCTGACGCGTGGGCAACGCGCGCCGCAGGCGCGGGCGGGCGGACTGATGTCGCTGGGCCGGGGCGTGGCGATTCGGATCGAATCGCCCGGACTGGTCGCGATCCGGCGCGAACTGGTCGATGTCTTTGCCGGGATGCTGACCCCGCAGGATGCGGGCGGCTGGCGTGCGCATGTGACGATCCAGAACAAGGTGACGCCCGCCACCGCCAAGCTACTCCTCCAGCAGATGGAGCGCGATTTCCGCCCGCGCGAGGTAGAGGTGATCGGGCTGGGGGCCTGGTGGTATCGCGGCGGCCCCTGGGAAATGCTTTCGCGTCATTTGTTCGCTTGACGCCCGAAAATAGCCTGTCTATAGGCGCGCCTCCACCGGGTGGAACGCCTAGCATGGCGAAGTAGCTCAGCTGGTTAGAGCAGCGGAATCATAATCCGCGTGTCGGGGGTTCAAGTCCCTCCTTCGCTACCACCCGGTGTATTTCCTTCTTCAGAATGACGCGGATGGCCAGGCCTCCGATGTCTCCGGTCCTGGCTTACCGGATTGGCACGCGACCCTGACGCCGGGCGTCCTTTATCCCGACAGTATCGAACGTGCCCCAAAGGCCCGTGGCGTTGCGGACGCCGGAAATCGGGTCCCGCCATGTGCGATGATGCCCATTCCAGCGCATGATTGTTGGGCAAGCGAGAGCGTGTTGGATGCCCATGCGACCGCCTGCGATCGGAGCGTGCATCCTCTCAAAACTGGGATACGCGAAAAGACGGAAGTCGCCACGCCCCAATCCCGATCCTTCATTCTAAATTGTCCAATATCTTGATGAACTTAGATTGGCTCATATAGTTCTCGATCAAGAAGTCTGTCGTCAAAATATTTACTAATAAAACAACTGGCGATATAGTTGAGGCATGGGAAACACGCCCAGAAATTCTCTTATTTATTCAGTGGTATAATCGGAATGCCTCCATATTTGTCTGGCGCGATGTGATATGGGAGGGGCGCGCTATGCCGGATTGGGGCGGGTGGCCAAGGCGGCCGCGAGGGCGGTCATGGATCTGCTCGAATGGCCCAAGCAAAGGCCTTCCCCGGATTTGGTCCCGGCCATGGTTTTCGATTATCGGATGGATGATGGTTCCGAAATCCATGTCCAGTTGCGCAACTGGATCGAGGATGGCGATTGTGTCTGGGGTTCGCCTTTTCCGGACGAAGAGCAGAGATGCTATCATCGTCTTCGCATCGTGCGGTTTCATTGGCCCGCAATGGATCAGGACACGTTCCGTCTGATCAACGAATTGCCGCTCGCGAGCTTCATGTTTCGACGCGATATTCCAGTCGTTTTCGAAAATCTCGACCTGTCGGTATATCCCCGGCGGAACGCAGGCTGAAGAAGGCGAGGTATCGCCTCGGCTTCATCGGACAATATACAGATTGATCCGCACCTTTTGGGACGCGGCGGCGAATAGCCTTGCCGCAGCCATGGGTGTTCGGGCTGTCCTGTCGGAATCGACCGGCGGCGGCATCTTGCCGCTTCTGTCTCAGGACTCGCCCGGCGGGTCAGCGGTCCGCGTGGGCGTCCAGAAACCGCGCGGAAGCCGCGTCATGCCCATTGTCCTCCGACCTGACCTATGCGGAAGGATGACATCTTGGCCATTGTTACGATAGAGGGGCGGCGGACGTATTTTCGTGCCGCGATTCATGACCTGATCTTAACGGATATTTGGTCAAACGGGCGATAGGTCCCCTCATCACGATCCCAATGGGAGGCTTTGGGTTCCACGCCGTGAATGCCGCCGTCTATGCCCTGATAGCCAATAGCTGCATGGCGGCGCTGTTCGTCGTGACTTACGGCGTCGTCGCAATAACCTATTCGCGGCAGCGCGCGGCGGTCTGGTTCATGGTCAGCTATCTGCTGGGTTTCCTGACCCCGATCTGCGAATTGCTGTTCCGCTTCACCGATTATCGGCTGCTGTTCGCGGTGCTGGGATATGCCGCGTTCCTCGGCGCCATCACCGTGATGTCGGTGGGGATCCAGGCCTTTGCGGGTCATCGGCTATGCCGCCGTCCCGCCGCCTTGCTATGGGCGGGCGGAATGACCCTGCGGATGAGCCTGCTGGGCGGCACCCGCAACAGCCTGCCCTATGAGATGCTGTTCCAGCTGCCGTTCGCGCTCGGATCGATCCTGGTCCTGTTCTCCATCCGGCGGATCGCGCAGAAGGGGCCGATCCGAACCCTGCTGATGGTGGTGTTCGGGATCATCGGCGCGCATTTCCTGGCCAAGCCGTTCATGGCGGCATCGCTGGGTTCGGGGCATTCGGCGCAATATTATGCGACCAGCTATTATGCGGTCGTGTCGCAGGTCTCGACCGGGGTGTTGCTGGTCGCGGCCGGGCTGTTCCTGATGCTGCTGGTCATCCAGAAGGCGCTGGACGACACGATACGGGATGCGGAGAGCGATCCGTTGACCGGGCTGGCCAATCGGCGTGGACTGGCCCGGGCCGGCCCCGCGCTGCTCGCCGAGGCCAGGCGCGACGGGCACGGCCTTTATGCGATGGTCCTGGACCTCGATCACTTCAAGCGGGTCAACGACATGTTCGGGCACGCGATGGGGGACCGGGTGCTGGTGGCCTTTGCCGACCTGCTGCGGACCGTGGCCGCGCGCGACGTGCTGGCGGTGCGCCTGGGGGGTGAGGAATTCGCGCTGCTGGTGCCCGATGCCTTTGGCCCGGCGGAGCGATCCGACAACCGGGCCAGCCACCTGGCCGGCGACATCCGCGCCCTGCTTCGTCGTTTCGACCGGCAGGGCCTGCCACCTCTGACGGTCAGCGGCGGCATCGTGCGCCATGCACCGGGCGAGACGCTCGACGATCTGATCGCCCGCGCCGACCAGCTGGCCTATCGCGCCAAGCGGGCCGGTCGCGACCATATCCTGCACGAGCCGGTGCCCGTGTCGGTCGAGCCGTCCCATGACTGGCACGACGAGGCCCAACCCGGGCGGCGCGTCGCCACGGGCTAAGGCCCGGTCAGTCGCGGAACAGCCCGTGCGGGTCGTTCGCGACCAGCATGGCATCGGCGCGCGCCAGCGCGATCAGCGTCAGGCCCTGCGCACGGGCATGCTCGATCGCGAGACTGGTCGGGGCCGAGATTCCGACCAGCATCCCGACGCCCGCGACCAGGGCCTTGTCGACCATCTCATAGCTGATCCGCGAGGTGACGAGGATGAAGTCCGCCGCCCGATCCGATCGCGCCAGCGTGCCGACCAGCTTGTCGAGCGCATTGTGCCGCCCGACATCCTCCGCCGCCGCGAGCGTCGCGCCCGCCGCATCGCAGGCGATGGCGGCATGGACCGCGCCGGTCAGCGCGTTGAGCGGCTGGGACGCGCGAATGCCCTCCAGCGCGGCGAACAGCGTCGCGGTGCGGGCCTGGGGGGCAGGGGGGCGGTTGGCGACGGGGCGGGCGATCTGCTCCAGCCCGGACAGCCCGCACAGGCCGCAGCTGGTGTCGCTCGTACGGTGGCGGACCCGGTCGTGGATCCGCCCCCGGCAATGTTCGGCCAGCGTCACGCGGACGATCCAGCCCGCCTCCGCCGCGAAGGGATCGATCTCGACGATATCGCCCGGCGCGTCGATCAGCCGCTCGGTCAGCAGGAAGCCGGTGGCGAAGTCCGCCAGCCGCTCGGGCGTCATCATCATCACCGCATAGCCGAACCCGTCCACCTCGATCGCGACCGGGCATTCGACCGCGACGGCGCGGGTGATCGGCTCGACCGTATCGGGCGACAGGCGGACGAGCGTCAGCGGCCGGACGGGATCGCCATTGACCGCCGTCACAGGGCGGCGAGGTCGGCGGGGGTGTTCACATTGGCGATCGGCTGGGGCGATGCGATGGGGATCGCCCCGATCGCCCGGACCCAGCCGCGCACCGAGCGATCGCGGTTGAGCGACAGATGCGCCATCAGATGCGCCCCCAGGGCGGAGGGCCAGAGCCCCAGCACCGGCGCATCCTGGCAATAGCTGGGCTCGCGCCGCAGGATCGCGTCGATCAGCCCGTCGGGCAGGCGCGGCATGTCGCATCCGATGGTCAGCACACAGCGAAAGCCATGGGCGGCGGCATAGTCCAGCGCACCCGCGATCCCGCCGAGCGGCCCCAGATCCGGCTCGGGCATGTCGGGCACGCCTTGCGCGCCGCCCACCTGCACCACGCGCGCGCAATGGGGGGCGATGGTGGCGCGGGCATGCGCCACCAGGGTACGGTCGCCCAGCATGGCGACCGCCTTGTTCGATCCGAAACGCGACGAACGCCCCCCGGTCAGGACGGCTCCCAATATGCTCATGACGTCATGCTCATGCGGGGACGCGCACCTTCACCGGCACCGACTTGCCCGCGGGCACATGGCTTTCCAGCGCATGATGTTCCAGCGGGATCAGATAGTTGAGTTCGGGGTAATAGCCGCCGATACACCCTTCGGGGATGTTGTATTCGACGACGCGCAGGCCCTCGACCACCCGGTCCTGCCCGTCATCGGCATCGCTTTCCAGCGCGATGGTCTGTCCGTCCGACAGGCCCAGCCTGGCGATGTCGGCCTTGTTCATCATCGCCACCATGCGCGTCCCGCTGATCCCCCGGAAGCGATCGTCATAGCCATAGATGGTCGTGTTGAACTGGTCGTTCGAGCGCAGCGTGATCAGCCGCATCCGCCCCTCGGCGGGGGGGATGCCGGAGGCGTCCATCGCGCGCGGCACGTTGAACTCGGCCTTGCCGCTCTCGGTTTCCCATTTGCGGTGCGAGGCGGGATTGCCCTTCCAGAAGCCGCCGGGCTCGAACAGCCGTTCGTTGAAGTTGGCGAACTTGTCAGGATAGACATTCTCGATCGCGGTGCGGACCAGCCCGTAATCGCCGACCCATTCGTCCCATGGCACGTTGGGATTGGGCGGCAGGACCGCCTTGGCGATCCCGGCGACGATGGCGGGTTCGGACAGTAGCGTGTCGGCGGCGGGCGTCGCCTTGCCGACCGAGCCATAGATATGGCTGAACGAATCCTCCATCGACACCGCCTGGCGGCCGCTCTTCTGCATATCGGTCTCGAGACGGCCGAGGCAGGGGAGGATGTAGCTTTCCTCGCCCGGCACCAGATGGCTCTTGTTGAGCTTGGTCGCGATATGGACGGTGATGGGCAGCTTCGCCCACGCCGCCTTCATCCTGGCATGCTCGGGCGTGGCGCGCAGGAAGTTGCCGCCGAGCTGGACGAAGCCTTGTGCGGTCCCGGCGATGATCTGGCGGCACGCCTCGACCGTGTCCCATCCCTTTTCGGTCGGCGGCTCGAACTCGAACAATTCCTTCAGCCGCTCGACCGGGGCGAGTTCGGTCTTCTCGGTGATGCCGACGGTGCGCTGGCCCTGCACGTTGCTGTGCCCGCGCACCGGCCCCGGCCCGGCACCCTCGCGGCCGATATTGCCGCGCAGCAGGAGTAGGTTGACGATCATGTGCAGCGCATCGATGCCATAGCGATGCTGGGTGATGCCCATGCCGTACACCGCGATGACGCGCTCGGACTTCATATAGACGCGCGCGGCCTGTTCGATAGCGTCGCGGGTCAGGCCGGAATCGCGGATGATCTCGCTCCACGCCGCCTGGCGGCAGTAATTCGCGAAATCCTCGAACCGGGTCGTGTGCTGCTCGATGAAATGATGGTCGAGGATGCGCTTGGTGCCCTTGGCGAGCGCGCGGTCGTCCTCCTCGATCACCAGCTTGCAGATGCCGGTCAGCGCGGCGATGTCGCCGCCCGCCTTCACCTGATGATATTGGGTCGAGATGTCGGTCGAGCTGCCGGTCAGCATCTGTATCGGGTTCTGCGGCGAGGCGAAGCGTTCCCAGCCGCGTTCGCGCAGCGGGTTGAACGTCACGATCTCCACCCCGCGCTTGGCGCAGGCCTGGAGGTTGTGGAGCATGCGCGGCGCGTTGGTCGCGACATTCTGCCCGAAGGAGAAGATCGCGTCGCACTTGTCGTAATCCTCCATCTGGATCGTCGCGACGGGCGAGCCGATGGCGGACTTGAGTCCGACCGAGGTCGTCTCGTGGCACATGTTCGAGCTGTCGGGCAGGTTCTGCTGCCCCCACATCCGCGCGAACAGCGAATACATGAACGAGGTTTCGAGGCTCGCCCGCCCCGAGGCATAAAGCACGACCTTGGTCGGGTCGCAGGTCTTCAGCTTGGCGCCGATCGCCGCGAACGCCTCGTCCCAGCTGATCGCGACATATTTGTCGCTCGCGCGGTCGTATCGCATCGGATGGGTCAGGCGGCCCGCCTGCTCCAGATCATGGTCGGGCCATGCCTCCAGCTCCTTGACCGTATGCCTGGCGAAGAAATCGGGCGTGACGCGAAGCGAGCTGAGCTCCCACGCGGTCGCCTTGGCCCCGTTCTCGCAGAATTCGGCGATGTGCGGCTTGGCGGGCTTGCCCCAGGCGCAGCTGACGCACATCGCCCCGCCGGGCTTGTTCTGGCGACGCAACGTGTCGAGCGTCTCGGGCCCCAGCCCCTCCTTGGGCAAGATCTTGGCCATGCCCTTCATCGATCCCCAGCCGCCGGCGGGGGCGGTATATTCGGTGATCTTCACATCGTCGTCGTCGCGCATCAGGCCCATCTCCACTTGCAGCGTCAAACGAAGCTAGCGCCGAATGGCCGCATGAGAAGCGGTTCATTTTTGTCGCTCGCGCGACTATCTAGGGCGAAAACATGCTTCACAGGACTATGACATGACCACCCACGCCACCCGCATGCTCATCCTCGGCTCGGGCCCAGCCGGGCTGTCCGCCGCCATCTATGGCGCGCGCGCGGGGATGCAGCCGATCGTGGTGCAGGGCATCCAGCCGGGCGGCCAGCTGACCACCACGACCGATGTCGAGAATTATCCGGGCTTTGCCGACGTCATCCAGGGCCCCTGGCTGATGGAGCAGATGCAGAAGCAGGCGGAACATGTCGGCGCGCGGATGATGTGGGACACGATCACGGAAGTGGACCTGACCAACCGCCCGTTCCGCCTGATCGGCGACGGTGGGGACGTCTATGAGGGCGAGGTGCTGGTCATCGCGACGGGCGCCCAGGCCAAGTGGCTGGGGCTGGACAGCGAGGATGCGATGAAGGGCAAGGGCGTGTCGGCGTGTGCGACCTGCGACGGCTTCTTCTATCGCGGCAAGAAGGTGGCGGTGATCGGTGGCGGCAACACTGCGGTCGAAGAGGCTTTGTACCTGACCAACCATAGCGACGACGTGACGCTGATCCACCGCCGCGACTCGCTGCGCGCCGAGCGCATCCTGCAGGAGCGGCTGTTCGCGCATCCCAACGTCAAGGTGCTGTGGAACAAGGAAGTCCGCGAGTTCGTCGACGGCGGCGGCAATGCGGGCCTCGTCGCGCTCGACCTGCTCGATACGGTCACGGGCGAGCATAGCCGCCTGGACGTGGAGGGCGGCTTCGTGGCGATCGGCCATCACCCGGCGACCGAGCTGTTCCGGGGGCATCTGGAGCTGGATTCGGACGGCTATATCGCGGTCGAGACGGGATCGACGCGGACCAGCGTGCCCGGCGTGTTCGCGTGCGGCGACGTGGCGGACAAGGTCTATCGCCAAGCGGTGACGGCGGCGGGCACCGGCTGCATGGCCGCGCTGGATGCCGAGCGGTTCCTGGCGGCGGCGGAGTTCGAGGACATGGCCAAGGCGGCGGAGTAACCGCGCGCATTCCTCCCCTTGCAGGGGAGGAATTTATCTTAACTCAACCGATCGATCGCCTCCAGCGTCAGCGACCCCGGAATGATCATCACCGGCACGGGCAGCGCGCCCGCGTCGGTGCCCGAGAAATGGCTGACCAGCTTGCCCGGCGCGCCGCTGGCGGCGGCGCCCAGCACCAGCGCGGCGATGTCGGGATTGGCCGCGATCATCTCGCGGATCACCTTGGGCGCATCGCCCTCGCGCACCGTGATCGAGGGACGCAGCCCCGATTCGTCGAGCAGCGTGCCCGCCGCGCTCGCGACCAGCGCCTCGGCCTGCTGGCGCGCCTCGTCCTCGATCGTCGCCTGGACGCCGCCGAACGCGATGAATTCCTGCGGCGGCAGGACGGTCAGGATCTCGACGCCGCCGCCCGTCTTCACCGCCCGTCGCGCAGCAAAGCGCAGGGCGATCACCGATTCCGGACTGTCGTCGATCACGACCAGATAGATACGCATGGCGGCCCCCCAATTTGTGTCGAATGGATGCCGTTACATAACATTTCGTGCAAGGCCATGACTTGACCGGGCGCAATTCGGGCGCAAGAGACGGGCCGCTACGGAATTGGTTTGCCCCGAGAGGACCTCCATGTCGATCGAGATCAAGATGCCCGCGCTGTCGCCGACCATGGAGGAAGGCACGCTGGCCAAATGGCTGGTGAAGGAAGGGGATACGGTGAAGTCCGGCGATATCATGGCCGAGATCGAAACCGACAAGGCCACGATGGAATTCGAGGCGGTGGATGAAGGCGTGATCGCCAAGATCCTCGTCGCCGAGGGTTCGGACAATGTGAAGGTCGGCACCGTCATCGCGATCCTGGCCGAAGAAGGCGAGGACGCCGCGTCGGTTCAGGCGCCGTCCAAGTCGGAAACCCCGGCTCCGGCCAATCCGATGCCGACCGACCCCGCCGATCCCAACAAGACCGGCAGCGAAGCCAAGCCCGTCGAGCGCACGGTCGAACAGGCCGAGGATCATGGCAAGCCCGCCGATTCGGGCAAGCAGGCCGGCCAGGGCGGCCGCGCGATCGCCAGCCCGCTGGCGCGCCGCATCGCCTCGCAAAAGGGCCTCGACCTGTCGGCACTGACCGGCTCGGGTCCGAACGGCCGCATCGTGAAGGCGGACGTCGAGAATGCGCAGCCGGGCCAGGCCAAGGCTGCGGCTCCGGCCGCGTCGACCTCGGCTCCGGCGGAAAGCGCCTCGGCCCCCGTCGCCGCGCCGAAGCCCGCGCAGGTGCCGGATATCCCGCACGAGGCGTCGAAGCTGTCCAACATGCGCAAGACGATCGCGCGTCGCTTGACCGAGTCGAAGCAGCAGGTTCCGCACATCTACCTGACGGTGGACGTGCGCCTCGACGCGCTGCTCAAGCTGCGTGGCGAGCTGAACGCCGGTCTCGAATCGCGCGGTGTGAAGCTGTCGGTCAACGACATGCTCATCAAGGCGCTGGGCGTCGCGCTGATGGCGGTGCCGAAGTGCAACGTCATGTTCACGCCCGATCAGCTGATCAGCTTCAAGCGCGCCGACATCTCGGTCGCGGTGTCGACCCCGGCGGGCCTCATCACCCCGATCGTGTCGGAGGCCGATACGCGCTCGCTGTCGTCCATCTCGACCACGATGAAGGACCTGGCCACCCGCGCCCGCGACAACAAGCTGCAGCCGCATGAATTCCAGGGCGGCACCGCCTCGATCTCGAACATGGGCATGTTCGGCATCAAGCAGTTCGAGGCGGTCATCAACCCGCCCCAGGGCATGATCCTGGCGATCGGCGCGGGCGAGAAGCGCCCCTATATCGTCGACGACCAGCTGGGCGTGGCGACCGTCATGTCGGCGACCGGCAGCTTCGACCACCGCGCGATCGACGGGGCCGATGGCGCCGAGCTGATGAAGGTGTTCAAGGAACTGGTCGAGCGTCCGCTGGCGATGCTGGCCTGATAGACCGGGGGCGGGCGCCATGCGGGTTCGGATCGAGCTGTTCTATATCGGCCTGGGGCTGATCGCGGCGCTCGTCATGACCTGGGCCGCGGCCTGGGCCTATCCGCTGGGCCGCACCGAAATCTGGTGGTGCGGCGTGGCGGCGATGGTCGCGACGATGGCGATGGGCATCGGCCCGCTCCACCGGGCGCGCATCGCCGACCGCATGGCACGGAGACACGCCGAACAATGAGCACGCTGCCCGATCAGAACCCCACCATCCGCGTCACCGCCATGCCGTCCGACGCCAATCCTTATGGCGATATCTTCGGCGGCTGGCTGATGGGGCAGATGGACCTGGCGGCGGGTTCGGTGGCGTCGCGCCATTCGGGCGGCCGCGCGGTCACGATCGCGGCGGAGGGGATGAAGTTCCACGCCCCCGTGCTCGTCGGCGACGAGGTATCGGTCTATGCAACGCTGGTCCGGGTCGGCAACACGTCGATGACGATCGAGGTCGAGGCCTGGCGCCGCGCCCGCCACGTCGAGGATGCGACCAAGGTGACGCAGGCCCGCTTCGTGTTCGTCGCGACCGACAAGGACCGCAAGCCGCGCAGCGTTCCGCCGCTGGCTTCCGCGCAAGACTAAATCCCAATTTCTCGGGGGGCGAACCCCCGCGCACCGTCAAGGCGCGCGTTCAGAAGGAAGAGCAAAGTGGCTGACACTTACGACCTTATCGTCCTCGGCTCCGGCCCCGGCGGCTATGTCGCGGCGATCCGCGCGAGCCAGCTTGGCCTGAAGGTCGCGATCGTCGAGCGCGAGCGGCTGGGCGGCATCTGCCTCAACTGGGGCTGTATCCCGACCAAGGCGCTGCTGCGCTCGGCCGAGGTCTATCACTACATGACCCACGCCGCGCAATACGGCCTGTCGGTCGAAAAGCCCTCGTTCAGCCTGGACAAGGTGGTCGATCGCAGCCGCAAGGTGGCGGGCCAGCTGAATGCCGGCGTCAAGGGCCTGATGAAGAAGAACAAGGTCGCCGTCCATGAAGGCGTCGGCACGGTCACCGGAAAGGGCAAGCTGTCGGTCGTCCAAGGCGACAAGACCACCGAGCTGACCGCCAAGCACATCATCGTCGCCACCGGCGCGCGCGCCCGCGACCTGCCCTTCGCCAAGGCGGATGGCGAGCGTATCTGGACCTATCGCCACGCGATGGTGCCGCCCGCCATGCCGACCAAGCTGCTGGTCATCGGATCGGGTGCGATCGGCGTCGAATTCGCCAGCTTCTACAACGACATGGGCGCGGAAGTGACCATCGTCGAGATGCTCGACCGGATCATGCCGGTCGAGGATGCCGAAGTCAGCGAGTTCATGACCAAGCAGCTGACCAAGTTCGGCATGACCATCAAGACCAAGACCGGCCTCGAGAAGCTGGAGGCGACCGCGTCGGGCGTCAAGGCGACGATCAAGGGCCCGGACGGCAAGGTCGAGACCGCCGAGTTCAGCCATGCGATCGTCGCGATCGGCATCGTCCCCAACACCGAGAATATCGGTCTGGAGAAGCTGGGCATCACTACCGATCGCGGTCACATCAAGACCGACGGCTATGGCCGCACCAATGTCGACGGCATCTGGGCGATCGGCGACGTGACGGGCGCTCCCTGGCTGGCGCACAAGGCGAGCCATGAAGGCGTGATCGCCGCCGAGGCCATCGCGCAGGCGCTGGGCAACAAGGACGTCCACCCGCACGCGATGGACAAGGGCAATATTCCGGGCTGCACCTATTCGCGTCCGCAGGTCGCCAGCGTCGGCCTGACCGAAGCGAAGGCCAAGGAAGCCGGTTACGAAGTGAAGGTCGGCAAGTTCCCCTTCATCGGCAACGGCAAGGCGATCGCGCTGGGCGAGGCCGAGGGTTTCGTGAAGACCGTGTTCGACGCCAAGACCGGCGAGCTGCTGGGCGCGCACATGGTCGGCGCGGAAGTGACCGAGATGATCCAGGGCTATGTCGTCGCCCGCCAGCTGGAGACGACCGAGGCCGAGCTGATGGAAACGGTGTTCGCGCATCCGACCATCTCCGAATCGATGCACGAGTCGGTGCTGGCCGCCTATGGGCGCGCGCTGCACATCTGATCCGGCTTTTCCGGTTTCGGGATGGGGAAGGGGCTCGCGGTGGCGGGCCCCTTTTTCGTTGTGGTTTCCCTTGGCCTTCGACTTCGCTCAGGCTGAGCGGAGCGATGGAATGATGCCGCTCCCCAATTCCCGTTCAGCCTGAGCGAAGTCGAAGGCCACGCCCAACCCTCACCCCAATTCGGCCAGGACCGCCTCGCTGTCGCGCAATTCGGCAAAATCCGCCGCCAGCAATCCCATGGTGACATCGAAGATCGCTTGCGCCTCCAGCCCGGCGGAGGGCAGGTCGAAGCCCAGCACCGCATCCGGCACCACCGTCACCGCAAAGCCCAGATCGGAGGCCGCGCGGACCGTCGAGTTGACGCAGAACCCCGCCACCGCTCCCACGATGTGGAGATGCGACAGCCCCTGTTCGTGCAGATGCGCCGCCAGCGGCGTCGTGGCGAAGGCGGAGGAACTGCGCTTCACGAAGATCGCCTCACCGGGCCGCTCCACCGCGCAGGCCATTGGCGGATAGCCGGGCGCGTCGGGATGTAGCGGCGAGGTCGGGTCGGCCTCGGCATGGCGGATATGGATGACCGGCCGCCCTGCCCCGCGAAACGCCTCGGCCAGCGCCTCGATCCTGGCGGGGGCATCCCCGTTGACGTGCGGACGCCCGGCGTCGATCCGGTCCTGCATCGCCTGTTGCATGTCGATGATCACCAAGGCGCTGGTCATACCCACTCGCTCCCCCATCTTCGCTGCAATGTCCCTCGGTAGTATCGACATTCAGTATTGCGTCTTCTTCCCTTTCCCCTGGACAGAGGAGAGGGTTAGCGAAGCTTGCCAGCCTGCTGGCTAGCGCAGCTTGGGTGAGGGGTCGAGCGAGCCCAAAGGCTCGCGCGCTCGCCAAGCGAGCGCCCACCCCTCACCCAGCTCCGACTAGGCCTTTGCTGTCGCAAAGACCAAGTCTGCGCAACCCTCTCCCCTCTGCGAGGGGCGAGTGAAGGAAAGGCATCGTTGCATGTCGATCGGCCCTAATCCACGCGGGCGGCCGCGCAAAGGCCATGGCCGATCGGCCTATCCGGGCCATCCTGCCGCATTCCGCTTGCGAAACGGATGGTTTTGGCCGCATCGGTCGCATCCGCAACAGTTCGACCGGCGAGCCATGACCCGAGCCTTTTCCCACCGCCTGCGCATCGCCATCGCGGCGCTGATCCTGTTCGGGTTGAGCCTGCTGATCTTCGCGCCGGGCTATGTCGAATATGACAGCGTGGGCCAATATGCGCAGGCGCTGACCGGGACATATGACGACTGGCACCCGCCGATCATGGCGCGGCTCTGGTCGCTGTTTTCGGGGCAGGGGGCGCGGCCGATGCTGGTCCTGCAACTGGCGACATGGTGGCTGGGGCTGGGGTGCATCGCGGCGGCGATCGTCGACCGGCGGCCGCGCGCGGCGCTGGGCGTGCTGGCGGTCGGACTGGTGCCGCCCTGGCTGGGCTGGCAGGTGGCGATCCTGAAAGACGCGCAGATGACCGGCGCGGCGCTGGCGGCGGTCGGCATCCTCGGCTGGTGGCGATTGCGCGGACGGCCGGTGGCCGGATGGGGCTGGGCGGCGGCGGGCATGTTGCTCGCCTATGCCGCGCTGGTCCGCGCCAATGCGATCTTCGCCATCGCGCCGCTGGTCGCCTTGCTCGTCGCCGATCGCTGGGGCCGCCGGATCGCGATCACCGTCGCGCTGACGCTGGCGACGCTGGCGGCCGCGCCGCTCGTCAATCACGAACTCCTCGGCGCAAAGCCCAGCGGCGTCGCCCGATCGCAGGCGCTGTACGATCTAGCCGGAATCGCCGTGCGGGTGCCCTATGACGCGCGGCTGGGCTTTACCCCACGGGAAGTCGCCGAAATCCGCGCCAAGGGGTGCGTGAAGCCGTTCTTCTGGGACCCGCTGGGCGAGCCCGCGCGGTGCGGCACCCGGTTGCAGCGGTTCGAGACGATCCCGCCTTCGCGTCTCTATGCCAGGCTCGCCCCCGCCATGCTGCATCATCCGCTGGCCTATGCGGCGCAGCGGCTGGCGCATGTCAATTCGACCTGGCGTCTGTGGGTGCCGCCGCGCTGGCCCAATGCCGCGCCGCCGCAGGGCAGCGAGCCGAACGACTATGGCCTGGGCCATCCGGGGCCCGTCGCGCTGACGTGGCAGCGCATGGCGAGCCCCTGGGTCGATGCGCCGATCATGTGGCCGATCGTCTGGATCATCCTGGCGGCGGGCGGCCTGGCGGTGACGCGGGGGAGCGGGCTGGCGGGGGCGTTGTTCGGATCGACGCTCGGGCTGGAGGCCAGCTTCCTGGTCGTCAGCGTCGCCTCGGATTTCCGCTATCACCTGTGGCCGATCATGGCCTGCGCGCTGGGGCTGATCCTGGCCAAGCCGTGGCAGGGCGACCGGCGCATCGTCCGCGCGACGCTGGCGGCGTTGGTCGCGGTGCTGCTGCTCGGCGGGATCGCACGCGCGACCATGGCCGTGCCGCCGCAAAGCTATCAGGGTATGCTGGTCTGAACCCGAAATCCGGTCGGCGGCGTTACCCCGCCGAAAGGAGCCGCAAATGGCCGACGACCACGACCAGATCTATGCCGACTTCAAGGAGGCCGTGAACATGGCCCCCGCCGAACTCGAGAAATTCCTCGACAGTCACGAGTCGAAGGAGGTCGGGCAGAAGAAGGACGGCGCCAACGAAAGCGTGGGGCATGAATCGGGCGGCAAGATCGTCGCGATCAAGCGCAAAAAGAAGGCCGATCTGACCGACGACGACTATGCGCATATGAAGAAGGTCATCGGCTATGTGCACCGGCATCTGAAGCAGGGCGGCCCCGACAAGGATGTCGAGCATTCGCCATGGCGCTATTCGCTGATGAACTGGGGGCATGATCCGCTGAAGGACTGAGATGCCTGGAACGCCGTTCAGCCTGAGCGAAGTCGAAGGCCACGCCTTGTCCTCACCCCATGCCGCCGCCGCCCCCGCGAAGGCCGGGGTCCAGTCGGGGTGGTCTATCGAGCACGCGACGGACCTAGTGGCCACTGGACCCCGGCCTTCGGCGGGGTGGTGGTTGGAGTAGGAGCGACCGGATTCCCTTGGCCTTCGACTTCGCTCAGGCTGAACGGGGGGATGGGGATACCGGCTCCGAAGTGATGGAGACGGAAAAAGGGCCCGGTCTTTCGACCGAGCCCCTCTTTGCCCCCGATGGGAAAATCAGGCCGCGACGTCGTACGGCTTGATTTCACCCGCCAGATACAGGTTGCGGGCCTTGGCGCGGCTCAGCTTGCCCGAGCTGGTGCGGGGCAGGGTGCGCGGCGGGATCAGTTCGATGACGCAGTTCATGCCGGTCACCGCGCGTACGCGCTCGCGGATTTCGTCACGCAGGCGGGCGCGTTCCTCGTCGTCCGAGCTGCGGCACTGGACCAGCACGGCGGGGGTTTCCTCGCCGCCCGGCGTGGTGATGGCGAAGGCGGCGATGTCGCCTGCCTTGAAGCCCGGCAGCTGCTCGACCGCCCATTCGATATCCTGCGGCCAGTGGTTGCGGCCGTTGACGATGATCATGTCCTTGGCGCGGCCGACGATGTAGATATAGCCCTTGGACATATAGCCCATGTCGCCGGTGTCGAGCCAGCCATCGACCATGCAGGCTTCGGTCGCGGCCTGGTCGCGGAAATATCCCACCATGACCGACGGGCCCTTGCACCACACCTTGCCGATCGCCCCGTCGGGAAGCGGCGTGCCGTCCTCCTCACGGATCTCGATCACCATGTCGCGCGCGGGCTTGCCGCAATTGACGATGGCGCGGAAACGCTGCGGCCGGTCGGTGCCGCGTGCGCCGCCGGACAGCTGGGTTTCCTCGACCAGCTCGACGCGGATGCCTTCGCCCGGCGGCATGATCGACACCGCCAGCGTCGCCTCGGCCAGACCATAGGAGGGCAGGAAGGCGGTCGCCTGGAAGCCCGCATCGGCAAAGGCGTCGACGAAGGACTGCATGACGTCGGGGCGGATCATGTCCGCGCCATTGCCCGCGATCCGCCAGCGCGACAGGTCGAACCGGTCCGACGCCTTGGTCTGCGACGAGATGCGGCGCGCGCAGATATCATAGCCGAAAGTCGGCGAATAGCTGACCGAGGTGCCCGGATTGCGGCTGATCATGTCGAGCCATGCCAGCGGGCGACGCGCGAAATCCTCGGTCTTGAGGTAATCGGTCGACACCTGGTTGGCGACCGGCGACAGGAAGCAGCCGACCAGACCCATGTCATGATACCAGGGCAGCCACGAGACGCAGCGGTCGCTCTCCTGGATCTTCATGCCATGGCTGTGCGCGGCGAGATTGTTCAGCAGCGCATGGTGGGTGATCGCCACGCCATGCGGGAAACGGGTCGAGCCGCTGGAATATTGCAGATAGGCGATCGCGTCCGACTTAGCCTCGGGCAGCGGCGCCTCTGGCGCCTCGCGAGTGGCGAAGCTGTCCCAGTCGATGCCCTCGACACCCGCCGCCTCGGCCGCCGCACCGGCCATCTGCGCCAGTTCGGGCGGGAAGATCAGCATCTTGGGGTCGCAGCTGGCGAGCTGGACGCGCAACTGCTCGATATAGCTGTCGCGCCCGCCGAACGAGGTCGGCAGCGGCAGCGGCACCGGCCAGGCGCCCGCATAGATCACGCCGAAGAAGAGGGCGGCGAATTCCGGGCCCGTCTCGGCGACCAGCGCGATCCGCTCCTCGGGGCGCACGCCGCTGGCGATCAGCCGGCGGGCGCAGGCCAGCGCGTCGTCGCGCAGCTCGGAGAAGGGATAGGGACGGGTCAGGACCCCGCGCGCATCGTGGAAGTTCAGACCGCGCGAGCCCGAGGCGGCATAGTCCAGCGCCTCGCCCAGCGTATCGAAGTCGGCGAAGCGGCGCGGCAGCGCATCTTCGGTCGGCGTCGCGATGATGGCGCGCGCGTCGTCCTGATGGTGCTCGATCGTCATGGCCTTGCCTTCGTTCCTTATGCTCTTGCGTCGTCCGGGCCGCGGGGCCGCGGAGACGAGTATGATTCTTTCGCCGGATGGACGGCGGCTTCCCGCGTTCTAATTCCAGTGTCAGTGTGGCACAAACAAGGCGTGTCTGCCGATCGTCGCCCGCCAAAGCCCCTTGATCCCAAATTGCTGGAGCAGATCGCGCTGCGCTATGTCGAGCGGTTCGCGACGACCGAGGGCAAGCTGGTCGAATATCTGACCCGCAAGCTGCGCGAACGCGGCTGGGCGGGGGAGGATGCGCCCGATCCGCGCGGGCTGGCGGCCAGGATGGTCGAGCTGCGCTATATCGACGACCGCGCCTATGCCGAGATGAAGGCGGCGTCGCTGGCTCGCCGGGGGCTGGGGGCGCGGCGGGTGCGGCAGGCGCTGCAGGCGGCGCGGGTCGGGCCCGAGGATCACGAGGCGATTGCGGGGCAGGTGGCGGAGGCGGCGCGCGACGCCGCGCTGGCCTTTGCCCGGCGGCGGCGAATCGGGCCTTTCGGCGATGGCGGGGCGGATCGCGCGCTTCGCGAGAAGCAGTTCGCGGCGATGCTGCGCGCCGGTCACGACATGGCGCTGGCCCGGCAGATCGTGTCGGCGGCCCCCGGCGAGATGATCGACGACCGGGAATATTGATCCAAATTTGGCAAATTTTCCTTCAAGCAAAGAATCTTGGCCGTTTCGTCCCACTCCGGACCAGCAAAAAGTGATCCGCCTCGCATTGCGGGTGCGAACAAAGATGCTAGCAATGCATCCAAGGGTGCGATGATGCTGGATGAAACGCCAAATACAGGGGGCGGCATCGACGGCGAAGCGGCGGATGCGGCCGTAAGGCTGACGGGGGTCGTCAAGTGGTTCGATGTGACGCGCGGCTTCGGCTTCGCGGTCGCGGACGATCGGGCGTACGGGGATGTGCTGCTGCACTTCACCGTGCTTCAGGCGCATGCCCGGCGCAGCCTGCCCGAAGGTGCGCGGGTGGAGATGCTCGCGGTGGAGCGGGGGCGCGGCTATCAGGCGCGCGAGGTGCTGAGCATCGACCTGACCCATGCCGTGCCCGAAATGCCCAAGCGGCCCCGCTCGCCCGACAGGGTCGATCCCGAGACGCTGGTCGATGCGGCGGGCGATCCCGAACTGGTCGCGGTCAAATGGTTCAACAGGCTGAAAGGCTATGGCTTTCTGCTGCGCGACCGCGACGGGGCGGATATCTTCGTGCATATGGAGACGCTGCGGCGCGGTGGCCTGATCACGGTCGAGCCGGGGCAGCCGCTGGCCGCGCGGATCGTCGATGGGCCTAAAGGGCCGTTGGCGGTGGTGGTGACGGAAAGGATGTAAGGCGTGCGACAGCGGGCTATGGGGGCGGGGCGCGGCATGGCGCTCGCGCTGGGGCTGGCCGCGATCCAGCTAAGCGGCTGCTCGGGCGCGGATCCGGCCGCCAAGACGGCGGACGTCCAACAGGCGTCGAAAATGCCGGTGACCATCACCACCGCATCGGGCAAGCAGCAGCTGCACGTCGAACAGGCCCGCACCGCCGCCGAGCAACAGCAGGGGCTAATGTACCGCACCGACCTGAAGCGCGATGACGGCATGTTGTTCGCGCCCTATCCGCCCGAGGGCGGCGGCCCGCGCGAGGCGAGTTTCTGGATGAAGAACACGCCGACCTCGCTCGACATCATCTTCATTCGCGCCGACGGCACCATCGCGCGCATCGCCGAGAATACCACGCCTTTCTCGGAAACCCCCATCCCCTCGGGTGAGCCGGTCGCGGCGGTGCTGGAACTGGTCGGCGGCCGCGCGGCCGAACTCGGCCTGTCGGAGGGCGATTCGGTGTCCTGGGCGAAATGAGGCCGTTCGGGGCGGGTAACGTCTGAACCACGCCAAGCCACTCCCGAAGGTGGGAGGGCGGGGGGCTCATCGAGCGAACCCCTTGCGGCGCTTCCCCCACCCCAAACCCCTCCCCCTGCCGGGAGGAGGGGCTTCATGTGCCCCATGCATGCGGAACGCGGTTGAAGGGCGGCGACAGCCGGGCTACACGGCGCCTCATGGGCATCAACCTCAATCCCTTCACCTGGTGGAACGGCGCCACCATCGGCACCTGGTTCGGTCTGCGCGGCAAGGCGCAGGTGGGCGAGGATGCCCACGGCAATGTCTATTATGAAGGCGGCAGCGACACCGCCGGACGCCCGCGCCGCTGGGTGATCTACAAGGGTTCGAACGATGCCAGCCGGGTTCCGGCGGAATGGTTCAGCTGGCTGCATCATCAGATCGAGGATGTGCCCGACCGCTCGCTGCCGCTGCGTCGCGCGTGGCAGAAGCCGACCCTGCCCAACCAGACCGGCACCGCCATGGCCTATCGCCCGGCAGGTGCGCTCGAAAAGGGTGGCCAGCGCGCCGCCGCGACGGGCGATTACGAAGCCTGGACGCCCGAGGGGTGAAGACGGCTCGCTGGCTGGCCGGCGCTGCGCTGGCGGCCGCGCTGGGCGTAGGGGGCTGGTTCGGCTATCACGCCCTGACCCATAAGGACGGGACGACCGCCGAGGATGCGGCGGTCAGCCAGATCCTGCCCGACCGCCCCGGCGGCGGGTCGGGGATCGAATCGGTCGATGCGGGCCAGGCGAACCTGCCTAGCGGCGGTACGCCGATGGCCGAGCGCGTCGCGGTGGTCGGCCTGCTCAACAAGCGCAACGGCGTCTCGCGCGAACTGACGCTGAAGCCGGGCCAGGCGATTCGCGTCGGGGACGCGGTCGTGCGCCTGCGCGCCTGCGAAAAGACCGCATCCTGGGAACCCGAACAGCTGACCGGCGCCTTCGTCCAGCTGGACGTACGTGGGGCGAATCAGCGGTGGCAGCGGGTCTTTTCGGGATGGCTGTACAAGGAACGCCCGGCGCTGAACGTCGTCCAGCACCCGGTCTATGACGTCTGGGCCAAGAGCTGCACGATGTCCTGGCCCGAAACCGGACCGGAGACGGTGCCCGCCGCCTCGTCCGGCGCGGCGCCCAGGCGGTCGAGCGCGCCGAAGTCGCCCGCCGCCGACACGCCCGCGGACGAAGCCCCCGGCGCGACCACCCCGGCCAACGCATCGGACAGCAGCGCGACATAATCGTCGCGCCCGATCTCGACCGCGCCCATGGTCGACAGATGCGGGGTCTGGAACTGGCAGTCGAGCAGGCTGTACCCCCCGGCGCGCAGCCGCGCGACTAGCCAGACCATCGCGACCTTGGACGCGTCGGTCCGGCGGCTGACCATCGATTCGCCGAAAAAGGCGCGGCCCAGCCCCAGGCCGTACAGCCCGCCGACCAGCTCTTCGCCGTCCCAGCATTCGATCGAATGGGCAAAGCCCATGTCGAACAGGTCGATGAAGACCCGCTCGATCGCGTAATTGATCCAGGTCTCGGGCCGGTCGGGCACGCTTTCCGCGCACATCCGGATGATCGATTCGAATGCGGTGTCGGCGGTCACGCGAAACCGGTCGGCCGCGACCGTCTTGCGCAGCGAGCGCGACAAGTGAAAGCCGTCGAGCGGCAGGATCGCGCGCTTGCGGGGCTCGACCCAATAGACATGGTCGGCCTCGCGCGTGTCGGCCATGGGGAACACCCCCACGGCATAGGCGCCCAGCACGAGATGGGGAGTCAGCCGCTCGACCGGGCCCGGCTGATCCCGCCGGCTCATTTCCCCGACAGCCGCCGTTCGACCGCCCGCCACAGCGTCGCATAGGCCTGCGCCGCCGCGCTGCGCGGGGCGAAGGCGCCGATGGGGGCGCGGTGCTCGCCCATCGCCTCGACCAGGCTGGCCATGGGGATGGCGGGCCAGTCGGGCTGGGCGGCGACGGCCTCTGCATGAAGGCGACGGCGGCGGTCGACCATGACATGGACCGGCAGGATCGGCACCCGGCCCCGGACATGGCTGTCCACCACCTCTAGCGCACGGGTCGACAGCGCGGAGGGGACCACCGGCACCACGATCAGGTCGACCGCGCGCAGCACCTGGTCGGTCGTCTCGGTCAGCCCCGGCGGGCAGTCGAGCAGCACCCGGTCATAGCCGTCCAGCCCGTCGATCAGCTTGCCCAGCCGCTTCTTCTTGTCGAGCTGGTGGAACAGCAGGTCGAGCCCGCGCAACGAGGTGTCGGCGCCGATCAGCGACAGGTTGGGCGTGTCGGTCCGGCGCACCAGCCGTTCGACCGCGACATCGCGCGAAAAGATCGCCTGCGCCTGGTCGCCGGGAGCCGGACCGCCCAGCAGCCAGGTCGACGCGGCCTGCGGATCGAGATCCCATAACAGCGTGCGGCGCGCGCACTGGGTCGCCGCGCACCAGGCCAGGTTGACCGCCATGCTGGTCTTACCCACGCCGCCCTTCATGCTGTAGATCGCGATCGCCGCCACGATTCGTCCCCCGACCTCCCGAGCCTGCCCCAAGAAAAAGGCCGACGAGGTATCCCCGCCGGCCCGATTTCGATCAAGTCCCTATCGTCCGATTGCCGAACGATGGAGAAAGACGTCTTAGACGTGGCAGCTCTGCGCGGCCTTCTTCGGGGTGGTCAGGGTGATGGTCTTCTCGTCACCCGTCAGGCGCCAGCCACCCTCGGCGGTCAGCGGCTCACCGGCGGCCGGAGCCTTCAGCACGACCGGCGTCTCGCCTTCCTTCAGGCGGACATTGGCCTGCTTGTCACCCTGGAAGAAGGTGACGTAGGCCAGGCTCTGGTCCTTGCAGCGGAAGGTCTTTTCGGCCTTGATCGCGGGCGGCAGTTCGACCGGCGCGCGGTTGGCCAGGACATTGGCCATGGGATCCGGGTTGGTGTCGACCACCTCGGGCTGGCTGGGCTTGGAATTGCACGCTGCCAGGGCGAGCAGCGGTGCGGCGACGATGAGGGGGAGAAGGCTCTTCATAGCGAGGCGTTGCTTCGCAAATGCAGCAATGCCCCGTCAAGCGCGCAGATGGCCGTCGGGATCGAAATGTCCGGCATCCGCACGCGCCGCCGCGTCCTCCGCGCCCCGCGACCCGGCCTTGCGCTTGGGGCTTCCCAAGCAAGGCTTTGCTTGCCGAGCGGCGGGGCAGGGGCCATCTAGCGGGCATGGATGCGACACCCGACACGCTGGCCCTGATCGGCAACACCCCCCTCGTCCGTCTGAAGGGGCCGAGCGAGGCCACCGGCTGCGACATTTACGGCAAATGCGAATTCGCCAATCCGGGCGCCAGCGTGAAGGACCGCGCCGCGCTGTTCATCGTCGAGGATGCCGAGGCGCGCGGGGCGCTGCGCCCCGGCGGCACGATCGTCGAGGGGACGGCGGGCAATACCGGCATCGGCCTGGCGCTGGTCGCCAATGCCAAGGGCTATCGCACGATCATCGTGATGCCCGAGACGCAGAGCCGCGAGAAGATGGACACGCTGCGCGCGCTGGGGGCCGAACTGGTGCTGGTGCCCGCCGCGCCCTATTCCAGCCCCTGTCACTTCGTCCACACCTCGCGCCGGATCGCCGAGGAGACCGACAATGCCATCTGGGCCAACCAGTTCGACAATATCGCCAATCGCCGCGCGCATATCATCGGCACCGCCGAGGAGATCTGGACCCAGCTGGACGGGCGGATCGACGGCTTCACCTGCGCGGCGGGCACGGGCGGCACGCTGGCGGGCGTCGGCATGGGGCTGAAGGCGCATGACGAGTCGGTCGTCATCGCGCTCAGCGACCCGCACGGCGCGGCGCTCTATGACTATTATGCGCATGGCGAGCTGAAGTCCGAAGGCTCGTCGGTCGCCGAGGGGATCGGGCAGGGGCGGATCACCGCCAATCTTGACGGCGCGCCGATCGACACGCAATTTCGCATTTCCGACGCGGAAGGCTGGTACTGGGTGCAGCGACTCCTGAGCGAGGAAGGGCTGTGCTTGGGCCTGTCGTCGGGCATCAATGTCGGCGGCGCGGTGGCGCTGGCCAAGGCATTGGGGCCGGGCAAGCGTATCGCAACCATTTTGTGCGATACGGGGTTTCGCTACCTCTCCACGCTCCATAATCCGGCGTGGCGGGCGGAAAAGGGTCTTTAAATCCGGGACGGTGGGGCCGTTCCGGTGGTAGAGGTCGACATCGGTGCAGGCGCAGGATAGTTACACCCACTTCATGAAGTCACCCGACCACCATCATATCATGCAACGTGTGAAGGTCGGTATGATCGGCCTGGCTGCGGTCATCCTGTTGATCGCCATCGCCAGCACCATCCTGGGATCGCTGAATCGCGACAATCCGCCGGTCGAGACGGCCGGGGCGGCGCAGAGCAACATGGTGGCCGACATGGCCGTGGCGAACGCGACCGCCCCCAGCAGCGAACCGCTGGCCGAACTCGGCGTCGCGCCCGCCCCCGTCAACGCCCAGTCGCCCGCCGAACCCGCCCGCTGATCCGCGACACTGGCCTGGACCCGGTCCCGTCATAGCGGGGCGGTGCGGTCCGACGCCCGATCGCATGGATTGATTCGAATCAAGACCGATTCGGGCGTGCTTCGGCCGGTGACCCGGCTCGGCCGTCGTGCCCCGCCGCCTTTCTCACCGCATCCCGACGCCGTCTGGCGATGATGGGAATCCTTCGGGGAAATCCGGGGATCGGTGCTTCGTGCGCCCGTTTTTCGGCACTTTTCCGCCAGTTCGCCGATGCGCTCCCTCCCGCGCCGCGCCCAGCCGTTCGTCGCATATACAGCGATTTAGGAGCGGTTTCCCCGATCATCCCCAAAAATCCCGTTGCCACCCGTTGACGCTATAGGTAAACCCATTCCCAACAGAGGGGCAGGCTCATCATTGTCCAGCAATGGGTCGGAGCGCGGCATCGGCCGGGTTTCGAAGATGTGAGGCCGTGCGCGCCATGTGCGAGGTTGGCGTGTCCGAAAGGGGTTTGTATCAGGGAAGTGGCATTGGCCTTGTCGACGACAAGGGTCGCGTGGCCATCCCCAACGCCCTTCGTTCCACCCTGGCTCAGAACGCGCCGCGCCCCGATGGAAAGGACGGCGGGACCATCATCATCGCCGTACACGAAACCGAACGTTGTCTGATCGCTTATGACCCGGGTTATGTCGCGGTGCTGAAGAAGGAACTGGACGCGCGCACCGAGATGTCGCGCGGGCCCGACGGCCGCATCGACTATAACATCAAGCGCGATCTGGCGAACGGCGAAGCCGTGCCCTTTGACGGGTCGGGCCGTTTCATCATGCCGGGCTTTCCCCGTTTCCATGCCGGGATCACGGGCCATGCCTTTTTCTGGGGCACGTTCGACTATATCGAAATCTGGGACCCCAGGACGCTGGTCGAGACGCCGGGCCTGCCGCCCAAGATGATCTCGGCTGCGCGCTATCACTGCCAGGAAAAGGGGATCGTGCTGTGAGCGATCCCGTGACCCTGCCCGCCGACGCCCCGCACATCCCCGTCCTGCTCGACGAGGTGCTGGACGCGCTCGCCATCCAGCCCGGCGAGACGCATGTCGACGGCACGTTCGGCGCGGGCGGCTATACGCGTGCGATGCTGGGCCGGGGGGCGAAGGTCGTCGCCTTCGACCGTGATCCCGACGCGATCGCCAATGGCCAGGCGCTGGTCGCGGCCGCGCCGGGGCTGACGCTGATCCACCGGGAATTTTCTAGCCTGGATCAGGAACTCGATACCCGCGTTGATGGCGTGGTGCTCGATATCGGGGTGTCCTCGATGCAACTCGACCAGGCGGAGCGCGGCTTTTCGTTCCAGGGGGACGGGCCGCTCGACATGCGGATGGCGCAGGAGGGGGAGTCGGCCGCCGATTTCCTCAACACCGCCGATGAGGCCGCGATCGCCGATGTCCTCTATCATTATGGCGAGGAACCGCGTTCGCGCCGCGTCGCGCAGGCGATCGTCGCCGCACGCCCGCTGACCCGTACCGGCGAACTGGCCGCCGTGGTCCGCCGGGCCCTGGGCTATCGCCCGCATGACAAGAAGGACCCGGCGACCCGGACCTTCCAGGCGATCCGCATCCATGTGAACCGCGAGCTGGACGAACTGGCCGAGGGGCTGGCGGCGGCGGAGCGCGCGCTGAAGCCGGGCGGGCGGCTGGTGGTCGTCACCTTCCACAGCCTGGAAGACCGCATGGTCAAGCGCTTCTTCCGCGAGCGCGCCGGGCAGATGCCGGGCGGGTCGCGTCACCTGCCGCAACAGGCCGCCGCCGCCGCGCCCAGCTTTGCCCAGGTCGGCAAGGCGGTGCGCGCGGGCGAGGCGGAGCTGGCCCGCAATCCGCGCGCGCGTTCGGCGACGCTGCGTTTTGCGACGCGGACCGAGTCCCCCGCCTGGTCGGCGGGATCGAATGGATTGCCGGGGGGCGAGTTGAGTCAGGAGTTGGGCGTATGACGGCGGCGTATCGGTTGAAGGGGATCGGGTGGTTCGGGAGCTGCGTCACGGTGGTCCTGGGCTTCTACCTGGTCTCGCTCCAGGTCGCGTCGGAGCGCAAGAAGCTGGACGACGTCAACGCCCGCATCGCCGCCGCGCAGCGCGACATCCGCGCGCTGGAGACCGAGTTCGACACCCGCGCCAACCTGGTCCAGCTGGAAAAGTGGAATGGCGACACGCTGGCGCTGACCGCGCCGGTCGCCGGGCAGTTCGTCGGTGACGAGTCGCAGCTCGCCTCGCTCGACGTGACGCAGGGGCCCGCCGCCGGAGCGATCCAGACCGCCGCGCTGCTCGTCCCCTCGCAGCCCCAGCCCGCTCCGGTCGCCCAGCCGGACGCGCCGGTCGCCGCCCCCGCCGCCGCCAAGCCCATCGCGCCCGCTCCCGTCGTCCGGCTCGCCAAGGTCGAGCTGCCCAAGGCCCAGATCGTCAAGGCCGTCTCCGAGCGTGTCGTCGCGACCAAGGGCGCCAAGCCCGCGCCGATCGCGACCGTGCGCACCGCCGCCGCCGTCGCGAAAGTCCGGCCGCAGGCGGTGGCGATGCTCGACCGCCAGCTGCTGTCCGACACGACGCTGGGCGACATTCTGAAGGGGGCCAAGTCCGAATCGCGGCGGCCGCGTTGAGCGTACTCGTCGCACGTCCCACCGGCACGCAGCGTACCGCCGGCCAGCGCCATGCGCTGGTCGCGACGACGCATATGCGGCTGATGATGCTGATGATGCTGTTCGGCGCGGCGGTGCTCGTCGTGATCGGACGGCTGATGATGCTGGCGATCTTCGCCGGCCCGGCCGACGCGGCGGCGCGCACCGCGACGCTGGCCGCGCGCGGCGACATCGTCGACCGCAACGGCGCGCCGCTCGCGCGCACGATCGACAGCTGGACGATCGCGGTCCATCCCAAGAAGCTGATCGGCGATCCGATGGAGATCGCCGCGCGCCTCGCCGCGCTGATGCCCGATCGCGGCGACCAGGCCTGGTTCTACAACCAGCTGACCCGCAAGGCGAATTTCGTCTATCTGCAACGCCGCGCCAGCCCCGCGCTGGTCGAGCAGGTGAACGCGATCGGTGAGCCGGGGCTGGTCTTCGACCGCGAGACGCAGCGCCTCTATCCGCAGTCCAACCTGGCGGCGCACGCGCTGGGCTTCCTGTCGACCGACGGGCACGGCATGAGCGGCATGGAGCGCGTCCTCGACCAGCGGCTGCTCGACCCGGCCCAGGCGGGCAAGCCGGTCGCGCTGTCGATCGACACGCGCGTCCAGGCGGCGATGGAGAGCGAGCTGGGCCGCGCCATGACGACCTTCTCGGCGCGCGGCGGCGGCGGCATCGTGCTCGACGTGGCGACGGGCGAGGTGATCGCGATGGTCTCGCTGCCCACCTTCAACCCCAATCGGGTCGGCATGGCGGGAGCCGAACAGCTGCGCAACATCACGACGCAGAGCGTGTTCGAGCTGGGTTCGACCTTCAAGCCGATCACCATGGCGACCGCGATGGAGAATGGCGTCGTCACCTCGATGGCGCGACGCTTCGACGCGACCCATCCGCTCAAGGTCGGCGGCTATACCATCCATGACGAGGCGGGCGATCCGAAGCGCTGGCTGAACATGGCCGAGACGCTGATCTATTCCTCCAACATCGCCACCGCGCGCGTCGCCGACGAGATCGGTCCGCAGCGGATGCAGGCGATGTTCAAGAAGCTGGGCTTCGATACCAAGCCCGATATCGAGCTGCGCGAAAAGGGCCGTCCGCTGCTCCCCACCTATTGGGCGCGGACGACGACGATGACGACCGCCTATGGCCATGGCATCGCGGTTACGCCGCTGCACCTCGCCTCGGCCTATGCCGCGCTGGTCAATGGCGGCATCTGGCGGCCCGCGACGCTGTTGAAGGTGGCGCCCGGCCATGCGCCCGAGGGACGCCGCGTGCTGAGCGAGGCGACGAGCGCGCGGATGCGCCAGATGCTGCGGCTGGTCGTGATGCGCGGCACGGGGCGCAAGGGTGATGCGCCGGGCTATCGCGTCGGGGGCAAGACTGGTACGGCCGAGGCGGCGGTGGCGGGCGGCTATGACCGTTCGCGCAACGTGGCGACGTTTGCGGCGGCCTTTCCGATGGATGCGCCGCGCTATGTCGTGCTGGCGATGCTCGACTCGCCAAAGGGGACGAAGGAGACGTTCGGGTGGAAGACCGCAGCCTGGAACGCCGCGCCGGTGGTCGGGCGGACGATCACGCGGGTCGGTGCGATGCTGGGCGTCGTGCCGGACGCCAACAAGGATGTGGACGTGTCGGACATTCTGCCGACCCTGTGGCAGGACCCCAAGGCGCCGCCCGTGGATGGACGATGAGGCGCGCGGCATGAAGCTGAACCAACTGGACCATGACATCACGGGCGAGGGCGGCGACGCCCTCGTCTCCGGTTTCGCGATCGACCATCGCAAGGTCGCGCCGGGCACGATCTTCGGCGCGTTCCAGGGCGCGCGGGTGAATGGCGAGGATTTCATCGCCGATGCGGTGCGCAGCGGCGCGGTGGCGGTCGTCGCCCGGCCGGGCGTGGCCGTGGAGGGGGCGGTGCACATCGCCTCCGACGAACCGCGCGCGGCCTTTGCCCGGCTGGCGGCGGCGTTCTTCGCGCCCTTCCCGGCGACCGCGGTGGCGGTGACAGGCACCAACGGCAAGACCTCGACCGTCGAGATGACGCGCCAGCTCTGGCGGATGGCGGGGCATCATGCCGCCTCGATCGGCACGCTGGGCGTGACCACCGCCGACGAGCGGACCTATACCGGCCTCACCACGCCCGACGTCGTGACCTTCCTGTCCAATGTCGCGGGGCTGGCGCGCGAGGGCGTGACCCATCTGGCGTTCGAGGCGTCGAGCCACGGCCTGACCCAGTATCGGACCGAGGGGCTGGAGGTGTCGGCGGCGGCCTTCACCAACCTGTCACGCGACCATCTCGACTATCATGGCGACATGGGGGCCTATCTGGCGGCCAAGATGCGGCTGTTCTCCGAGGTGCTGTCGCCCGAGGGGACGGCGGTCGTGTGGGCCGACGACGTGGAAAGCGGCCGGGTGATCGACCTGGCGCGTGCACGCGGCAACAGGCTGGTGACGGTCGGCACGCGCGGATCGACGCTGAAGCTGGTCGAGCGGCACCCGACCCTGCTGGGCCAGGGGCTGGTGATCGAGGATGAACAGGGCGCGGTGCACAAGGTGCAGCTGCCGCTGATCGGGGCCTATCAGGCGGCCAATGCGCTGGTCTCGGCTGGCCTGGTCATTGCGACTGGCGGCGACGTCGCGCGGACGGTCGCCGATCTGGCGCGGTTGCAGCCGGTGCGCGGGCGGCTGGAACGCGCCGCCATCGCGCGCAGCGGGGCGCCGGTCTATGTCGACTATGCCCATACCCCCGATGCGCTGGAGGCGGCGATCGCCGCGCTCAAGCCGCATGCGGGCGGGCGTCTGATCGTGGTGTTCGGCGCAGGCGGCGACCGCGATCCGGGCAAGCGCGAGGTGATGGGACAGGTCGCCTCGCTGCATGCCGACCGGGTGATCGTGACCGACGACAATCCCCGGACCGAGGACCCCGCCGCGATCCGCGCGCAGGTGATGCGCGGTGCGACCGGCGCGATCGAGATTGGCGACCGGCGCGAGGCCATCGCCGCCGCCATCGCGGAGGCAGGCGAGCAGGACATCGTGCTGATCGCGGGCAAGGGGCATGAACAGGGCCAGATCGTTGGCGACCTCGTCCTGCCCTTCGACGATGTGTCGGTGGCGCGGGAGTGCGCGGCATGACGTCCCAGGCCCCCACCAAGACGCCGCCGGTCGACAAGGCCGATTCCGCGCAGCCGGACGTGCCCGCACGCGTGCGCCCCAAGCTGTCGCTGCATTATGGTGCCAAGACGCCCGAGGAGCGCAAATGACCCTGTGGACCGCGCAGGAGATCGCGGCGGCGACCGGCGGGCAGGCATCGGGCGATTTCGCCGTGTCGGGCGTCGCCTTCGACAGTCGCGAGGTCGGGCCGGGCGACCTGTTCGTCGCGATGGCGGGGGAGGCGACCGATGGCCATCGCTTCCTGGACCAGGCCTTTGCGCAGGGCGCGGCGGGCGCGCTGGCCAGCCAGCCGACCGATCATCCGCATGTCCGCGTCGCCGACAGCTTCCACGCGCTGGAGGACCTCGCGCGCGCCAGCCGGGCCCGGACCCAGGCGACGATCATCGGCGTCACCGGCTCGGTCGGCAAGACCAGCGCGAAGGAAGCGCTCTATGCCGCGCTGGACCGGGGCTGGCGCGGGGCGGTGCACCGTTCGGTCAAGAGCTACAACAACCATACCGGCGTTCCGCTGAGCCTGGCCCGCATGCCGCGAGGCGTACGCGCGGGCGTGTTCGAGATGGGGATGAACCATGCGGGCGAACTGTCCGCGCTGACCGCGATGGTCCGCCCGCACATCGCCATCGTCACCGCCATCGCGCCCGCGCATACCGAATTCTTCCCCGACGAATCCGCCATCGCGGATGCCAAGGGCGAGATTTTCCAGGGGCTCCAGCCCGGCGGCACCGCCATCGTCCCCTATGACAGTCCGCATCGCGACCGCCTGATCGCGGCCGCCCGGCCCTATGCCGCGCGGATCGTGACCTTCGGTTTCGATCCCGCCGCCGATGTCCGCGCGGTCGAGGCGATGCGCGGGCCCAATGGCGGCAGCTTCGTGACCGCCCGGCTGGGCGACAAGGAACTGAACTTCACCCTGTCGCAGCCGGGCCAGCATTGGGTGTCCAACGCGCTGGCGGTGCTGGCGGCGGTGGATGCGGCGGGCGGCGATCTGGGGCTGGCGGGGCTTGCGCTGGCCGAGATGGGCGGGCTGGCCGGGCGCGGTGCGCGGTTCCGCATGGCGAATGGCGCGCTGGTAATCGACGAAAGCTACAATGCCAACCCCGCCTCGATGCGTGCCACGCTGGCGGTGCTGGCCGAGGAGCCTGGACGCCACGTCGCGGTGCTGGGCGAGATGCGCGAGCTGGGCGAGGATTCGGCCGACTATCATGCGGGCCTGGCCGAGCCGATCCTGGCCGCGCGCGTCGAACGGGCGCTGCTGGTCGGTGAATCGATGGCGCCGCTGGCCGCCGCGCTTGAGGGGCGGGTCGATTTCGTCCATGTGGCCGATGCTAAGGCCGCGCAAGCCGCGCTGGCCTCGATCATCGCGCCCGACGACGTGGTGCTGATCAAGGGTTCCAACGGGGTCGGGCTGTCGCGCGTCGTCGCCGCTCTGGGACGCGAATCTCGACTGGGCGGGGCGCAGGGTTAATGTTGTACTGGATCGCGGAGCATCTGGGTTTTCCGGGGCTTTTCAACCTTATCCGCTATCAGTCCTTTCGCACCGGCGCGACGGTGGCGACCGCGCTGTTCATCGGCCTGATCATCGGCCCGCGCTTCATCGGCTGGCTGCGCGTCCGCCAGGGCAAGGGGCAGCCGATCCGCGCCGACGGACCGCAGACCCATCTCGCCAAGCGGGGCACGCCGACCATGGGCGGGCTGATGATCCTGACCAGCATGGCGCTGGCGATCATCATCTGGATGAACGTCTTCAACCCCTATGTCTGGGCGTGCCTGTTCGTCACGCTGGGCTTCGGGGCGATCGGGTTCCTCGACGACTATGACAAGGTGCGCAAGGCCTCGACGGCGGGCGTGTCGGGGCGGACCCGGCTGCTGCTGGAATTCGCGATCGCGGGCATCGCGGCATGGATCATCATGGGGCAGAACGGGCCGCACCTCTATCTGCCCTTCACCTCGCGCATGTATATCGACCTCGGCTATTTCTATCCGTTGTTCGCCGCCTTCACGATCGTGGCGTTCGGCAATGCGGTGAACCTGACCGACGGGCTCGACGGCCTCGCCACCATGCCGGTCATCATCGCCAGCGTCGCGTTCATGGTCATCGTCTATCTGGCGGGCAACGCGAAGTTCGCCGACTATCTGGGCATTCCGCATGTGCCGGGCGCGGGCGAGCTGGCGATCTTCTGCGGCGCGGTGGTCGGCGCGGGGCTGGCCTTTCTGTGGTTCAACGCGCCCCCGGCGGCGGTGTTCATGGGCGATACCGGCAGCTTGGCGCTGGGTGGGGCGCTGGGCACCATTGCGGTCGTCGCGCATCACGAGATCGTGCTGGGCATCATCGGCGGCCTGTTCGTGGTCGAGGCGATGTCGGTCATCATCCAGGTCTTCTTCTACAAGCGGACCGGCAAGCGGGTGTTCCGCATGGCGCCGATCCACCATCATTTCGAACAGCTCGGCTGGTCGGAGCCCACGGTCGTGATCCGCTTCTGGATCATCGCCTTCGTGCTGGCGCTGGCGGGCCTGTCGACGTTGAAGCTGCGATGATCGTTTCGCGGGACTGGGCGGGAAAACGTTACGCGGTGCTGGGGCTTGCACGCTCCGGCGCCGCGACCGTTTCGGCGCTGCTGGCGGGCGGGGCGAGGGTCGTGGCGTGGGACAGCGATCCGGCCAAGCGACAGGCGCTTGCTTCCCTATCCTTCAGCGGTGGGGCGTCGCCGCAAACCGTATCGCTAGAGGAAGCGCCCCACCCCAACCCCTCCCCTGAAGGGGAGGGGCTTATTCTGGCCGACCTCGACACGCTCGACCTTTCGGGTTTCGACGCGCTGGTCGTATCGCCGGGGGTGCCGCTCAATACACATCCGCTCGCCGCCGCCGCGCGCGCAGCGGGTGTGCCGATCATCGGCGACATCGAACTCTTTGCCCAGGCGCGCCGCGATCTGCCGTCGCACAGGGTCGTCGGCATCACCGGCACCAACGGCAAGTCGACCACCACTGCGCTGGTCCATCACATCCTGAAGACGGCGGGCGTGCCGACCCTGATGGGCGGCAATATCGGCCTGCCGATCCTGGGGCAGGCGCCGCTGCCCGAGGGCGGCGTCTATGTGCTGGAGCTGTCCAGCTATCAGATCGACCTGACGACCGGCCTCGATTGCGACGTGGCCGTGCTGCTCAACATCACGCCCGATCACCTTGACCGCTATGACGGCTTCGCGGGCTATGCCGCGTCGAAGGCTCGGCTGTTCGCGATGCAGTCGGCCGGGCATGTCGCGGTGGTCGGCACGGGCGACGAAGCGTCGGCCAATATCGCGCAGGGGCTTGCCGGGCGGACCGACGATCTCGTCACCATCGCATCGGACCCGATCGACCAGAGTCGCTGGCCCGCCTTGCAGGGGCCGCACAATGCCCAGAACGCCCGGGCCGCCATCGCGGTCGCGCGCGCCCTGGGTGTCGCCGAGGATGCGATCGAGGCGGGGCTGGCCAGCTATGCCAGCCTGCCGCACCGGATGCAGCAGGTCGCGACGCGAAACGGCGTGGCCTTCGTCAATGATTCCAAGGCGACCAATCCCGAATCCACCGCGCCCGCGCTCGGGGCTTTCCCGCGCGTGCACTGGATCGTCGGCGGCAAGCGCAAGGGCGACGATCTCGACGCCTGCGCCGCGCATCTGGACCATGTCGTCGCGGCCTATACCATCGGCGAGGCGGCGCCGCTGTTCTTCGATCTGTTGAAGGACAAGGTGCCCGTGGTCGAGCAGTCGGGCACGCTGGAGGCGGCGGTCGCGCATGCCGCAGCGGCTGCGCGGCCCGGTGACACGGTGCTGCTGTCGCCTGCCTGCGCCAGTTTCGACCAGTTTCGCGATTATGAAGCGCGGGGCGACGCCTTCCGCGCGGCGGTGGAGGCTCTGGCGTGACCGACCGGGCACCCAAGCCAGGCCCGCGTCCCGGCCTGATCGGATCGATGAAGGGCCGGGGCGGGCGCGGCGATCGTTCGCCGCTGGGCACCTGGTTCTGGGATATCGACCGGGTGCTGCTGCTGCTCACCCTGTTCCTGATCGCCATCGGCCTGGTCGCGGTCGCGGCCGCCAGCCCGGCGACCGCGATGCGCTATTCGGGCGAGCACCGCAAATTCGCCCCGCTCTATTATTTCTGGCGACAGGTGATGTGGGTCGGCGTCTCGCTGCCCGTGCTGTTCGGCGTCTCGATGCTGCCGGTCGTCACCGCGCGGCGCATGGCGGTGCTGGGGACGGGGATCCTGATCGCGATCCTGGCGGTGACTCCCTTTATCGGGGTGGAGATCAACGGCGCGCGGCGCTGGATCGGCTTCGGCATCGCGCAGTTCCAGCCGTCCGAATTCCTGAAGCCGATGTTCATCGTGACGACCGCCTGGCTGTTGTCGCTGAAGGCCAAGGAGCGTGATCTGCCCGCCACGCTCATCACCATGGGGATGACCGGACTGGTCGCGGGCCTGCTGATGCTGCAACCCGATTTCGGGCAGACCATCGTCTTCTGCCTGGTCTGGGTCGCGCTGCTGATGATTTCGGGCACGCCGCTCAAGGTGATGCTGGCGATCGGGGCGATGGCGCCGGTCGGGCTGGTCACCGCCTATATGTTCTACAGCGTGGCGCGGAACCGCATCAACGCCTTCCTGTTCCCCGATGTCGACGGCGAGGGCGCGGCCGACCATTTCCAGGTCAATGCCGCGCATAACACGCTGACCGCGGGCGGCTGGACCGGCACCGGCCCCGGCGGCGGCACGGCCAAGTTCGGCCTGCCCGAAGCGCATACCGACTATATCTTCTCGGTGATCGGCGAGGAGTTCGGGCTGATCGCCTGTTCGATCATCGCGCTGGTCTTCCTGGCGATCGTGGTGCGGGTGTTCGTGAAGCTGCTTGACGAACAGGACGAGTTCAAGCTCTACGCCGCATCGGGCCTTGCCGTGCAGTTCGGCGCGCAGGCGCTGATCTCGATGGCGGTGAATACGGGGCTGGCCCCGTCCAAGGGGATGACCCTGCCGTTCATCAGCTATGGCGGCTCGTCGATGATCGCGCTGTCGATCGGGATGGGGTTGTTGCTGGCATTCACCCGGCGCAATCCGTTCCTGACGCGCAGCCCCTATGTAGTCAGGTGGAGCGGGCAATGAGCCGTCACTTCGTCCTCGCCGCCGGGGGTACCGGCGGCCATATGGTCCCCGCCGCCGCGCTGGCGGCCGAACTGACCCGGCGCGGCCACCGCGTGGCGCTGGTATCGGATGCGCGCGGGGTGCGCTTTCCGGGGCTGTTCGAGGATATCCAGACCCATGTCCTGCCCGCCGGGCGCTTTGCGGGCGGGCCGGTCGGCTGGGCCAAGGCGCTGCGCGAGATGTGGCGCGGCCGGGCGATGGCGCGCGAGCTGTACAGCACCTTCCGCCCCGCCGCCGTCATCGGCTTTGGCGGCTATCCGGCGATGCCCGCTTTGCTGGCGGCGTTCGCGGAAGGCATCCCCACCGCGATCCACGAGCAGAACGCCGTGCTGGGCCGGGTCAACCGGCTGGTCGCGGGGAAGGTCGATGCGATCGCGCTGTCCTATGAGGACACGCAGCGGCTGAGCGCCAAGCATTCGGCCAAGACCCGGCTGATCGGCAATCCGGTGCGCGACCAGGTTCTGGCGCTCCGCTCGCGGCCCTATCCGCTGCTGGAGGAGGACGGCATCTTCCGCGTCCTCGTGACGGGGGGCAGCCAGGGGGCGAGCATCCTGTCCAAGGTGGTGCCCGATGGCCTGGCCATGCTGCCCGTCACCTTCCGGCGGCGGTTGCAGGTGACGCATCAGGCGCGGATCGAGGATATCGACGCGGTGCGCGCCAAATATGCCGAGCATGAGATTCCGGCCGAACTCGCCACCTATCTGCCCGACCTGCCCGAACAGCTGGCCTGGGCGCATCTGGTCATCGCCCGGGCAGGGGCCTCGACGCTGGCCGAGCTGACGGTGGCGGGACGCCCGGCGATCCTGGTGCCGCTGCCCTCCGCGACCGACGATCACCAGACGGTGAATGCGCGCGAGATGACCAAGGCGGGCGGCGCGCGGACGATCGCGCAGAAGGATTTCACGCCGGTCGAACTGGCCAAGCAGATGCAGAAGCTGGGCCTCGACCCGGCGGCGCTGGAGAATGCGGCGGGGCGGGCGCGGGGCTGTGGCCGACCGCAAGCGGCGAGCGACCTCGCCGATCTGGTCGAAAGCCTCGACGCGCCGCGCATGGTCTTGCCGGTGGGCAAATCGCAAAGGACACGGAATTTGGCAGGGATGGGCGCATGAAGGGCGTCGCCACGGATATCGGCACGATTCACTTCGTCGGCATCGGCGGCATCGGCATGTCGGGCATTGCCGAGGTGATGAAGAATCTCGGCTACCGCGTGCAGGGTTCGGACGTGGCCGAGGGCTATGTGGTGCAGGGCCTGCGGGACAAGGGTATTCCGGTCGCCATCGGCCACCGTGCCGACAATCTGGGCGATGCGGCGGTGGTGGTCACCTCGACCGCGATCACCCGGTCGAACCCGGAAGTCGAAGCCGCGCTGGAGCGCCGCATCCCCGTGGTGCGCCGCGCCGAGATGCTGGCCGAGCTGATGCGGCTGAAATCCACCGTCGCGGTGGCGGGCACGCATGGCAAGACGACGACCACCTCGATGGTCGCGGCGCTGCTCGATGCGGGCGGTGTCGACCCGACCGTCATCAATGGCGGCATCATCAACAGCTATGGCTCCAACGCGCGTCTGGGCGCCAGCGACTGGATGGTGGTCGAGGCGGACGAGAGCGACGGCAGCTTCCTGCGGCTGGACGGCACGATCGCGGTCGTGACCAATATCGATCCCGAGCATCTCGACCATTATGGCTCGTTCGACCGGGTGAAGGACGCGTTCGTCGAGTTTGTCGAGAACGTCCCCTTCTACGGCGCGGCGCTGCTCTGCCTGGATCACCCCGAGGTGCAGAACATCCTGCCGCGCGTGCGCGACCGGCGCGTCGTGACCTATGGCTTTTCGGCGCAGGCGGACGTGCGCGGCGTCAACGTCACGCCCATCCCCGGCGGCAACCGGTTCGAGGCGATCATCCGCAACCGCGACGGCTCCAGCCGCTCGATCGAGGGGATCGAACTGCCCATGCCCGGCCGCCACAATGTCCAGAACGCGCTGGCCGCGATCGGCGTCGCGCTGGAGCTGGGCATCGAGGACGCGACCATCCAGCAGGGCTTCGGTCAGTTCGGTGGCGTGAAGCGGCGCTTCACCAAGGTCGGCGAGATCGCGGTGGACGGCGGCACGGTGACCGTGATCGACGATTACGGCCACCACCCGGTCGAGATCCGCGCGGTTCTCGCCGCCGCCCGCGAGGGCGCGCGGGGCCGTGTCATCGCGGTGGTGCAGCCGCACCGCTTCACCCGGCTCGGCAATCTGATGGAGGAGTTCCAGACCGCCTTCAACGATGCCGACCGCGTGCTGGTGACGCCGGTCTTCGCGGCGGGCGAACAGCCGATCGAGGATGTCGATGCGCAGGCACTGGTCGAGGGACTGAAGCGGCGCGGGCATCGTTCGACCGCGACCGTCGCCGATGCCGATGCGCTCGCCGAGGAACTGGCGGGCTCGATCCGCGCGGACGACATGATCGTCTGCCTGGGTGCGGGCGACATCACCAAATGGGCGGCGGGTCTGGCCAGCGCGATCGAGGCGCGCCGATGACCCTGCCCGATACCGCCGGCCGACTGACCCCCGGAGCGCCGCTGGCGCCGCTGGTGTGGTTCAAGGCGGGCGGAGCGGCCGAATATCTGCTGGAGCCCAGGGACGTCGATGACCTGTCGGCGTTCCTGAGCGCGCTTGCGCCGGACGTGCCGGTGATGGCGCTGGGCCTCGGCTCCAACCTGATCGTGCGCGACGGCGGTGTGCCGGGCGTGGTCGTGCGGCTCGGCAAGCCGTTCAGCTATGCGCGGGCAGGGGAGGGGCATCTCGTCACCTGTGGCGGCGGCACGTCGGGCATCCTCGTCTCGTCCAATGCGCGCGATGCAGGGATTGGCGGGCTGGAATTCCTGCGCTCGATCCCCGGCACGGTCGGCGGCTTCGTGCGGATGAACGGCGGGGCCTATGGCCGTGAGGTCGCGGACGTGTTGGTCTCCGCCACGGTCGTCCGCCGCGACGGCACGGTCGAGACGCTGGGTGTCGCCGATCTCGAATATACCTATCGCCACTCCAACCTGACGGACGGGACGGTGGTGGTCGAGGCGGTTTTCCAGGGCCATGCCGCCGAGCCGGAGGCGATCCAGGCGGAGATGGACCGCATCGCCGCCGCGCGCGAGGCGTCGCAGCCGCTGCGCTCCAAGACCGGCGGCTCGACCTTCAAGAATCCCGACGGGCACAAGGCCTGGGCGCTGGTCGATGCGGCGGGCTGTCGCGGGCTGACCCTGGGCGATGCGCAGGTGTCGGAGAAGCACTGCAACTTCCTGCTGAACCTCGGCGGCGCCACGGCGGCGGAGATCGAGGCGCTGGGCGAGGAAGTCCGGACCAGGGTGAAGGCCCAGTCGGGGGTTTGCCTCGAATGGGAAATCCAGCGCGTCGGGGTGGCGAAGTGAAGGCCGCCACCTCCATCCTCCCCATCGTAGATGGGGAGGGGGACCGCCGCGAAGCGGTGGTGGAGGGGCGAGGGGCTTGCCCCTCCACCAGCCTGCGGCTGGTCCCCCTCCCCAAGCTACGCTTGGGGAGGAATGAAGAAGATCCCACGCAAACAACAAGGATCGCGTGATGCATATCGTCGTACTGATGGGCGGCTGGTCGGCGGAGCGGCCGGTGTCGCTGATGTCGGGGGCGGGCGTCGCCGATGCGCTGGAGCGGAACGGCCACCGCGTTACCCGGATCGACATGGGCCGCGACGTCGCGGCGAAACTGGTCGAGGTCAAGCCCGACCTCGTCTTCAACGCGCTGCACGGCTCGCCGGGCGAGGACGGCACGGTGCAGGGGATGCTCGACCTGATGGGCATTCCGTACACCCATTCGGGTCTCGCCACCTCGGTCATCGCGATCGACAAGGTGCTGACCAAGCAGGCGCTGGTCCCGCACGGCATCCCCATGCCCGGCGGCCGGATCGTGAAATCGCAAGAGCTGTTCGCCGGCGATCCCCTGCCGCGCCCCTATGTGCTGAAGCCGGTCAATGAAGGCTCGTCGGTCGGCGTCGCGATCGTCACCGACACCAGCAACCACGGCAACCCGATCGCCCGTGATGGGGCGGGGCCCTGGGCCGAGTTCGAGGAGTTGCTGGCCGAGCCCTATATCCGGGGCCGCGAGCTCACCACCGCCGTTCTGGGCGGCCGCGCGCTGGGCGTGACCGAGCTGAAGCCCAAAAATGGCTGGTACGATTTCGACGCCAAATATACCGACGGCCTGACCGAGCATGTCTGCCCCGCGCAGATCCCGGACGAGATCGCCGAGGCGTGCAAGTCGCTGGCGCTGGAGGCGCACCGCATCCTGGGCTGTCGCGGGGCCTCGCGCTCCGACTTCCGCTGGGACGATGAACGCGGCGTCGACGGGCTGTTCCTGCTGGAGGTCAACACCCAGCCGGGCATGACCCCGCTCAGCCTGGTGCCCGAACAGGGCCGCCATGTCGGCATGGATTACGACGCGGTGGTCCAGGCGATCGTCGATGAGGCGGTCCACTGGTACAAGGACCAGGCGGGATGAGCCGGACGATCAAGCGCGGCACCTCGCCCCGCCGCCCGGCGCCGCGTCGTCGCCAGCCGGTCAAGCGCGCGACGCTCTCCGAACGGTTGCTGGCGAAGCTGCCGGTCAGCGAGGAGACGGTCAAGAAGGCCGTGACCTGGACGATCCTGGGCGGTGCGGGCGCGGCGGCGCTGGCGCTGGCGACCTGGGTCGGGGTGCCCGGCATGATCGGCACCGCTATCGCCGAACAGGCGGGCCATGCCGGTTTCCGCGTCCAGCAGATCGAGGTCACGGGCCTGAAGCGGATGGACCGGATGACGGTCTATGCCGTCGCGCTCGACCAGCAGAGCCGGGCGATGCCGCTCGTCAATCTGGAGGATGTCCGCGCCAAGCTGCTCCGTTACGGCTGGATCAAGGACGCGCATGTCTCGCGCCGTCTGCCCGACACGCTGCTCGTCGATATCGAGGAGCGGAGTCCGGCGGCGGTGTGGCAGGACAATGGCCAGCTGACCCTGATCGATGCGGGCGGCGTGCTGCTGGAACCGGTGCGGCCCGAGGCGATGCCCGACCTGCCGCTGATCATCGGGCCGGGCGCGAATTTGCAGGAGCCGGGCTATCAGGCACTGCTGTCCGCCGCACCTGCGCTGAAGCCGCGCGTGAAGGCCGCGACCTGGATCGGCAATCGCCGCTGGGACCTGACCTTCGACAGCGGCGAGACGCTGGCCTTGCCCGAGGACGGCGCACCGGCTGCGCTGATGAAGTTCGCGGCGATGGACGGATCGCGGCCGCTGCTGGGGCGCGGCTGGTTGCGGTTCGACATGCGCGATCCTGCAAAGCTGGTTGCGCGCAGGCCCGGTTTGAATCAGAATCACGCTTTGGCCGATCCGGCGAAGGCCGGGGGCATGGCGGGCGACGTCGGACCGGGGAACGGCGCGGATGCGGCGGCGGTCGACGGGACATCACAGGGGTAACAGGGGCATGGCGAAGATCGCACCCGAGGGACTGATTACCGCACTGGACATCGGATCGTCCAAGGTGTCCGCCCTGATCGCGCGGAAGGGCGATGGCGGCGAGTTGATCGTGCTGGGCACCGGCCAGCGCGAGAGTCGGGGCGTCAAGCGCGGCTATATCGCCGATATGGGCGCGACCGAGGCGGCGGTGCGCGAGGCGGTCGAACAGGCCGAACGCATTGCGGGCCTGAATATCGAGAATGTCTGGGTCGGCTTCTCGGCCGGGGGGCTGGTGTCCGACGTGGCCGAGGTCGAGTTCGAGCTGGGGGGGCATCAGGTCGAACAGGGCGATATCGACGCGCTGCTGGCGGCCGGGCGCAACTCGATCGATCCGCAGGGGCGGATGGTGCTGCACGCGCAGCCCGCGCTCTACACGCTCGACGGGCTGACCGGGGTGAAGAAGCCGCTGGGGCTGCATGCCGACCGGCTGGGCGTGCATATCCATGTCGTCGCCGCCGACGGCTCGCCGGTGCGCAACCTCGACCTGTGCGTCCGCTCGGCGCATCTGGAGGTGAAGTCGATCATCGCCGCGCCGGTCGCGACGGGGCTGGCCTGTCTGTCCGACGAGGAGCGCGAACTGGGCGTCGCGCTGGTCGAGATGGGGGCGGGGATCACCAATGTCTCGCTGTTCGCCGGGGGCATGCTGGTCGGGCTGTGCTCGCTGCCGATGGGGGCGGCGGATATCACCGACGATGTGGCGTCCGCCTTCGGGACGCGGCGGCAGATGGCCGAGCGGATGAAGTGTTTCCACGGCTCGGCCAACGCGTCCCCGCGCGACAATCACGACATGATCCAGGTCACGCCCATCTCCGCCGAGGATGGCGGCGACACGATGCAGATCACCAAGGCGCAGCTGATCGGCGTGATCCGCCAGCGGCTGGAGCATCAGATGGGCGAGATCCGCAAGGCGCTCCAGCATCTGAAGTTCGAGGGGCCGGTGGGGCGCCAGGTCGTGCTGACCGGCGGCGGCGCGGAGCTGAAGGGCATCGCCGACTATGCGCAGCAGGCGCTGGGCCGCTCGGTCCGCATCGGCCGGCCGCGCGGGCTGGCCGGTCTGCCCGATGCGCATGGCGGCCCGGCTTTCGCGACGCTCGCGGGTCTGGCTTTCTATGCCGCGACCGATCCGATCGACCTGCGCAGCATCGCTCCGGTCAACCAGACGGTGCACCGGCCGAGCGGCATGGGGCTGTTCCGGCGGTTAATTCAGGCGGCAAAGGCCAATTATTAACGAAAAGCCTTCCAAACTGGACGGTTTTATGTTGGCACCGGGCAGTCCTCTGGTGCACTAACGATCAATCAGGGGCCCGGTCTTAGCGTATCGACCGGGAACGGCGGAGTAATATTGGGATGAGCATCGAATTCATCGCACCCGAGGTCGACGAACTGACGCCGCGCATCGCGGTGATCGGTGTCGGCGGTGCCGGCGGCAACGCGATCGCGAACATGATGCGCGCCGAGGTGCAGGGCGTGGATTTCCTCGTCGCCAACACCGACGCGCAGGCGCTGAAGCAGTCGATCGCGCCGCAGCGTATCCAGCTGGGCGCCAAGATCACGCAAGGGTTGGGTGCCGGCAGCCGTCCCGAGATCGGCCGCGCGGCCGCCGAAGAGACGATCGACGACCTGTCGAAGCTGCTCGAGGGCAGCCATATGTGCTTCATCGCGGCGGGCATGGGCGGCGGCACCGGCACGGGTGCGGCCCCGGTCATCGCCAAGGCGGCGCGTGACATGGGCATCCTGACCGTCGGTGTGGTGACCAAGCCCTTCGCCTTCGAGGGCAATCGTCGCGCCAAGTCGGCGGATGGCGGCATCGAGGAGCTGCAGAAGTACGTCGATACGCTGATCGTCATCCCCAACCAGAATCTGTTCCTGATCGCCAATGCCAACACCACCTTCAAGGAGGCGTTCGCGATGGCGGACGAGGTGTTGCAGCAGGGCGTGCGCGGCATCACCGACCTGATGGTCATGCCGGGCCTCATCAACCTCGACTTCGCCGACGTCCGCTCGGTGATGCAGGAGATGGGCAAGGCGATGATGGGCACCGGTGAGGCGACCGGCGACAATCGCGCGATCGAGGCGGCGCAGAAGGCGATCGCCAACCCGCTGCTCGACGGCGTGTCGATGCAGGGGGCCAAGGGCGTCATCATCTCGATCACCGGCGGCGACGACATGCGCCTGCTGGAGGTGGACGAGGCCGCGAACCATATCCGCGAGCTGGTCGATCCGGACGCGAACATCATCTGGGGCTCGGCCTTCAACCCCGAGCTGGAAGGCCGCATCCGCGTGTCGGTGGTCGCCACCGGCATCGACGCCGAGGTGAAGGTCGCGCCATCGCCCAGCGAGTCGAACCGCAGCGGCTTCAGCATGGGCGGCATGGCGCGCAAGACCGACGACACGCCCAGCTATCGCCCCAGCGAGCCCGCCGCCCCGGCACCCGCGCCGCAGGCGAGCGTGACCCCGCCCGCACCGGTCGAACAGCCCGTCGCCGCCGCTCCGGCACCCGCCCCGGTGGCACAGCCCGCCCCGGCGCCCGCCGCCGCTGCGCCTGCCGCTGCCAAGTCGACCGAGGAAGACGAGCTGGTGCTGGGCGCGGACACGATGGTCCCGGCGCCGTCCGCAGCGCCCGCCACGCCCGCGAGCCCGGCCGCCCCGGCGGCGGGTGGCGACGATGCCCGTCGCCGCTGGCTGGCCCCGGGCAGCGAAGCGGGCGAGGCTCCGGCCCAGCCCGCGCCGCGCGTGAAGCTGGGCGGCACGCTGTTCGAGCGCATGTCCAACGCCGCACGGGGTGCGCAGCGTGACGAGAATGCGCAGGGCGGCGACTCGTCGCTCGACATTCCGCGTTTCCTGCACCGGCAGAACAACCAGTAATCCCGTCCCGCAAGGGATGGACGAGAGGCCCGCGCGATCCGTTCGCGCGGGCCTTTTTCGTTGGGCGGCGGACCCGCGACGCCGTTTTCATCCGTCATGCCGGTGAAGCGGGGATCGTCCCGAACCCCGACCCCGCAGCGAAAGGCCGGGCCTTTGCCGGGCGACGGCGCTGGGGTGTCGCGTGCCGAGTATTCGAGATGTCACGCCTCGGCCCGGTGACCCAAAAGGCCCCAGCCTTGGCCGGGGCGGCGGTCGGTCGCCGCGCCTGTTGGTCGACGGCGTGGAGCGATCGGGCGCGTCGGGGGCGGGAAGGGCATTGCCGTGCACGGCAAAACGCGCTTTATGCGGATCGGTCCCATGACGTTCCCCTATCTTTCCCGCGCTTCGCTGGCGCTCGCCCTGATGCTCGCATCGGCCCCCGTTCCGCTTCTGGCACAGGCCATGGTCCAGCCGCTTCCCGGCACGACCGATGCCGACCGGCTGGGCGATGTGATGCGCCGCGTCGCGCAGAACCCGCGCGACATCGACGCGCTGATCGAGGCGGGCGAGCTGTCGATCCGCCTCGACGATCTGTCGGGCGCGGCGTCGCTGTTCGCCCGCGCCGAGAAGGTCGATGCGCGCGATCCCCGGATCAAGGCGGGGATGGGATCGATCCTGGTCCGGTCCGAGCGACCGGGCGAGGCGCTGCGCTACTTCGCGCAGGCCGAGACGGCGGGACTGGCCCCGGCGAAGTTCGCCGCCGATCGCGGTCTGGCCTATGATCTGGTCGGCGATCAGGTGCGGGCGCAGCGCGATTATCGGCTGGCCCTGGCGAGCGAGCCGAATGACGAGATCGTCCGCCGCTATGCGCTGTCGCTGGGCATTTCGGGCCAGCGCGAGCGGGCATTGCAGGAACTCGATCCGCTGCTCCGCAAGACCGACCGCGCGGCGTGGCGCGCCCGCGCCTTCATCCTGGCGATGGCGGGCGACCTGCCCGAAGCGACGCGCATCGCGGGCACGATGATGCCCGCCCAGCTAGCGCAGGGGCTGCAACCCTTTTTCCAGCGTCTGCCGACGCTGCCCGCCACCGACCGGGCCTTTGCCGTCCATTTCGGCGAGACGCGCGCCACGCCCGAACGGCTGGCGGACGCCCGGCTGGCCCCCAGCCTGCCGGTGTTGACCCCGGATGCGCCCGTCGCGCTGGCCTCCGCGACGGTGGCGACGCCCGCGCCGGTGCAGCAGGCGACGGCACGCGACGAGCGCCGCCGTGGCGGTCGCGGTTCGTCGCGCCGCGATCCCGGCGTTGCGACGGCGGCGCTTCCCGCTCCGGTCCGCACCGCGTCGACCGCGATGATCCAGCCCTTGCCCGACACGAACCGGGTCGTGGCCGCCGCCTCGCCGATGCGCCCGGTCCAGCCGCAGCCGGGCTTCACCTCCGCGCTGCCGACCGCGCCCGCCGCGCGCCCGGCGGAACCGGCCGCCGCGCCCACGGCCCCCGTCGCGCTGGCCACCGCCGAGCCCGCACGGCCGATGATCCAGCCCCTGCCCGCGCCCGCCACGGCGCCGGTTGCCACCGCACCGGTCACTGCGCCGCCGGTCCAGATGGTCCAGGCGGTTCCGACCACGCCCGAGCCGACGCCCGCCGCCCCGCCGGTCCAGCTCGCCAAGGCCGAGACCGCGCCGATGGTCCAGCCGATCCCGGTCGAGACTAGCGAACCGACTCCGCCGTCGCGCCCGACCCGCACGGCGGCGCGTCGCCCCTCGCTCGCCGCCTCGCACGCCTTGCGCGAGGATTCGGTGCTGGCACGGATCGTCGCCAATCTTTCCATCCCCGCCTCCGAACTGGGGGTCGAAGGGCCCGAGCGTCCGGCGGTGGTCGCCGCCAACACGCCGGTATCGGGCGGGGCGCAGCGCGTCCTGGCCGAAGCTCGCGCCAAGGCCGATCGCGATCACCAGGCGCGCGAAAAGGCGAGCGAGGCCGCCGAGCCCGCCGCGAAGGAAAGCAAGACGCCGACCGCCGCCGAGCGCAAGGCCGCCGCGGCCAAGGCGGCCGCCGAGAAGAAGGCGCTCGCCGCCAAAAAGGCCGAGGCGGAGAAGAAGGCGGCCGAAGCCAAGGAAGCCGCCGAGGAGAAGAAGCGCGCCAGGGCCAATCCCGAGCGCATCTGGGTCCAGGTCGCGGGCGGCGCGAACGAGGATGATCTGCCCAAGGCCTGGGCCGCGACCAAGGCGAAGGCCCCCGAGCTGTTCGCCGCGCGCAAGGGCTACAAGACCCCACTGCGCGCGACCCACCGGGTCCTGACCGGCCCGTTCAAGACCGAGGCGGAGGCGCGGGCCTTCGTCAATCAACTGGCCAAGAAGGGGGTTTCGGCCTTCCCCGTGACCAGCGACGCAGGGCAGGCGGTGACGCGGCTCGACGCGAAGTGAGCCGCTTCGCCCCCTGGGCCGCTTATCCCGATCGGAGCCGGGGCCGTCGCCATGACGAGGCCAAGGGGCTGGAGCGCGGCCCGCGCGACGCGTTCCAGCGCGACCGCGACCGGATCATCCATTCGATCAGCTTCCGGCGGCTGCGGCACAAGACGCAGGTGTTCATGGCGCCCGATGGCGACCATTTCCGCGTCCGCCTGACCCATAGCCTGGAAGTGGCGCAGATCGGGCGGACGATCGCGCGGACGCTGGGGCTGAACGAGGATCTGACCGAGGCGCTGTGCCTGGCGCATGACATCGGCCACCCGCCCTTCGGCCATGCGGGCGAGGACGCGCTGAAGGCGGCGCTGACCGATCATGGCGGGTTCGATCACAATGGCCACACGCTGCGCACCCTGACCGCGATCGAGCGGCCCTATCCCCGCTGGGACGGGCTGAACCTCAGCTGGGAGACGCTGGAGGGGCTGGCCAAGCATAACGGCCCGGTCCGCCACCCCGGCTGGGCGCTGCGCGAGGCGGATGCGGGCTTTCCGCTCGACCTGGACAGCCATGCCTCGCTGGAGGCGCAGGTTGCGGCGCTGGCGGACGATATCGCCTATGACAATCACGATATCGACGACGGCCTACGCGCGGGGCTGTTGACCCTCGACCAGTTGCTGAGCGTGCCGCTGGTCGCGCGCGGGTGGGACGTGGCGCGGGCGCAATTCCCCGATGTCGCACCCAAGAGGCTGGCGAGCGAGCTGATCCGTTCGCAGATCGGAGTGATGGTCAACGACCTCGTCGCCGAGACGCGGGCGCGCATCGCCGATAGCGGGGTGGGGGACGTCGCCGATGTCCGCGCGGCGGGCCGGGCGCTGGTCGGCTTCTCGGACGCGATGCGGGCCGAGGAGCGCGACCTGAAGCGGTTCATGTACGCCAATCTCTACCACCACCCGCGCCAGCTGGCGGCGGCGGACGCGGCGCACGGCATCGTCCAGGGCCTGTTCGCCGCCTATCGCGCCGACCCCGCGCAACTGCCTGAGGAATGGCGTGAGCGCTTGCCCGAGGACGAACCGGCGCGGAGTCGGCATATCGCCGACTTCATCGCGGGGATGACGGACCGTTATGCGGTGCGGTGCTATCGCGAGGTGATCGGCGCGATCGACCTGCCGGACGGCTTCTGACCGGAAGGCGGTGTTCGGGATTGGTGGCAATCGAGGCCTGACAAGCGCTATCGTGCCGTCATGCGGCAGCGCTCGACCAGTTGGTTGCGATCTCGAAGACCTGCACATGATCCGGCCGCCTAAGCGAGCCGTGCGGGACCGCCGCCATTCCGGTCCGATCACGATCTCTATTGGTGGCGAATATGGATTCGCATGGCCTTCCCCTTGACCCTTCTCAGCTATGGGGGACTGTGCGATTTGGGATTGCTCCTGGTCTACGCTCCATTGGCCGTGGTTCCGGCGATCCTGGTCTACTTCATGATGAAGCTGCAGGCATGGCGTGATCGCCGGGCGGGGCGACGCTTCAGCCACTATGACGTACGCGACTTTACCCACTGAGGATCGCACCAGCTCAATGTAATCTAAGTAACTGAAATTAAATGGAACGTGCCGGGGTTCGGTCCTGTTCTTGATCGGTTGGACAGGAGATCGATCATGGCACAGAAGGGCGCAGGCGGTAATCCCGGAGCGGTTACGGCCAAAGGCGGAGACGGCGCGCGTGGCAGCTTGGGGACCGGGCGAGGCGGTGGCACAGGCACCGGCGCGAAGAAGACCGCTTCCGGAAAATCGGACAAGGAGGGCGGGCATTCGGGACAGAAGATCAGCGGTGCGTGAACACGCCTGTCGGTCGTCCCGAATAGGAAACGGCCCGCTCTTCCCATCGGAAGAACGGGCCGTTTCTTTCAAGCCGTAAGGCGGAGATCAGCGAGCGCTGGTCTCGACGCCTGCGCCCAGTGCGCCACGGGCTTCGTCGGTCGTGAAGGCGACCTGGGTGGTGCCGGTCGTGCCGGTCACGCGGTGGCCCTTCACCACGAAGCGGAACGGCTCGCCGCCCGGATAGCGACGGCCCTGGATCACCGGATTGCCGTTTTCGGTCGACCGGGTGTAGACATAGGTCTGGCCTTCGTGAACGAAGCGCTGCTCGCCCTCGGCGGCGATCGCGCCGACGGTGGGGATGGCGGCGACGGCCGCGGCCAGGATCAGAATGGTCTTGCGCATGATCGAAACTCCCGCTTTTTGCGTTGAGCCGGATCAGGTCCTCTCGCGCTGTAACTTTCGTATACCGAGTTATTGCGGCGCAGCATGGACGGCAACTGCAAAGGGCTGGGGCATGGATGCACTGCGCGCAATCGCCCGCCCGGCCCGCCCGCCAAGCATGATTTGAAGCGCGCGCCCGATTTCGCTAGAGCGCAACGCTTTCCTATCCCCGATCGGACGATGCGATGACCCTCTACACCCGCTTTGCCGCGCATATCGATGCGGCGCTGGACACGCTGGTTGCCGCCGGCACGTTGCCCGGCGGGCTGGATCGCCGCAACGTCACGGTCGAGCCGCCGCGCGACGCGTCGCATGGCGACCTCGCCACCAACGCCGCGATGGTGCTGGCCAAGCCCGCCGGGACCAACCCGCGCGCGCTGGCCGAGGCGCTGGCCGCCGAACTGGGCAAGCTGGACGAGGTGGACAGCGTCGCGGTCGCCGGGCCGGGCTTCCTCAACATGCGGCTGACCGACGCCGCCTGGCGCGACGAACTGGCGGCGATCCCGCAGGCGGGGGGCGATTATGGTCGCTCGGCGCGCGGGAACGGCGTGACGGTCAACATCGAATATGTCTCGGCCAACCCGACCGGCCCGATGCATATGGGCCATTGCCGGGGCGCGGTGGTGGGCGATGCGCTCGCCACGCTGCTGGAATTTGCGGGCCACAAGGTCATCCGCGAATATTATGTCAACGATGCGGGCGGCCAGGTCGACGTGCTCGCCCGTTCGGCGCATCTGCGCTACCGCGAGGCGCTGGGCGCGACGATCGAGATTCCCGAGGGGCTCTATCCGGGCGAGTATCTGAAGCCGGTGGGCGAGGCGCTGGCCGCCGAGTTCGGCGACGCCTATGTCGACGCGCCCGAGGGCGAATGGCTGATCCTGTTCCGCACCCGCGCGGTGGCGGCGATGATGGCGATGATCCGCGAGGATCTGGCGCTGCTCGGCATCCATCACGACCTGTTTTCCTCCGAGGCCGAGCTTCAGGCGGCGGGCAAGCCCGAGGCGGCCGAGGCCGAGCTGCGCGCGCGCGGCCTGGTCTATGATGGCGTGCTGGAAGCCCCCAAGGGCGAGACGCCCGAGGATTGGGAGCCGGTCGAGCTGCCGCTGTTCCGCTCCAGCCAGTTCGGCGACGATCAGGATCGCCCGATCAAGAAGTCGAACGGCAGCTGGACCTATTTCGGCGCCGACCTGGCCTATCACTATCAGAAGGCGCAGTCCGCCGATCAGCTGATCGACATCTGGGGCGCCGACCATGCGGGCACCGTCAAGCGGATCGTCGCGGCGGTCGAGGCGCTGACCGGCGGCAAGACCAAGTTCGACGTCAAGCTGGTCCAGATGGTCCGCCTGCTGCGCGGTGGCGAGCCGGTGAAGATGTCGAAGCGCGCGGGCAATTTCGTCACGCTGGCCGATGTCGTGCGCGAGGTCGGCAAGGACGTGGTGCGCTTCACCATGCTGACCCGCCGCGCCGATGCGCAGATGGACTTCGACTTTGCCAAGGTGGTCGAGGCGTCGAAGGACAATCCCGTCTTCTACGTCCAATACGCCCATGCCCGCATCGCCTCGCTGAAGCGCCGCGCGGCCGAGGCGGGGATCGAGGGCGGCACCGCCGACCTGTCGCTGCTCGATACCGAGGATCTGGCGCTGGTGAAGCTGGCCGCGCAATTCCCGCGCATCGTCGAGACGGCGGCGGCGGCGCGCGAGCCGCATCGCATCGCCTTCTATCTCTATGACCTGGCGGCGGCCTTCCATGCCGCATGGAATGTCGGCAACGACCGGGTCGATCGCCGCTTCCTGATCGCGGAGAATCCCGATGTCACGCGCGCGCGGCTTTTCCTGAGCGAAGGGATCGGGCAGATTATCCGCAACGGCCTGGCGCTGATGGGCGTCGAGGCCGTGTCGGAGATGAAGTGATGGCGAACGAGATGGACCTGCGCGGCTATGACCAACAGGAGGACGATCGTCTTCCCTGGCTGGAAACCGTCGAGGCGGACGAGCCCGAGGGCGTCGGCATCGGCAAGGTCGTGGCGCTGGTCATCCTGGGCCTCGCCATTCTCGCCTTTATCGGCTTCGCGTTGTACAAGTGGCAGGCGCACACCGCCGCCGCCGATGGCGACGGTGCGATCATCGCCGCGCCCGAGGGCGACTATAAGGTGCGTCCGGCCGATCCGGGCGGGCTGAAGGTCAAGGGCGAGGGCAATACCGCGATCGCCACCAGCGCGGGCAAGCCCGGCGGCACCGGCGCGATCGACCTGCGCGCCGTGCCCGAGGCGCCGATGAACGGCACCCGCGTCGTCCAGAAGCCCGCCGAGCCCAATGGCGGCCGCAATGCCGTGGCGCAGGTGCCCGAATCGGGCGGCAGGCTGGTCGCGCCCGCGCCCGTGGCGGCGGCGCGGCCCGCCCCGGCTGCCGCGACCGGCAGCGGGTCGATGGTCCAGCTGGGCGCCTATCCCAGCGAATCCTCGGCCAATGCCGCATGGGACCGCTTCTCCAAGCGCTTTTCCTATGTCGGCGCGCTGGGCAAGGTGGTCCAGCCGGTCGCGTCGAACGGCAAGACCCTCTACCGCCTGCGCGTGAATGCCGGGTCGGCCAACCAGGCCGCCGATATCTGCGGTCGCCTGCGCGTGGCGGGCGAGAGCTGCTTCGTCGCCAGCTGATCCATCACGCCCCTTTCCCGCCCATGCGGGGAAGGGGCCGGAGTGTGCGTTCATGATCCCCGTCATTTTCGGCCTGTCGGGCCCGGTGCTGACCCCCGACGAGCGGGCGTTCTTCGCCGCGGTCGAACCGGTGGGTTATATCCTGTTCAAGCGCAACATCGTCGACCGGGCGCAGGTCCGTGCGCTGACCGACAGCTTGCGCGCGCTGGCGGGGCGTGACGATCTGGCGATCCTGATCGATCAGGAAGGCGGCCGGGTCGCGCGCATGGGGCCGCCCGAATGGCCTGCTTTCCCCGCCGGGCCGGTCTTTGCCCGGTTGTACGAGACCGCGCCGATGTCGGCGATCCAGGCGATGCGCGCCAATGGCCAGGCGCTGGGCCTGATGCTGCGCGAGGTCGGGATCAGCGTCGATTGCGCGCCGCTGCTCGACGTGATGCAGCCGGATACGACCGAGGCGATCGCCTGCCGCGCTTACGGTGCCGAGCCGATGCAGGTCGCGGCGCTCGGCCGTGCGATGCTCGAGGGGCTGGCGGCGGCGGGCGTCGTCGGCGTGGTCAAGCATATGCCCGGCCATGGCCGCGCGCTGGTCGACTCGCATCACCTCCTGCCCACCGTCACCGCGAGCGAAGCGGAGCTGGCGGTCGATCTCGAACCCTTCGGCACGCTGGCTGCCGCGCCGATGGGCATGACCAGCCATATCGTGTTCGAGGCCTGGGACGCCGAGCGCCCCGCGACGCTGTCGCCGACCGTGATCGAGCGGATCATCCGGGGGCGGATCGGGTTCGACGGGCTGTTGATGACCGACGATATCGACATGAAGGCGCTGAGCGGTACGGCGGGCGAGAAGGCGGCAGGCGCGCTGGCGGCGGGATGCGACCTCGTGCTCGATTGCTGGGCGCGGATGGATGAGATGGTCGAGATTGCGGGCCGGGTGCCCGCCATCACCGACGCGGCCCGCGCCCGGCTCAACCGCGCGATGGCGAGTGTCGGTCCGGGGGAGGGCGATTTCGCCGAACTGATCGCGCGCCGCGACGCGCTGCTGGCGCTGGCGGAATAGGAGCCCCTCCGATCCTCCCCATCGAAGATGGGGAGGGGGACCGCGCCCGCAGGGCGTGGTGGAGGGGTGGCGGCGTCAGCCGCCGTCTGCGACGGCGCCCCTCCACCATCGCTATGCGATGGTCACCCTCCCCAAGCAGGCTTGGGGAGGATCGGGGTGGCGATGGGCCGGTTTCCCAATTCCTTTCCAAGCGATGCACGGGGCCGCACTTCGCAAGGGGTGGACGCTCGGCCCCCCTTCCGCTTTGGAAAGATAAACCCCGCCCGTCTCGCCATGGCTTCGCATCGCCGCTAAGCTGGCGCATGATGACGGGGGAACAGCTGACGCTTGATCTGGACGGGTGGGAAGGGCCGCTCGACCTGTTGCTGTCGTTGGCGCGTTCGCAAAAGGTCGATCTGCGGCAGATTTCGATCCTGGCGCTGGTCGAGCAATATCTGCGTTTCATCGACCGGGCGGGGCGGATGCAGCTGGAACTGGCCGCCGATTATCTGGTGATGGCGGCGTGGCTGGCCTATCTCAAATCCTCGCTGCTGCTGCCCCGCCAGCCCGAGGAGGAGCCGGACCCCGAGGACCTGGCGCTGCGGCTGCAACTCCGGCTGGAGCGGCTGGCGGCGATGCGCGAGGTGGGGGCGCGGCTGATGGCGCGCGACCGGCTGGGCCGCGACGTCTTCGCGCGCGGCGCGCCCGAGGGGCTGGCGGTGCAGCGCAAGGCGCAGTGGCAGGCCGGGCTCTATGACCTGATCGCCGCCTATGGCCGGATCAACGCGCGCACCCGCCCGGTCATGCATGTCGTCGCGGACCGGCAGGTGATGACGCTGGAGGCGGCGCTGGACCGCGTGTCGATGCTGGTCGGCAGCCGGATCGACTGGTCGGCGATCGAGACGTTCCTGCCCGACGGCAGCGAGAGGCTGCGGCGTTCGGCGCTGGCGTCCAGCTTCCTCGCGGTCCTGGAACTGGCGCGGCAGGGCAAGGTCGAGCTGCGCCAGGCCGCGCCCTTCGCGCCGCTTCTGGTACGCCAGCCGCGATGAGCGCCATCGATCCGACCGTCCGCGCGGTGGAAGCGGTGCTGTTCGCCTCGCCCGAGCCGATGAGCGTGGATTCGATCCGCGCCCATGTCGGCGTGACGAAGGGGGCGGCCGACATCCGTGCCGCGCTGGACACGCTGGAGGCGCATTATGCCGGGCGCGGGATCGCGCTGGTGCGGCGCGGCGACCGCTGGCATTTCCAGACCGCGCCCGATCTCGCCCATCTGCTGCGCCGCGACCGCGAGGAGATGCGCCGCCTGTCGCGCGCGGGTATCGAGACGCTGGCGATCATCGCCTATCACGAACCCGTCAGCCGCGCCGAGATCGAGGCGATCCGCGGCGTCGCCATTTCCAAGGGGACGCTGGACGTGCTGATGGAGGCGGGCTGGGTGCGGCCCGCGGGGCGGCGCGAGGTGCCGGGGCGGCCGCTGATCTATGCCACGACGCCCGCTTTTCTCCAGCATTTCGGGCTGACCAGCCGGCGCGATCTGCCCGGCCTGGAGGATCTGCGCGCGGCCGGGCTGCTCGATCCCGTCGATCTGGCGCTGGAGCGGCTGGAGGATGAGGAGGAGGCCGCATCCGATGCGTCGCCGGAGGGCGATTGAGCTTTTCTTTGCGTCACGCCCACGTCACAATGAGGCGGCACGGCTCCTTGCTCCCCGTTCGGGGCTTTGCACGCATCGCTGAACCATTGCCGCTGGCGATGCCAAGGCCTAGATAGACCATGAATTCCCAGGAGACGTGCCATGGGCAGCTTTAGCCCGATTCACCTTCTCGTCCTCGCGATCGTCGCCATCCTTCTGCTCGGCGGCGGCCGCTTCTCCAACCTGATGGGCGATGTCGCCAAGGGTGTGAAGAACTTCAAGAAGGGCATGGCCGAAGAGGACGAAAAGCCCGCCAAGCCGTCCGCCCGGATCGAGGCGCAGAAGTCGGCCGAGCCCGCCTTCGACCGTGATGGCGAGCGCGTGCGCGACGATCGCTGATCGCGTCCGCCAGCTGATACCGGACGTCCATGTTCAATATCGACTCCAGCGAGTTCCTGCTCGTCGCCATCGTCGCGCTGGTCGTGATCGGTCCCAAGGATCTGCCCAAGGCGATGCGCGTCGTCGGCTATTGGGTCGGCAAGGCGCGCGGCGTCTCGCGCCAGTTCCGGCAGGGCTTCGACAATATGGTCCGCGAGGCCGAGCTGGAGGAAATGGAAAAGCGCTGGGCGGCGGAGAATGAGCGGATCATGCGCGAGCATGCCGCCGAGGTGCCGCCGGTCGTCGATCCCGCGCCCGATCACACGGTGCCGGATCACGCCGCGCCCGTCCCCGCCTTGCCCGACGCCGCCTTGTCTGACCCCCACGCGTCCGCGCACGAGGATCACAGCGATCGGCCGGTGATGGTCGAGAAGCCCGTCGTCGCCCCCGCGCCCGCCGATCCCGCCGCGCATCCGGCCCCGCGCCCCAATGAAGGGGCGGCGTCGTGACCGACCATGACGAGATCGACGCCAGCCGCGCGCCCCTGCTCGACCATCTGATCGAGCTTCGTCGTCGGCTGCTCTATTGCATCGTCGCGATCGCGCTGGGCTTCGGCGTGTCGATGTATTTCTCGGAGTCGATCTTCGGCTTCCTCGCCAAGCCGCTGCTGGCGGCCGGGCAGGGCAAGCTGGTCTATACCGAGATTTTCGAGGCGTTTTTCGTTCAGGTGAAGGTCGCCTTCTTCGCCGCGATGATGATCGCCTTTCCGGTGATCGCCAACCAGCTGTGGCAGTTCGTCGCGCCGGGGCTGTACCGCAAGGAAAAGCGCGCGCTGCTGCCCTTCCTGCTGGCGACGCCGGTGCTGTTCCTGATGGGCGCGGCGATGGCCTATTATATCGCCATCCCGATGGCGCTGCATTTCCTGCTGGGCTTTGACGGGGTCGTCGGCGGCGTGCGGCGCGAGGCCTTGCCCGCCATCGGCAATTACCTGTCCTTCATCATGCAGTTCCTGTTCGCCTTTGGCCTGGCGTTCCTGTTGCCGGTGCTGCTGATGCTGCTGGAGCGGGCGGGCATCGTGACGCGCAAGCAGCTGATCGGGGCGCGGCGCTATGCGATCGTGGCGGCGACCGCGATCGCGGCGGTGTTGACCCCGCCTGACCTGATGTCGCAGGTGCTGCTCGCGGTGCCGCTCATCATCCTCTACGAACTGGCGATCATCGGCATCTGGTTCACCGAACGGAGCCGGGCCAGACAGGTGCCCGAAGAGGAAGCCGATGCGGGGGCGTGATGTCGATGTGGATGGTTCTGGAAAGGCCTCGGTGAGAACCGGGGCCTTTTTCTTTGGTGCTCGCTTGGCCTTCGACTTCGCTCAGGCTGAACGGAGCGAGGGAAGGGCTCCAAGGCCCCAAACGGCGTTCAGCCTGAGCGAAGTCGAAGGCCACAGACTGAACCCCAACAAAAAAGGCCCCGGCGAAACCGCCAGGGCCTTTCCTGTCTTCAGCCGGGTGAAGGGCTTACTTGGCGTCGTCCGCCGTCTTGGCGACGGTGTTGCCCGCCGAGCTCACGTCGCGACCCACGCCCTCGACGGTGTTGCATGCGCTGACCAGCAACGCACCGGCGACGATTGCCAGACCCATGAGCTTACGCATTCTCAGTCTCCTTTGTGAAATCCTTGCGCGTCCAATGCGTCAACACGGCATTCGTTCCGGCCCTGTCACGGGTGGCGACTCGGGCGGCGAAGCGGCGGAGTCTCGGACTGCGGAAAAGATTAAGGCCTGGAAGCGTCACCGGGGGGGGGGAGGGTGGACGCTTCCAGGCCTATGGCTTGGATAGCGAGAGCGGGGGGGCATAAGTTCGCTATCCGAAGAGCAGAACCCTCTGCCGGGGCAAGGGTTCCCGGCTTTTTCGCAGTTGCGAATCTTTTTCGCCGATTTTTCAGTCGCGCCCGACGATCGCGATGGAAATCTCATAGGCGCCGGTCAGCGGATCATGGTGCAACGGCGCACGAAGCTGCCGCGCCAGCCCCTCCATGACCCGGCCATAGCGCTTGCCGATCAGGTGCCGCAGCTCGTCGGTTTCGACCAGCGCGCGCGATACGACGCGGACAACCGCGCGGCCTTCCTGCTCGGCGGGCTTGACCGCGACGCGGATCTGCGCGGCGGGGTCGCAATTCATCGCCAGCTCGATCGTCTCGGTGACGAGGAAGGCGACCGCGACCGCCACGTCCTGGTTCACCAGAAGCGGCGCGACGTCGAGCGAGATGCCGATCCCGGCGGCGTTCTCCGGCGCGGTGGCGCGGATGTTCGCCGCCAGCTCGCCGATCATCGTCCGCAGGTTCAGCCCGCGATTTTCCTCCAGCTCGGCGAAGTGGTGGCGATGCACCACCGCCAGCGCATCGACGCGTCGCTGGATCGAGGAATAGGCGGCCATCGCCTCCGGCCCCGTCGCGCCGCGCGCGTGGAAGTTGATCAGGCTGGAGATGACCTGGAGATTGTTCTTCACCCGGTGATGGACTTCGCGGGTCAGCTTGGTCTGGCGGACCAGCCCTTCGGCCAGTCCGGCCTCGTGGGTGGCGACCGTCTGGGTGATCGCCTCGAACGTATCGGCCAGGTCGCGGATTTCCTGGGCGGGCGCGGCCTCCACCTGCGAGATGTCGAGCGTCTCGCCCGGCTGATAGGCGGCGACGATCCCGCGCAGCTGGCGCAGGGGGCGGATGAGCAGGCGGTCGACGATGAACCAGCCCAGCACCACGGCGGCCAGCCACATCAGCAGCGGCAGCGCGAGCGCGACGATCAGCGAGGAGGTGATCGGCGCGCTGGGGGCCGAGGTCCGCAGCACCAGGCCGCCAATGCCCAGCTCGGTCCGGATCGACTTCATCCGCCCGAGCGCGCCCCGGCCGGGCAGGCTGGCCAGCGGCAGGGATTCGCCGTCCAGCTCGATCACCGATGCGACCGCGCTGGTGTGATTGCTCTGGTCAATCAGCGTGCGCAGGAAGGGCAGGGGGAAGAAGGCGCGCGCCTGGGTCCGGCCGTCCTGATGCACGACCGACAGGACCAGGCCCTGTCCGGCCAGGATATCGGCGCCGATCGGCGATCCGTCGGCCAGCACCGGCAGCGCGGCGGGCAGCGGGTCGCCGCACAGCGTCTTGCCCGTCCGGTCGGTGATGAGGAAGCGCGCGCCGGTCATCGACTGTTGCGCGAACACACCCTGGGCGCGGGCGCAGCTGGGCATGTCGAGCGGGTCCTGGCCCAGCGCACGGACCGCGACGCGCAGCGCGGTCATGTCGCCGACCAGTTCGGTGGCGATGGCGCGCGCATCCTCGTTCGCGGCGATGCGCAGGCGGCCGCTCGCCTCGCTGTCGGCCAGCCGGGTCGTCTGCAACGTGGCAAAGACCGCGATGGCCGCCAGGATCAGCAGCGTGCTGCCCAGCACCAGAACGAGCTTCGCGCCCGTGGTCAGGCGCGGTGCCGGGACCGGGGGGCGTTCGACGGGGTTAGCCGGGGCGGGAATGATGGGGGCGTTGGCCATGCGGCCGGATCGTCAGTCCAGCTTGCTGAGAAGGTCAAGCATCTCGTCAGGAATCTTTTCGTCGACGGTCTTCTGATATGCTTGGCGCAGGGCCGAGCCGGCATCCTTCTCGCCACCGTTTTCGGGCGTCGAGGAAGGCGTCTTCTTGGTCTTGTTGCCCAAACTCAAAATATCCCCCTGCACGACCCACTAGCGGGGCAACCGACGCAATGGCGACCCAATCGCGCCGCCGGTCGGCGTTACGCCAGAGCCATAGTTGATGTGGCGATGAAACCAAATTCGATCTGGTTGGTTCCCGATGCGATACGAAAAAACCGGACGGACGTCCATGCGGCGCGTCGATCGGGGATTTCGGAGAAAACGGCATTGAAAACACGCGCGGCGGCCAGCACATCAGGCTTTCGCGAATACCTCAGGGAGTGATCATTACCCATGTCGCTTGGACAGCAGCTTGCGCCCCATCTTCCCTTCCTGCGGCGCTATGGCCGGGCCCTGACCGGCAGCCAGATGCACGGCGACAAATATGTCCGCGCCACGCTGGAGGCGATCGTCGCGGCCCCCGACCAGTTTCCGCGCGACGTCGATCCGCGCCTGGGCCTTTACCGCATGTTCCAGGGCATCTGGTCGTCGGCCAATTACGACGAACTGGACAATGACGGCGTCGATGCCGACGGCAATGAGGGCGTGGCGCGCGCCCGGCTGGCGCGGATGACCCCGCTGTCGCGCCAGGCGCTGCTGCTGACCGCGATGGAGGGCTTCACGCCCGAGGACGCGGCCTATCTGATCGATGTCGAGCCGAGCGAGGTCGAGAATCTCGTATCCGAGGCGCTGGCCGAGATCGAGAAGCAGACCCGCGCCCGCGTCCTCATCATCGAGGACGAGCCGATCATCGCGATGGATATCGAGACGATCGTCCGCGACCTGGGGCATGAGGTGACCGGCGTCGCCGTGACCCGCGACGAGGCGGTGGCGCTGGCGATGGAAGACCGGCCCGGCCTGGTGCTGGCCGACATCCAGCTGGCCGACGACAGTTCGGGTATCGACGCGGTCAAGGACATCCTGGCCGAGTTCGAGGTGCCGGTGATCTTCATCACCGCCTTCCCCGAGCGTCTGTTGACCGGCGAGCGTCCCGAGCCGACCTTCCTCATCACCAAGCCGTTCCAGCGGTCGACGGTGAAGGCGGCGATCAGCCAGGCGCTGTTCTTCGACCAGAGCACCGTTCCGGCCGAGTAAGGTCGCCAGGACGAAAGATCATCGGTTACGGACCCAAAACGGTCGATAGGCGTTGAGGTGGACATGGCTGATCCCGAACATCCCATCCATGTCTCCAAGGAAGACGCGAGGGCAGGATCGACCCCGCATGTGACGCGGTACATCCTGCCCATATCGCTGGTGCTGGTCATCGCGATCTTTGCCTGGCTGGTGCTCCGCTGATCGCGATACGGCCTCTGGGCGGGTCCATTATAGCTTTGGACCGGCTGGCAATTTTGGGCCCCCAACCCTATATTTCGAAACGGTCGCGCATGCGGCCGCTTCCGACGATCGGATTTTCATGACGCAGCCACTGATGCAGGACGATATCGAGGTCGACGCCCCCGTCGAGCACGTCGCCCTGTCCGATTCCGAGTTCAAGACCGAGCTGGCGCGCGTGATTCCCCATCTTCGCGCATTCGGGCGCTCGCTGTCGGGCAGCCGCGATCTGGCCGATGATCTGGTGCAGGAAACGCTGCTCAAGGCCTGGGCGGCGCGCAAGCGGTTCCAGGCGGGCACCAATATGCGGGCCTGGACCTTCATCATCCTGCGTAACCTCTATCTCTCGCAGATGCGCCGCGCGCGCTTCAAGGGCGAGTGGGACGATCTGGTCGCCGACCGCATCCTCGCGGCCCCCGCCAGCCAGGACCGTCATGTCGAGCTGGGCGACATGCAGCGTGCGCTGATGCACCTGCCGCAGCCGCAACGCGAGGCGCTGATCCTCGTCGGCGCGGGTGGCTTCGCCTATGAGGAAGCGGCGGAAATCTGCAACGTCGCGGTCGGCACGATCAAGAGCCGGGTCGCACGGGGCCGCGTCGCGCTGGAGGCGATCCTGAGCGAAGGCGCCTTGCCCTCGCGTCGCCTGCACGAAACCGACAGCAGCAAGACCGCGCTCGACAGCATCATGGGCGATGTCGACCAGCTAAGCGGCGGCCGCTAAGCCAACCCGACGAATTTTCCGGCCGCTCTGCCCGATGGGGTAGGGCGGCCGTTTTCATGACCTGGGGCCGGGCCGACATGGCATACCAGCCCGAGCATCGCGGTCGGATCAGTGGCGTTGGGCGGATTCGTCCAGTCGCGCGAGCAGGCGGACCCAATGGTCGGGCAGGCGCAACGGATCGGAAAAGGCGGCGCGCAACGCGCAGCCGATATCGTCCACCCGCCGGGGGGCGGGAACGATATGGATAGGTCCGGTCCATGCTTCTGTGCTCGTCATGCCATCATAACGGATGAGGGCTTGACAGGTTGCAAAAATTGTGAAGCTGCTTCGTTAACCTTGGGGAAAGCCTTTTGCGGTGCGCGCGCAAGAGGGTAGAAGCAGGGGCATGAATGTCCCCGCCTGTTCGCAACTGCCCGATGCCCTCGACCGGGCGCGGCGTCATTCCCCCTTTCTGGCGATGTTGCTCGACCGCGAGCCGGAAATCGCAGCGATGGCCAGCGAAGGGCGGCTGGCCGATCTGCCGATGCTCGACCCCACGCTGCCGGTCGGCACCGCGCTGCGGCGGCGGCGGCGCGCGCTGGCGCTGACCGTCGCGCTGGGTGATCTGGCGGGCATCTATGACCTGACCGAAGTGACCCGCCGGCTGACCGACTTTGCCGACGAGGCGCTGTCTCACGCGATCCGCGCGGCGATCCTGGAGCGGACGCCGGATGCCGAGCCGGTCGGCTTCGCCGCCATCGCGCTGGGGAAGCAGGGCAGCCGCGAGCTCAACTATTCCTCCGATATCGACCCCATCCTGATCTTCGACCCCGAGACATTGCCCCGCCGCCCGCGCGAGGAACCCGAAGAGGCGGCGGTGCGGATCGGCAAGCGGGTGGTCGAACTGCTCCAGGCGCGTGACGGCGATGGCTATGTGCTGCGCGTCGATCTGCGGCTGCGCCCCTCGCCCGAGGCGACGCCGATCGCGATTCCCGTCGAAGGGGCGATCGCCTATTATGAAAGCCAGGCGCTGACCTGGGAGCGCGCGGCGTTCATCCGTGCGCGCGCGGCGGCGGGGGACATGGCGCTGGGTCAGCGTTTCCTCGACGCGATTCGACCCTTCGTCTGGCGCCGCGCGCTCGATTTCGGGGCGGTGGGCGAAATCCGCGACCTGACCCGGCGGATTCGCGATCACCATGCGCAGGGGCAGGCGCTGGGCCCCGGCTATGACCTGAAGCGCGGGCGCGGCGGGATTCGCGAGATCGAGTTCTTCGCGCAGATTCACCAGCTGATCCATGGCGGCCGCGACCCGTCGCTGCGCGCGCCCGCCACCCGCGACGCGCTGGCGCGGCTGGCCGAGGCGGGGCGGATCGATCCGGGCGAGGCGGCGGCGCTGTCCGACGCCTATGTCCTGCTGCGCACCATCGAGCACCGGGTGCAGATGATCGACGACCGCCAGACTCACCAGCTGCCCAAAAGCGAGGCGCTCGACCGGGTGGCGCATCTGCACGGGCTGGCGGACGGCGCGACGCTGGTCGCGACGCTGGCCCCGGTCACCGCGCGGGTGGGGCAATGCTATGATGCGCTGGACGCCGACGAGCGGCCGCGGCTGCCGCACGACCCGGTGCTGCTGGGCGAACGGCTGGTCGCGGCGGGCCTGCGCGATATTGAGGCGGCGGCGCGGCGGATCGCGGCCTGGCGTGGCGGCGACTATCCCGCGCTGCGCAGCCCGGCCGCACGCGAGGCGCTCGACGCGGTGCTGCCCACCCTGGTCGAGGCGCTGGGCGAGGCGCCCGATCCGGATGCCGCGCTGCTCAAGCTCGATTCGCTGTTCGAGCGGATGACGAGCGCGATCAACATCTTCCGTCTGCTGGAGGCGCGGCCTGGGCTCGCCAGCCTGACCGTCGCGATCCTCAGCCATGCCGCACCGCTGGCGACCGAACTGGCGCGGCGACCGGCCTTGCTCGACGGGCTGATCGACGCTTCGGCCTTCGAGCCACTGCCCGCGATCGCGGTCCTCGAAAGCGCGATGCGGGGCGGCGAGGCGGGGCAGGATTATCAGGACCGGCTGGACCATGTCCGCCGCGTCGTCGGCGAGCTGCGGTTCGCGCTGGGCGCGCAGATCGTGGCGGGGCGTGCCGATCCGCTGGAGGTGGCGGGCGGCTATGCCCGCGTCGCCGAGGCGGCGGTCGGGGTGCTGGCGCAGGCGACGGTGGACGCATTCGTCGCGGCGCATGGCCGGGTGCCGGACAGCGAGCTGGTGATATTGGCGCTGGGCCGGATGGGCGGGGCGGCGCTGACCCATGCCTCGGACCTCGACCTCGTCTATTTGTTCACCGGCGATTTCGCGGCCGAGTCCGACGGTCCCAAGCCGCTGGGCGCGACGCTCTATTATAACCGGCTGGCACAGCGGGTGACGGCGGCCCTGTCGGTGCCGACCCAGGCGGGGCCGCTCTATCCGGTCGACACCCGGCTGCGCCCCTCGGGGACGCAGGGGCCGCTGGTCGTCTCGGTCGACAGTTTCGCGCGCTACCAGAGCGAGGATGCCTGGACCTGGGAGCATATGGCGCTGACCCGCGCGCGGCCGATCTTCGGATCGGCGGCGGCGCGCGCGGATGTCGCGGCGATCGTCGCCGATGTGCTGGGCGGCCGCCGCCCACCACGCGATGTGCAGGCCGAGGCGGGCGAGATGCGCCGCGAGATGGCGCGGCACAAGCCGCCGCAGGGGCCCTTCGACGTGAAGCTGCTGCCCGGCGGTCTGGTCGATCTGGAGTTTGCGGTGCATCGGACCCAGCTGGCCGAGCGGACCGGCTTTGCCCCCGATCTTGCGCAGGCGATCGCGGCGCTGGTGGGGCAGGGGCTGATGCCGCCCGCCATGGCGCAAGCACATGACGTGCTGACCCGCGCGCTGGTCGCCTTCCGCCTGCTAGTTCCCGATGGGCAGGAGCCGCCGGTCGCGACCCGCCCGCTGATCGCGCGCGCCATGGGGCTGGCCGATTGGGCGGCGGTGGTTGCCACGCTGGAGGCGACGCGGCAGGAGGTGCTCCACGTCTGGCAAGGAGAATGAAGCGATGGACAAGGGCGATCCGATTCCGGCGGTCACGGTGACCACGGCCGAGGGACAGCCGCTGGCGCTGGGCGAGGTGGCGGGGCCGCTGGTCGTCTATTTCTACCCCAAGGACGATACGAGCGGCTGCACCCGCGAGGCGCAGGACTTCACCGCGCTGGCCGAGGGGTTCCGGGCGGCGGGCGTGCGGGTGATCGGCATCTCCAAGGACAGCCCCGCCAAGCACCAGAAATTCGCGGCGAAATACGAGCTGACCGTCGAACTCGCCAGCGACGAGGACGGCACGGCGTGCGAGGCGTTCGGCGTGTGGGGCGAGAAGAAGCTGTACGGCAAGACCTATATGGGAATCGAACGCGCGACCTTCCTGTTCGATCGCGAGGGGCGGCTGGCGACCAGCTGGCGCAGGGTGAAGGTGCCGGGACATGCCGAGGCCGTGCTGGAGGCGGCGCGCGCGCTTTGACCATGACCAGCCTGGCCGAGGCATGTGCGGCGGTGCTGCGCGAGAGCGACCCGCTGACCAAGGTGCGGCTGGCTCGTGCGGCGGCGCGGGCCTGGCGGCGCGGCGATCTGGCGCATCGGTTCGACGCGGCGATGCCCGACGCGCCGGGGCGGCCCCAGCGTCCCGAATTGCTGCCACCCAACCGGATGCCCAAGCGCGGGCGCGGCGGATCGGAAAAGGGACGGATCGCGCTGCTCCATGCGCTGGCGCATATCGAGTTCGCGGCGATCGACCTGGCCTTCGACGCGGCGGGCCGGTTCGGCGCGCAGTTTCCGCGCAGCTTCGCCGATGACTGGATTTCGGTCGGCGCGGACGAGGCGATGCACTTCGCGGTGCTGTATCGACGGCTGCGGGTGCTGGGGTCGGGTTATGGCGAGCTGCCCGCCCATGCCGGATTATGGGAGGCGGCCGAGGAAACCGCGCATGACGCGATGGCGCGGCTGGCGGTGGTGCCGCTGGTGCTGGAGGCGCGCGGGCTGGACGTCACGCCCGAGACGGTCGCGCGGGTCCGCGCCGGGGGCGACGAGGTGTCCGCGCGCATCCTCCAGCGCATCTATACCGACGAGATCCGCCATGTCGGATTCGGCGCCAAATGGTTCGGCTATCTCGCCGCGAACCATGACATCGCGCCCGCCGAGCATTGGCGGATGCTGGTCCGCCGCCACTTTCGCGGGGTCGTTAAGCCACCGTTCAACGACTCGGCGCGCGCCGCTGCCGGTCTGACGCGCGACTTCTATGCGCCCCTTGCGGACGAGGAACCTTCGACGGCACAAGCTGACCGTCTGTAACGCGGTGGGGCTGCGAAACAGCATTGGATGGACGAAAGCCGGGCGATCCCGACAATGGGTGCGCTCGGCCGGAAAATTGCCGGGGTTCGATGAAGCAGCGTCATACGTGGGGTAAATCGATTGCGGCACTCGTCGGAATCCTGACTGTCACCCTTTCCGGCCAGGGCGCCATCGCCGCCACCGGCCGTGCCGCCGCCACCCACAGCCCCGCCGGCCATGCCGCTCCCGCCAAGGCGGTCGGCGGCGAGTATATCCCCGCCAACAGCGCCGAAGCCTCCGCCGACCTGCGCACCGACCAGCAGTTCCGGACCCTGTTCCAGACCTGGAAGAAGATGGACTCGGTCCAGAAGGGCGTGATCGCCATTCCGTCGGTCCAGCCGGTCGAGCAGCTCAAGTTCACCAGCAATTTCGGCATCCGTTCCGACCCGTTCCGCGGCACCGCCGCGATGCATGCCGGGGTCGACATTCCCGGCCCGGTCGGCACCCCCATCTATGCCACCGCCGACGGCATCGTCGATCATGCCGGTTGGCAGGGCGGCTATGGCAATCTGGTCGAGATCAACCATGGCAAAGGTATCGCCACCCGCTATGGCCATTTGTCGAAGATCCTGGTCGCCGACGGCGCGCGGGTGACCCGCGGCCAGCTGATCGCGCTGATGGGCTCAACCGGCCGCTCGACCGGCCCGCACCTTCATTACGAGGTTCGCATGGACGGTCATGCGGTCAACCCGGTGCCCTTCCTGACCACCGGCGACTATCTGATGGCGTCGCAGGATCATGCGATCCACCAGATTCCGGTGTCGACCGACGGTCCCGCCGCGCAGGACTGATCGATATTTCTCCCCTGCAAGGGGAGGGGTACCATGCTCGACATGGTGGAGGGGTGTCTCGCTGGCCGCGACACCCCTTCGTCAGTCCTAAGGACGGCCACCTTCCCTTGCAGGGGAGGAATAGTGCGATCGGGATTGTTCACCCGGCCCCCTGCGCCTATCTGATCCCCATGGCCACCCAGATTTCCGACATCGCGCTGACTCCGTCCGCCGCCGCCCGCGTCGCGGCGATCGCCGAGCGGCAGAACAAGCCCGCCATCCTGCGCCTTTCGGTCGAAGGGGGCGGCTGTTCGGGCTTCCAGTATAAGTTCGGTCTGGCCGACAGCCCCGCCGAGGACGACACGGTCGCCGAGACCGACGGCGTCCGGCTGGTCGTCGACAGCATCAGCCTGGACCTCGTGCGCGGGGCGGAGGTCGATTATGTCGAATCGCTGGGCGGCGCGGCGTTTCGCGTGACCAATCCCAACGCGGCCTCGGGCTGCGGCTGCGGCACCAGCTTCGCGGTCTGACGTGAAGATCACCACCTACAATATCAACGGGATCAAGGCCCGTTTGCCCCGCCTGCTCGAATATCTGGCCGAGGCGGACGCCGATATCGTCTGTCTCCAGGAACTGAAGACCAGCGACGAAACCTTTCCCGCCGCCGAGATCGAGGCCGCGGGGTACGGCGCGGTCTGGCACGGGCAGAAGAGCTGGAACGGCGTCGCGGTGCTGGCGCGCGGCACCCAGCCGGTCGAGCGGCAGCGCGGGCTGGCGGGCGAGCCCGAGGACGAGCATAGCCGCTATCTGGAATGCCAGGTCGGTGATCTGGTCGTCGCCTCGCTTTATCTGCCCAACGGCAATCCGCAGCCGGGGCCCAAATTCGACTATAAGCTGCGCTGGATGGAGCGGCTGGCCGATCGGGCGCGGGCCTTGCTGGCCGAGGAAGTGCCCGCGGTGCTGGCGGGGGATTACAACGTCATCCCGAATGACGACGACACCTTCTCGGTGCCCGCCATGGCCAGCGATGCGCTGATGCAGCCGGAGAGCCGCGCGGCCTATCGCCGGTTGCTGGCGCAGGGCTGGACCGACTCGCTGCGCACCCGCGCGCCCAAGGGCGGGGTGTGGACCTTCTGGGACTATCAGGCCGGGTCGTGGCAGCGCGATGCGGGTTTCCGCATCGACCATCTGCTGCTCAGCCCGCAGGCGGCGGACCGGCTGGTCGATGCCGGGGTCGACAAAAGCTATCGCGGCCGGGAAAAGGCCAGCGACCACGCCCCGACCTGGGTGCGGCTGCGCGGCGACTGACGCCGGTCCGGGCCATCCCGGTTAAGGCTGGCCCCCGACGCGCCGTCCCCGTTTCCTAGGTTCCCGACATTCGCCGGGGACATTGAATCTAGGTCTATCGCCATTCAGCGCTGCCTTTCCCTCCCTCGCCCCTCGCAGAGGGGAGAGGGTTGCGCAGACTTGGTCTTTGCGAGAGCAAAGACTTAGTCGGAGCTGGGTGAGGGGTGGGCGCTCGCCCCGCGAGCGCGCGAGCCTTAGGGCTCGCTCAACCCCTCACCCAAGCTGCGCTAGAGCAAATTCCGATCAGTCTGCATCGTAACCGGCTGCGGCGAAGTAGTTGGCGCATTCGGCA